>JBAZFV010000006.1:0-43779 GCA_041653255.1 Sideroxydans sp. | reverse complement strand
GTTTGGTACGGTGAAAAGCCTCGGGCTGGGGGACAGCCTGAACGATTTGCAAATGCTGCAGGCGGTCGATCAGCCGGTGCTGGTGAAGCACGATGACGGCAGCCACGATGCACGCATCGATATGGCGGGACTCATCAGGACGCAGTTGCCCGGCCCTGCCGGCTGGAACGAAGCAGTGCTGCGCCTGCTGGCCGTAAACGAAAATGGGATGTTGCGCGAGATATTCGATGCTGCGCTGGCAGCCGTTGATCCGTACCATGCAGTGCTACGGCGGGTCAGGGTCGCAGACGGTCATCTGCGGGTGGCGGATGCCGATTACGATCTCGGCACATTCGAACGCATCCTTGTCGTTGGTGGCGGCAAGGCCACGGCGCGCATGGCGCAGGCGGTGGAGACGCTGCTCGGTGACGGTATTGCGGCCGGACTGATCGTGGTGAAAGATGGCCACACACTGCCACTGAAGAGCATCGAACAAGTGGAGGCGGCACACCCGGTGCCGAACGCGGCGGGCGCGGCGGGCGCGCTGCGCATTCTGAATATGGTGCACGCCGCCGATGACAAGACGCTGGTGGTTTGTCTGTTGTCGGGCGGTGCTTCCGCACTGCTGGTTGCGCCGCCCGCAGGATTGACCTTGCAGGACAAGCAGGATACGACCAGCCTGTTGTTGCGGGCGGGTGCCTCCATCGACGAATTGAACGCGGTGCGCAAGCATCTTTCCGCGATCAAGGGCGGCAGGCTGGCGCAGGCGGCTTACCCGGCACAGGTGCTCACGCTGCTGTTGTCGGATGTGATCGGCGACCGTCTTGATGTGATCGCGTCCGGGCCAACCGCAGCGGATGGCTCGACATTCGCCGATGCGCTGGCGGTGATCGCGAAATACAGCATGCGCGACAGGATGCCGCCGCACGTGATGGCGTATCTGCAGCAGGGTGCGGACGGACAACTCGACGAGACGGCGAAGGCGGACGAGCGCTGTTTTGCGCATACACGCAACGTGATCGTCGGCGCGCTCGGGCTGGCGCTGGAAGCGGCGGCGGCAGCATCGCGGCAGCTCGGGTTCAACACCCGGATCATCAGCGCGGAACTGCAGGGCGAGGCACGCGACGCGGCGCAGTGGCTGGCACAGATCGCGCGTACAGAATTGAGTGAGATGGCTGAGGGTGAGCGCCGCTTCCTGCTCTGCGGCGGCGAGACCACCGTCACTGTGCACGGCGCGGGTAAGGGAGGGCGCAACCAGGAATTTGCGCTGGCTTTTGCGCTGGCGGTCGAAGGGATGGATGGGGTGACGTTGCTCTCCGCCGCCACCGACGGCAGTGATGGTCCTACTGATGCCGCCGGGGCGCAGGTCGATGGTCAAACCGCCGCAAGGGCGCGTGAGACGGGTATCGATCCGCAGCAATATCTCGATGCCAACGATTCCTACAACTTCTTCCGGCGTTATGACGAGAAATGTGGAGAACACGGTCATCTCATCACCGGGCCAAGCGGCACTAACGTGATGGACATGCAGTTGCTGAGGTTGGACAAACGGGCGGCAGGCATATCCTTATCGTGGTAAGGTGAATGTAGCCAGGGAGGTACTTCAAGCCATGGATGCAGTTACGCTCAGGGCTGATATTCATCAGCAGATCGCACAGTTCGGGAAGGCTGATATCGTTGTCGGCATCCCCAGCTTCAATAGCGCGCGCACCATCGGCCATGTGGTGCGCGCCGTGCAGGCCGGCTTGGCCAAATACTTTCCGGAGCTCAAGGCTGTCATCGTCAACTCCGACGGTGGTTCCAGCGATGGCACCATGGCGGTTGTGCAAAATACTTCCATCGCCGATTTCGGCACGATCCTGCTTCATCACCGTGTCGAACCCGTGCTCAAGATGGCGTTTCCATACTCTGGAATCCCCGGCAAGGGCAGTGCTTTCCGTGCAGTATTCGAGGTGGCACAGGCACTGGATGCCAAGGCTTGTGTGGTGGTCGATTCCGACCTCAGGAGTATCACTCCGGAATGGATCGAGCTTCTGCTTACGCCGGTGTTGCGAGGTGATTTTGATTATGTCGCGCCGCTCTATCATCGCCACAAGTTCGACGGCACCATCACCAACAGCATCGTCTATCCGTTCACCCGCGCGCTGTACGGTAAACAGGTACGCCAGCCCATCGGTGGCGATTTCGGTTTTTCCGGCAAGCTGGCGCAGTTCTATCTGACCAAGGATGTGTGGGATACGGATGTGGCCCGTTTCGGTATCGATATCTGGATGACCACCACGGCCATCGCCAATGGCTTCAAGGTTGCGCAATCATTTCTTGGCGCCAAGATCCATGATGCCAAAGATCCCGGTGCCGATCTTGGCAACATGCTGTATCAGGTAGTCAGCGCAACCTTCCATCTGATGGAGGACTATGCCGAGGTGTGGATACCGGTGCACGATTCCGAGTCGGTGCCGACATTTGGTTTCGAATATACAGTCGGACTTGAACATGTGAATGTAAATACCACGCGCATGCTTGCGCTGTTTCGCGAGGGATTGCTGAATTTGCGTGAGATATGGAGCGGCATCCTCGGTGCGGGCGACTTAAAAGAGATTGAACAGCTGGGTACGCTGGAGGATGCGAAATTCCATTTTCCTCCCGCGCTGTGGACGCGAATCATTTACGACTATGCCATCGCTTTCCACCTGAAGCGGCTGCCGGCGGAGCACCTGCTCAAGTCGCTGCTGCCGCTGTATATCGGCAAGACCGCTTCGTTTGTGCTTCAGGTCGATAGCCTGGAACAGTACGAGGCGGAGGCGGAAATCGAAAAGCTTTGTCTGGAATTTGAGAACGGCAAGGATTACTTGCGCAAGTGTTGGAAATAACCCTGTAAGGAGAAGATCATGAGGGACTTTTTGAATCTGATGCTGGAGCCGTTGCAAGAGGTGTTTGCCAAATTCATGGCATTCGTGCCCAACCTGCTGGCTATGCTGGTGATCCTGCTGCTCGGTATTCTGCTGGCCAAGCTGTTGCGCGTGCTGCTGGTGAAATTTCTGCTGGCGATCAAGTTCGATAGCTGGTCTGACCGCATGGGCTTTACCTCGTTGATGCGCAAGGGCGATTTGTGGCTGAAGCCGTCCGCCGTGTTGGGCGGGGTCGTGTTCTGGATATTGATTATCGTCACGCTGATGGCCGGTCTGGGCGCACTCAATGTCGCGGCTATTGACACGCTGGTGGCGCAGTTCTTCAGCTATCTGCCGCGCGTATTTTCGGCAGCGGTCATTCTCGCGATTGGTTACCTGTTTACCAGTTTTATCAGCCGGGCGGTGCTGATTGCGATGGCGAACAGCGGTTATCACTACGCGCGGCCGCTTGCCGAAACGATACGTGTGCTGTTGATGCTGATGATTCTGGCCATGGTGATGGAGCAGTTGCAGATTGCGACCAACATCGTGCTCGCTGCGTTCTCCATCTTGTTTGGCGGCATCGTGGTGGCGCTTGCCATTGCCTTCGGCGTGGGTGGTATCGATACGGCACGTCGGGTCGTTGAGCAAAAATTCTCCGAAGACATCCCGGAAAAGGCGCCGGACGATATTGAACATCTTTGAACGGGGATTGCCATGTCTGACTTTTTCCAGAGCGGCATCATCACCACGCTGCACCAGCTGGGCCAGCCGTCGCTGGAGCGGCTGGAGTCTGAACTGCTCGGTTTTTCCAGGAACCGGCCGATCTCGCTGGTGTTGCCGGCCCTGTACTCCGAATTTGAGGGGCCGGCGATGCCGGGCATCGTGCAGGAGCTGACCAAGGTGAAATACCTGAACGAGATCGTGCTTGCGCTCGATCAGGCATCGGAGGATGACTTCAAGCGTGTGCGTGAATTTATGGCGCCGATCCCGGCGGAGGTGAAGATCATCCACAACAAGGGAAAACGTATCAGCGAGGTGTACGAGACGCTCAAACGCAACGGGCTGGATCCCGGGCCTCAGGGTAAGGGGCGTTCGGCCTGGCTCTCTTACGGTTATGTGCTGGCGCGCGCCAAATCACACGTGATCGCCCTGCATGATTGCGACATCATCACCTACAATCGGGCGCTGCTCGCGCGGCTGTGTTATCCGATTGCCAGTCCGAGTCTGAATTACGTGTTCTGCAAGGGGTACTACAGCCGGGTGACCAACAAGATGAACGGGCGCGTGACGCGCTTGCTGGTGACGCCGCTGGTGCGGTCACTCCAGCAGTTGACCGGTTACCACGGTTTCCTCGCCTTTCTGGACAGCTTCCGCTATCCGCTGGCAGGTGAGTTCAGCATGAGCACTGATCTGGCGCGGACCAATCGCATCCCGTCGGACTGGGGGCTTGAGGTGGGTTCGCTGGCCGAGGTGTACCGCAACTATTCACCGTACCGGGTATGCCAGGTGGATATCGCTACGACCTACGAACATAAGCATCAGATGCTTTCGGCGGAGGACGCGGAGAAAGGCCTGATGAAGATGGCGGTGGATATCTGCAAGTCGATATTCCGCACGCTGGCTTCGGATGGTGCGGTGTTCTCGGAAAGCCTGTTTCGCTCGTTGAGTGTGACTTATCTGCGCCAGGCTGAGGATACGCTGTTGAAGTACGAGTCGGATGCGATGATCAACGGGTTGGCCTTCGATCGGCATGAGGAGGCGAAGGCGGTCGAGGCGTTCACCCGCGCCATCGCGATGGCGGCGCAGGTATTCATGGAGAATCCGATGGGTACGCCGCTCATCCCGAACTGGAATCGGGTAAGCGCCGCTATTCCGGATATCTACGAGATGCTCAAGCTGGCGGTGGACGAGGACAACAAGTGAGCCGAGGTGCTCAACCCTTCAGCTCTGCGGTCAGGTGTGGCGCGATCAATTTCAGCAATTGTTCGTGGATGTGCGGGTTGCCGGCACAGACGTGCCCGCTGGCCAGATAGTTCTGATTGCCCGCGAGGTCGCTGACAATGCCGCCCGCCTCTGAAATGAGCAGCGCGCCACCCGCGATATCCCATGGCTTGAGCCCGGTCTCGAAGAAACCGTCGTAACGCCCGGCCGCCGTCCAGGCCAGATCGAGCGAGGCGGCACCGGGGCGGCGCAGACCGGCGCTGTTCTGCATCAGATCACGGAAAATCGCCATGTAGGCATCCATGTGTTCGAAACGGGTATAAGGGAAACCGGTACCGATCAGGCTATCTGTCAGTTCTTTGCGCTTGCTTACGCGCAGGCGCTTGTCGTTGAGGAATGCACCGCGCCCTCGCGTGGCGGTGAACAGGTCATTTTTGGTCGGATCATAGACAACGGCCTGAGTGAGCACACCGTTGTGTTGTAGCGCGATGGAGACCGCGTACTGCGGCACGCCATGCAGAAAATTGGTGGTACCGTCGAGCGGATCGATGATCCACAGATACTCCGACTCGCCTTGGGCGCCACCCTCTTCTGCTAGAATCGCGTGGGTCGGATAAGCTTCCAGCAAGGCCTGCACGATGATGTGTTCGGCGGCACGATCGACCTCACTGACGTAATCCGCATGCGACTTTTTGGTCACAGTGAGATGATCGATATTGTCGGCGGCACGGTGGATGAGATTGCCGGCGCGACGCGCGGCCTTCACCGCGATGTTCAGCATGGGGTGCATAAAACGACCTTTTAAATGAAAGACCACCGCTCAACTACTGCGTTCACTACGTTGTGTGAAGGTCTTCGGGCTTAATGAGCGATAAAATCAGGGCTGACATTCTAGTTGGTATTACCTTTTGAATAAACCTAATCCTTTGGATAATGTCCGTGTGGTGCTCAGTCATACCACCCATCCCGGCAACATTGGCGCGGCGGCGCGGGCGATGCAGACCATGGGGCTGCGTTATCTGTACCTTGTCAATCCGCGCCATTTTCCCGATGCGCAGGCCACGGCGATGGCGGCGGGGGCGGATGATGTGTTGCAGCATGCGACAGTGTGCGGGTCGGTGGATGAGGCCTTGCAGGGCGTGGTGTTCACGGTGGCGATGACGGCGCGGCTGCGCGACATCTCTATCGAAGTTAAATCTCCGCGCGAGGCGATATCCCAGGTCTTGCAGGAAGCGGTTTCGCATCCGGTTGCCTTGTTGTTTGGCACCGAGATGTCCGGTCTGACCAACGAGGAGATGGGCAAGGCGCACCTGGGAGTGAATATCCCGACCAACCCGGATTTCTCCTCGCTCAACGTGGCGGCTGCGGTGCAGATTATGGTTTATGAGTTGGCGCTCGCGGCGCAATCCTTTGCACCGGCGGTGTGCGAGATTCAACCGGCGCCGCACGAGCGGGTGGAAGGGCTGTATGCACATCTGGAAAGGACGTTGATTGAGATAGGATTTTTCACTACGCAGAACCCGGCGCGGCTGATGCAGCGTTTGCGGCGGCTGTTCTCCAGAACTCGGCTGGAGGATGAAGAGATCAATATCCTGCGCGGTATCCTGAGTGTTGCGACCGCGTACAATGCGCGCCTGAAAAAACGTTATCTGGAAGATCATACGGATGTTCAAGAACATTAAAGAAGATATCGCCAGCGTATTCGAGCGCGACCCGGCGGCGCGCACCACCTTCGAAGTGCTGACCTGCTATCCGGGGTTGCATGCGCGCATCCTGCACCGCCTGTCCAACAAGTTGTGGCGCGCCGGATTCCTATGGCTGGCGCGCTTCACCTCGCACATCGCGCGCGGGCTTACCGGAATCGAGATCCACCCGGGCGCGACCATCGGGCGGCGCTTCTTCATCGATCACGGGATGGGTGTAGTGATCGGCGAAACCGCCGAGATCGGCGACGATGTGACGCTGTATCACGGTGTGACATTGGGAGGCACTTCATGGCAGGAAGGCAAACGCCATCCATCGCTGGACAACGGGGTTGTAGTGGGGGCGGGAGCAAAGATACTGGGCCCTATTCGTATTGGCGCCGGTGCGAAAATCGGCTCTAACGCGGTCGTGGTGAAAGATGTCCCGGCGGGGGCGACAGCTGCCGGGATCCCTGCACGCATCCTGGATGACGCCCAGAAGAGCACAGGATTCAATGCCTACGGCATCAGCAACGATCAGAACGACCCGGTTGCCAAAGCGCTGCATGGTTTGATCGGACACAGTGTCACAGTCGATCAGCGCATCGAACTCATCCTGCAACAGCTTGAAAAGATGGGCGTACGGCTGGAAGACGAGCAGGCAACCGCAGACAAGTTCGATCCAAACTACTTGAACAAGATAGTTGACTAAAACAATAGGACATCCTATGATTCCTGCCTGACCGGCCAGTGAGTGATGTTTGTCCGGTAGGGGCGATGGCCTCTAACTTTCTCGGGAGGTATAGCGATGCGTTTGACGACAAAAGGCAGGTTTGCAGTAACGGCGATGGTGGATTTGACCCAGCGTGGCGGCAAAGGGCCGATCACACTGGCCGCAATCAGTGAACGGCAGCGGATTTCCCTGTCATATCTCGAACAATTGTTTGCCAAACTGCGCAAAAACAATATCGTGGCCAGTGTTCGCGGACCCGGCGGTGGCTATTGTCTTTCCAGGCCTGCCAACAAAATATCGATCGCAGAAATAGTGCTGGCAGTGGATGAGCCACTGGATGCCACCAACTGCGGACGCACTGGCACTTGCATGGATGGAAAGCCGTGTTCTACCCATGAGTTGTGGATGGAATTGAGCGACCGTATCTATGAGTATCTGCACCAAGTCAGTTTGCAGCAAGTGGTCAACGGGCAGGTGAAGAATGAAGCGCCCAACGTTGCCAAGATTGTGATGTCGCAACGGGTAACAAGTGCGCCCATTGCGGCTTGAGGAAATCAGAAAATGGCTACAAAAATGAAACTTCCAATCTATATGGATTATTCCGCTACCACCCCGGTGGATCCGCGTGTGGCGGCCGCGATGATTCCTTATTTGACTGAAAAATTTGGTAATCCGGCTTCGCGTTCGCACGCTTACGGCTGGGAGGCGGAAGCGGCAGTGGAACATGCACGGGCGCAGGTGGCGGCGCTGATTAATGCCGACCCGAAGGAGATTGTGTGGACTTCCGGCGCGACCGAGTCCAACAATCTGGCGCTAAAGGGTGCGGCCAATTTCTACGCAAGCAAGGGCAAGCACATCATCACGGTGCAGACCGAACACAAAGCCATCCTCGACACTGTGCGCGAACTGGAGCGGCAGGGTTTCAGTGCGACCTATCTGGCACCAGAGCCGAACGGACTGATCGATCTGGACAAATTGCGGGCGGCGATCCGCTCCGATACCAGTTTGGTGTCAGTGATGTATGTGAACAACGAGATCGGTGTGATCCAGGATATCTCCGCCATCGGTGAGCTTTGCCGCGAGAAGGGCGTACTGCTGCATGTCGATGCGGCACAGGCGACCGGCAAAGTGGTGATTGACCTGCAACAGCTGAAAGTCGATCTGATGAGTTTTTCCGCGCACAAGACGTACGGTCCGAAAGGGATTGGTGCACTCTACGTGCGGCGCAAACCGCGCGTGCGTCTGGAAGCACAGATGCACGGTGGCGGGCATGAGCGCGGCTTCCGCTCCGGCACCCTGGCAACACACCAGATCGTCGGCATGGGTGAGGCGTTTCACATCGCCAAGGAGGAGATGGCGACTGAAAATGAGCGTGTCCGCATGTTGCGCGACCGCCTGTGGACGGGGTTGTCGGACATGGAAGAGGTGTATCTCAATGGTGATATGGAACGCCGCGTGCCGCACAATCTGAACGTGAGCTTCAATTTCGTCGAAGGTGAGTCGCTGATCATGGCGATCAAGGACATTGCGGTATCCAGCGGTTCGGCCTGTACCTCGGCCAGTCTGGAACCGTCTTACGTGTTGCGTGCATTGGGGCGCAACGACGAGTTGGCACACAGCTCGATCCGCTTTACTGTCGGTCGTTTCACCACCGTCGAAGAAGTGGATTACGCCATCAGTCTGCTACACAACAAGATCAGCAAGCTGCGCGAGTTGTCGCCGCTGTGGGATATGTTCAAGGAAGGTGTTGATTTAAATTCGGTGCAGTGGGCTGCACATTGAGAAACAGTTATCAGACGTTAGCCGCTCGCAAGACAAAACCCTAGTAATTGGAAGCTAACGGCTAACAGCAACTGAAAGGAGTGAACTATCATGGCATACAGCGAAAAAGTACTGGACCACTACGAACACCCGCGTAACGTCGGTTCGATGGACAAGAGTGATGAGTTTGTCGGCACCGGCATGGTCGGTGCGCCTGCCTGCGGCGATGTGATGAAGTTGCAGATCAAGGTCGGCAAGGATGGCGTGATCGAAGATGCGAAATTCAAGACCTATGGTTGCGGTTCGGCTATCGCGTCGAGTTCGCTGGTGACCGAGTGGGTCAAGGGTAAAACGGTGGATCAGGCACTGGCAATCAAAAACACGCACATCGCCGAGGAACTGGCTTTGCCGCCGGTGAAGATTCACTGCTCGATTCTGGCGGAAGACGCAATCAAGGCAGCAGTGGCGGATTACAAATCCAAACATGGCGCGATGGTGGAGACCGCCGCCTGCAACGCGAATAAATAGGAGATTGGCATGGGCATTACTCTGACCGAGAGCGCGGCAAAACACGTGCAGGATTTTCTGTCCAAACGAGGTAAGGGGGTCGGTTTGCGTCTGGGTGTTCGCACCAGCGGCTGCTCCGGCATGGCTTACAAACTGGAATTTGCGGATGCCGCAGCAGAAGACGATCTGCAGATCACTAGTCATGGCGTGACCTTGCTGGTCGATCCCCAAAGTCTGCCCTACATCGACGGCATGGAGCTGGATTACACGCGCGAGGGGCTGAATGAGGGCTTCAAGTTCAACAACCCGAACGTACAGGACACTTGCGGTTGTGGTGAAAGTTTCAAGGTTTGAAAAACGCATTGACCACGGATGAATGTGGATCTTCACAGATTATTTATCGGTGTTCGTCCGTATTCTTCCGTGGCTAAATGGTTCTGGTTTTTGACGAGAACAGATTGATGTTACCCATCAGTACCGATTTTCAGCAGGATTATTTTGCTCTCTTTAACCTGCCGCTTCGTTTTCAGATTGACAGTAACGCACTCGAACAACACTACCGCGCGCTGCAAACCCAGGTCCACCCCGACAAATTCTCACATCTGTTCCAGTCCGAGCAGCGTCTTTCCATGCAGTGGGCGACACGTGTGAACGAGGCGTATCAGACCTTGCACTCACCGCTGGCGCGTGGGCGTTATCTATTGTCGCTGCACGGGGTGGATACGCAGGAAGATACGAACACCGCGATGCCGCTCGATTTCCTGATGCAGCAGATGGAATTGCGCGAGGTGCTGGAGGCGGCGCGGCAGAATAAAGACATGGCGGCATTGGATGAGATGGAGGCGCAGGTAAAGCAAACAGTGAGTGAACTGCAACAGAAACTCGCGTTGGAGCTGGATGAGAAACAGGATTACGCAACCGCCTCCGGGCTTGTGCGCAAGTTGAAATTTATGGAAAAAGTCGCGGAGGAAATTGGCGCCGCGTTCGACGAACTGGATTCCTGATATGGCATTACTACAAATCTCCGAACCCGGCCTGAGTGCCGCGCCCCACCAGCACCGCCTTGCTGTTGGCATCGATCTAGGGACGACCAATTCGCTGGTGGCAACGGTGCGCAACAGCATCAGTGTGGTGTTGAACGATGACGATGGTGCAGCATTGTTACCTTCGGTGGTGCGTTACGCGGCAGATGGATCGGTGCAGGTGGGCCTGCCCGCGCAGACCGCACAGAACACAGACCCGCAGAACACCATTTTGTCGGTCAAACGTTTCATGGGGCGTGGGCTGAAGGATGTCGGCGATGTGGTGGATTTGCCCTATCGTTTGGTCGATGCGCCCGGCATGCTGCAACTACGCACGGTCGCAGGTGTGAAGAGCCCGGTCGAAGTCTCCGCCGAAATTCTCAAAATATTGCGCGATCGAGCCGAACGCTCACTCGGTGGCGCGCTGGTCGGTGCGGTTATCACGGTACCTGCCTATTTCGACGATGCGCAGCGGCAGGCAACCAAGGATGCCGCAAGGCTGGCAGGGATTAACGTACTCCGGCTCATCAACGAACCGACCGCGGCCGCCATCGCTTATGGGCTGGATAACGCATCCGAAGGGGTGTATGCGGTGTATGACCTGGGGGGTGGTACGTTCGATATTTCCATCCTGCGCCTGTCCAAGGGTGTGTTTGAAGTGTTGGCCACCAACGGTGACTCGGCTTTGGGCGGTGACGATTTCGATCAGCGCATTTATTGCTGGGTACTGGAGAAGTCCGGCCTGTCGCAATTGAGCGCGAACGACACGCGTTTGCTGCTGACCCATGCGCGTGCAGCCAAGGAGCAGTTGAGTGAGTATGTACAGACACAAATTACTGCTGTGTTGAGCGGGGGCGAGCTGGTTGATTTCGCGCTGACGCGCGATGATTTTTATGTAATGACGCAGAACTTGTTGACGCGCACTCTGCAACCGACCCGGCGCGCCCTGCGTGACGCCAAGTTGAGTGTCGATGAGGTCAAGGGTGTGGTCATGGTGGGTGGTTCAACACGCATGCCGCAGGTGCAGCGTGCAGTCGCCGAATTCTTCAAACAGACGCCGTTGACCAATCTTGACCCGGACAAGGTGGTGGCACTCGGTGCGGCGATTCAGGCCAATGTACTGGCGGGCAACCGCAGCGAAGATGACTGGTTGCTGCTGGACGTTATTCCGCTCAGTCTGGGAATCGAGACCATGGGCGGTCTGGTCGAGAAAATCATGCCGCGCAACAGCACGATTCCCAGTGCACGCGCGCAGGAGTTCACCACCTACAAGGATGGGCAGACGGCGCTAAGCATTCATGTGGTGCAGGGTGAGCGCGAACTGGTGAGCGACTGCCGTTCGCTGGCGAAGTTCGAACTGCGCGGCATTCCGCCCATGGTGGCAGGGTCGGCACGTATTCGCGTCACGTTTCAGGTCGATGCCGATGGCTTGCTCAGTGTATCGGCGCGCGAGACGAACAGCGGAGTGGAAGCGGCGGTGGCGGTCAGGCCTGCTTACGGTTTGCATGAGGATGACATCACGCGCATGTTGCAGGATGGCAACCAGCACGCGCGTGACGACATGCTGGCACGTGCCCTGCGTGAGCAGCAAACCGAAGCGCGCCAATTACTGGAAGCAGTGGAGAATGCGCTGGCGCAGGATGGCGCACTGCTGGGCGAAACGGAGATCAAGCAGATTCGAACATGCATGGATAACTTGCGTAGCGTAGTGGATGTTAGTGATCATAGCGCCATCAAGCACGGTATCGATGTGCTGAATCAGGCAACCGTCGGTTTTGCCCAGAAGCGCATGGATCAGAGCGTGGCCCGTGCATTGAAAGGGCGCAAGATGTCCGAACTGGAGAATTGAAGTGACACAGATAATTGTTCTACCACACGAGGAATTATGCCCCAAGGGTGCACTGTTCGATGAACAAGAAGGCAAATCCATTTGTGATGCTCTTCTCGAGCACGGTATCGAGATTGAGCACGCCTGCGAGAAATCCTGTGCCTGTACCACCTGTCATGTCATCGTTCGCGAGGGATTTGATAGTCTGGCGGAAGCCACTGAACTGGAGGAGGATATGCTGGACAAAGCGTGGGGCCTGGAAGCCAACTCGCGCCTGAGCTGCCAGGCGCTGGTCGGAAAGCAGGAGCTGGTGATCGAGATTCCAAAATACTCAATCAATATGGCGAAGGAAGGACACAGCAAATGAAATGGAAAGATGTACAGGAAATTGCGATCTCGCTAGCCGAGAAACACCCCGATATCGATCCGCTCAAGGTTAACTTTGTCGACCTGCATAATTTTGTGGTCGGGCTGGATGACTTCGATGATGACCACAGTCACGGTGGCGAGAAGGTGCTCGAGGCGATTCAAGCGACATGGATCGATGAGACTGAATAACGTGCTGCAACACCTGAATAAACTTTCCAATCGTTGGTTGTACTTGGCTGGGGCGCTGGCGGTGGGGGGGCTGTTTTCTGCCGCCTTGTATCTGCAATATGTTCTGCGTGAGGAACCTTGCCCATTGTGCATGTTGCAGCGGGTCATTTTTATCGCTGTAGGCATGCTGTTTCTCATTGCTGCCGCGCATAATGCCAGCCGTTTTGGCAGCCGTATCTACGCAACCTTGATTGCGCTGTTCGCCTTGGGCGGTGTGGCGACCGCATCGCGCCACATCTGGCTGCAACACCTGCCGAAAGACCAAGTGCCCGCCTGCGGCCCCGGTCTGGATTACATGCTGCAGAATTTCCCCTTGGCGGAGGTGTGGCAGGAGTTGATGCACGGCTCCGGCGAATGTGCGGAAAAGGGTTGGACATTCCTCACCCTTGGTCTGCCCGAATGGTCGCTGATCTGGTATGTGTTGCTCGGTCTATGGGCATTATTCATCGCCTTCAAGCAGGCAGGCGATTAATGCAGAAATGGAATCGGAGTGACCGGTTCTTTATTTGAAGCCATCCAAAATCATCCCGTACTCCACGCTCTTGGGCGTTTCATGCCCGCTATCTTGCACGCCTGTTTCACATATCCGTACGGAAATAACTCAAATATCTTGTTGCGCGAACCGTTGCCGTGCAGCTCGGCAAGATGTTTCATCACGTGGCGGACATCAGGTGTGATTTGATGTTCTGCATAATATTCACGCATGAAGTGAATGGCATCCCAATGATCTTTCGTTAACTCGATATTTTCCTGGCTGGCGAATGTTGTGGCGATATCCTTGCTCCAGGTTGCCGGTTCAATCAAATACCCTTCCTCATCAACGTCAGGATTTTGCATGAGATCTCCTTTATTCACTTGGATGGTAAAAGTATCGGCTAATGCATTCATGCTCAATCCCCCTAAAGGGTGGGTATCTCCATGATATTCAAGTGGTTAATGACTGGCTGATAATTATGAGAATTAAATGGACAGCCATGGCATGGGATTGTGCGTTACGGCTACACCCACCATGTAAAAGAAAAATGCCTGTGCCACCAGCCAGGCGGCGAGGCGGATTTGCTTAGTCTTGCCGTACTTCAGCGCGACTGAGCCGATGACGATGTAAAGCAGCAAGGCGACAATCTTGGCAGCCAGCCACGGTGCAGCTAGTGGTGAAATTCCATATTGCCAGGCGAGTGCGATGGCGCTGATGAGGAGTGTTGTGTCCACGATATGTGGCGCAATCTTTATCAGGCGCAATTGTGTCAATGACGAATCACGCAGCATCCACACGCCGCGCAAGAAAAACAGCATGAAGCTGAGTGCTACACAGGTGACGTGAATATGTTTAAGAAGCGATGAATCCATGATTAGAGACGGACGGCGGTTACGTCGCCCGGTGTTCAAGGTGGAAAGTGGTGTCGGCATTGTAGCGTATGCGTGTAATTTTCCCCATCAGAAGCTCCGTGTCTTTGTCTTCTTGGGGCGCTGCAGCCATTCCATTACACCCTTGCCGGCAGCCCGGCCGCTGGCAAAACAGGCGGTTAGCAGGTAGCCGCCTGTGGGTGCTTCCCAATCCAGCATCTCGCCCGCGCAGAATACGCCGGGCATTTGCCGCAACATCAAGTTGCGGTCGAGGGCTTCAAACTTCACGCCACCCGCAGTGCTGATTGCCTCGCTTATAGATCGAGGCGAAATCAATCGTAACGGCAAGGCTTTGATGGTCCGCGCCAGCAGTGCCGGACTGTGCATCTGCTCCCCATTCAGTACCTCGCGCAACAGGTTTGCTTTCACTCCCTTCAGCCCAAGACGGCTTTGCAGATGGCTGCCAAGCGAACGCGAACCTCGCGGGTGTTGCACTTCGTTGCGAACGCGGGTATCCGACCAATCCGGCAACAGATCGAGATGCAGGGTTGAATGGCCGTTGGCTTCAATCTCGTCGCGCAGGGCGGCTGAGAGTGAATAGATCAGCCCGCCTTCGATGCCGTGTGCGGTGATGATGCATTCACCCGGAATACGGAGTGCACCGAAAGTGGCGGCGACAGACTTGAGTGGTTGACCGGAAAAATGCTCGCGGAAATGGGGGCTCCATGTCACATCGAAGCCGCAGTTGGCTGGGCGTAACGGAGTGATTTCGATGTTATGTTGTGCCAATAGCGGTAGCCACGCTCCATCCGAGCCAAGTTCCTGCCAACTTGCGCCGCCCATTGCCAGCACCACCGCGTCGTGCTTTATCTGACACCCTCCAGCAGGCGTGTCAAAACTCAGCGTGTTGTCGATATCAAATCCCTGCCAGCGATGACGAACATGGAAATGCATGCCATCTTCTCGCAGACGATGTAGCCATGCGCGCAGTAGTGGCGCAGCCTTCATATGGGCAGGAAATACACGGCCGGAAGTGCCGACAAAGGTTGTAATACCAAGATCATGAATCCACTCGCGCAAGACGTCCGGAGAGAAAGCTCGCAACAGAGGCTCGATATGGGTGCGACGTGTGCCGTAGCGTGAGAGAAACCTATCAAATGGCTCGTTGTGAGTGATGTTTAGTCCGCCTTTTCCCGCCATAAGGAACTTGCGCCCCATGCTGGGCATTGCGTCGTATACGTCGACGCGCACGTTCTCCTGCGAGAGTATTTCTGCCGCCATCAAACCGGCCGGGCCGCCGCCGATGACGGCAACACTGTGGATTATTCGTCCCAATTCATCAAGTTGCGTCACGCAACCCTCTGAATTCCCCACAAAGGTAGGGCTGACTGTTCTTCGGCAGGCCGTCTAATATCGTCGCCGAAACAGTAATAGTGGAAATGTTCATGGAGTAGATGTTTGGTGTGCGCAGTGGCTATTGATTTCAGCTGCGGCGAGATTTGAAAGGGATTGAACTATACCGCCAACAATGGCACTATCGAAAGAGGTACAATTCGTACATGTATGGTATTGCAGGTTGGGAGTTTTGCCACAACCCCCAGACTCGGGTTGTTTGCTTAATGGTTTTGTATTGGATTTCACGGATCAAGATAATTCTTACACCGACGGAAATACAGACATGAGACTTACTCAGTATTCTGATTTGGGATTTCGGCTAATGATGTATTTGGCCATGTGTACCGATAAACTGGTCACCATTCAAGAAGTCAGTAATCGCTTTGATATTTCGAAAAATCACCTGGTGAAGATATCTCATCAGTTAACAAAGGTTGGATTGATCGAAAGCGTGCGGGGCCGCAATGGTGGGGTGCGTTTGGCGCTTCCGCCTGAAGAAATTAACGTCGAGATGGTGTTGCAAGCCACAGAGGATGATTTTGACCTGGTCGAATGTTTTAATTCAGTATCAAATCAATGCGTAATTTCTGATGTATGCAAACTGAATTGCTTGCTTGATGAAGCGTTGGAGTTATTCCTGGAAAAATTACGAAAAGTCTCATTGGCAGACTTGGTTGGCGATGGCAAGGAGATTGAAGGTGCATTGCTGCCTTTTTCTGGAGAATCAGTCATAAAATTCCACAAGTCGCGCCCACCAAAGTAAATATATCGTCAGGCGAATGGAGCGAGTCGGAAGGGTTGGCTACCTTAGAGTGGGTCAGTTGCTTTATAAAATTTTCTTAAAGTGGAGGAAACATCATGAGTAAGTTGCATTCCGAATGTTACAGAGTTGCCGGATTGGTGGCAGGACTGCTGTTCAGCTTTGGCGTATATGCGGCGGATATTCAGATCGACGGTGCTTGGGCATTTGCCACCGCGCCTGGAAAAGATACGGCAAATGTGTACATGTACATTACCAGCAAACAATCTGCGCTTTTGGTTGGCGCTTCAAGTCCGAAATCAAAGGTGGTAGAGCTTCGTACTATGTTGCACAAGGGGGGCATGATGAAGACAATTACAGTGCCGAATGTGGAGTTGTCGGCTAATACCCGTGCTGACATGACCAGCGAGCATGGCTATCACCTGACATTGGTCGGACTTAAGTCTCCGCTTAAAGCTGGAAAGTCTGTGCCGCTTACGTTGAAGTTCGAGCAGGCAGATAAGAACCTTGTCACGGTTGATGTCATGGCGGAAATCAGACCGGGAAGAGGTTCCAGATAGGAGGAATGTCGGAGGCAAGAACCGTCAGGTTCGCTGTTCGCGTAGTCTGAAGTTCAATAGGACCAAAGTGATCACCAGCATCATTGCAACTGCGTTATGCAACACGGCACCAGCCAATGGTAGCCCGAGCAGGACATTGGAAATGCCCAATCCGGATTGGAGCGCAATCAGTAGCAGAATGGATGCACCGAGTTTTTTCAGCCTATCCAGTTTTATCAGGTGCCAAGATAACCAGATCAAATAACCCATGGTGAGTATCGCACCGAAGCGGTGCATCCAATGGATTGCCGTTAGCCTTTCTGTGGTAAGAGGCAGGCTGGCGCCATCCAGAGGGTACGAGAAGTCCATCGGGGGAAGCAGATAGCCTCGGCACAACGGGAAATCCGTGCATGCAATGGCAGCGAAATTGGAGCTAACCCAACTGCCTAGCGCAATTTGAATTACCACCAATATTAATCCCAGCCATGAAAAAAGATGCCATTGGCGAGCCGTAGAAGGCTCGACACCCTCCTTTTGAGGTATTTGGCGCAGTAACATCCAAGTTAGCAGGATTAACATGGATACCCCGCCGGCGAGATGTACCGGAACAATAATTGCGCGCGGGAGGTGAGAAAATGCCCAAATGCCAAATAATGCAAGAAACACCATCAAGCATGTAAGTAAGGTAGGTAACAAGGGAGATTGCTGCAAATCCCTGCGTTTTAGCCAGGCAATCCCGCTGATTGCGATAGACAGAAATCCCAGCAACATGACCACCTGGCTGTGCAGCTTGCGCTGCCATGAGGTGTAGCCTCTAGTCACATCAGCCTGAGGCGTTTGTTTTTCTTTCAACGCATTATTCTCATAGCAGGCGGGCCAGTCTGCGCAGCCAAGACCGGCATCGGAAAGCCGCACGTAGGCGCTTAATACGACCGCGACAAATGCCAGAGCGCAGCTTGTAAGGATGAGTTTGAAGTACATCTTGTAAGTCGAATCCAGCTAGTGTTGATCGGGGCAGCTACTGTTATTGATGCTTTTATTTGGCATAGTGGTCTTGCAAAATATGGTGTCCTGCAGAGTGGCGTTGCGTAAATCAGACCCTACCAATGATGCGCCTGTAAGGTTGGCACGAGTCAGGTTGGCACCGACCATGTTGCTCATAATGAAGACGGCATTGGTGGCATTTGCGTTGGTCAGATTGGCTCCCTGGAGATTGGTGAGCGAGAAATTTGCACCGTTCAAATCTGAATCCGAAAGATTGGCGCCGGAGAGGCTGGCATTGGACAGGTCGGCATTTTTGAGAATGGCCATGGATAGATTTGCGCCGGTAAAATAGGAGACTGAAAGGTTGGCGTTGGACAGATTGGCCCTGGATAAATTTGCATCGATCAGATTGGCTTCGGAAATTCTGTCACCACTTAAATTGGCGCCTGACAGGTTGGCGCCAGCAAGATCAGAGCCCGCCAAATTCGAATTGGTTAAATTTGCGCCTGAAAGATTGACGCCACGACAGTCAGTTTTTCGTTTAAGTTGGCAACCATTGATCGTTGGAGCTGCATCGGCTGTAGAAGCAGATATAAAGATGACCAGCAATGGCAAGAATAAGCTGTACTTTGCAGGGGGGTTCAGTTTCATAATCGAATGACCGCGAATTGGGTGACGTGCAGCGGTGGCAGCGCCTGATACTGCCACTGGTTTGGTGAAGGCCAATACTTGAATGGCAGGCAGATTACACGGAACCGAGAGGTACGATAATAGGGGCATTTGTCAACTTGCACAAGCTGCAAAGGGTTGCACTGATCTAGGGAAAAAGAGGTGTGGCAATTTGACGCAGTTTTGCTTGACAATCGTTATTGTCGGAGTTAATGTTCTAAAAATGTATTTTAGATACATGTATTATTGCAGTAGCTTGGAAGCTATCGTGTGGGTTGGCTTCCTTGGGGATGCGCAATTGCGTGCAACTAAAAATCATCGTGAAAATCTTTTTAAATCATGGTGTAACATAGCTTCGTTGTCTGACAAAAATACGGATGGTGTGTATTTTTTACATAATTAGCAGTTAGCGAGGAGAGTGAAAATGGAGCAAGTTCAGTCTGGTGGTTTTGTTGCAAGTTTTATCAGCCAGTTACGTAGCAATGGCTTGTATTTGTTGATGGTTTTAATAGCGACAGGCGCTTTGCTCTACTTCATTGTTGGCATGTTTAAGGTGTTGGGTCATTAGTTATTTTGGTTTTTTGGGTATTTAGTTGCTGTAGTAGATCGTCGGTTGGAATAATTCGTCAACGTTAAAAGGGAGGAGTAAAAAATGTCCGAATCAACTTCAGGTGGCGTAAGCCCCCATTTTATGCAAAAGATTTTGGATAACCAGTGGCTCTTGTTGGTGCTGGGTGTGATGGTGCCTATGGTGATTTATGTGGCCTGGGGTCTGTGGGACATCATTAACATTCCGCCAGTTCCATGAGCGGTGCCGTGCTTGCATATCAATTTGTTTGATTAATCGAATTAATTAAGGAGAAAAACAACCATGGGAACCGCTTATACCCCCCCGACCAACCCGGATTGGTGGCGCGAACCAATCGAACGTACCGAAATATGGTGGATTGTGCTCGCATTTGCGTGGTGCATATTCATGTTCGTTTGGATGGTCGGCTGGCACTTTGTTGGTCCGCAGAATATGAGTAATGAGGCCTATCGAACCACTGTGGAAGCATATTCCGCCAAGGTGGATGCGATGACGGAAAAGTACACGATTCGCGAAGATGAAGCGACAGGCGAGCCTGTAGTGGCCCCGCCTCCCGGCAGCGACGTTTATCTGGCAGCTATGCAATGGCAATATCGCCCTATTCTCGAGTTGAAGAAAGGCGAGAAATATCGTTTGCACATTTCCTCCTACGATGTGGGGCATGGATTCTCCCTGCAGCCGGAGAATATCAACTTTCAGGTTTATCCCGGTTACGAGCAGGTCACTTCCGTAACCCCGAATAAAACCGGCATTTTTGCCATAGCATGCGGCGAATACTGTGGTGGTGTTGGCGGCATTGGACACCATTCGATGCTGGGCAGAATTTACGTAAAGGAGTAGAAAATAATGGCGACGACAACAATGTCTGATTTCCGTGTTGATCCGGTATCCGGCCTCAAGATACACAGGACGGCCAATACGTTGGTCAAGTGGAACGCATTTGCAGCGGTAGTGTTCTTGCTGGTTGGCGGTTTCTTTGGCCTCGGCGTAGGGCTTACGCGTATGCCGAGCGTGCAGCTGCTCAGTCCCGAGATTTTTTACTTGTCTCTGACAGCACATGGCTTGTTACTTCTGGCAGTGTGGATTATTTACTTTGAAATGGCCGTGCTGTATTTCCTTGGTGCGCACGTACTGGGTAGCCGCATAGCAACGCCACGATGGGCTTGGGCGCAGTTCTGGCTCATGCTTGTCGGTACGATTTTGATTGTCGTAGCGGTGCTGCAAGGCAATTCCAGTGTGATGATGACATCCTATCCGCCATTGCAGGCCGAGCCACACTTCTACTTGGGCTTGATCATATTTGCTGTGGGCGCGCTGATTGGTTGTTTCGTGTTCCTCGGTACGCTGGTGGTTGCCAAGAGAGAGAAAACTTATCAGGGTTCGCTGCCGTTGGTGGTATTTGGTGGTGTAACGGCTACCGTGATTGCAGTTTTCACCCTGGTTTCGGGTGCGATGATCCTGATCCCGACTTTCTTGTGGTCGGTGGGCTTGGTTAGTCATATCGATCCGATGATGTATCGGGTTATCTGGTGGGCTTTCGGTCACTCTTCGCAACAGATCAACGTGGTGGCCCATATCTCCATCTGGTACCTCATTGCATCGCTGGTGTTTGGCGCCAAGCCGATGTCTGAAAAGGTTAGCCGTGGCGCGTTCCTGTTGTATATCTTGTTCCTGCAACTGGGTTCTGTGCACCATTTATTGTCCGACCCGGGACTGACCTCTGCTTGGAAGGTAGTCAATACCAGCTACATGATTTACCTCGCTGTACTGGCCAGCATGATCCACGGTTTGACCGTCCCCGGCTCCATCGAGGTCGCGCAGCGCAGGAAGGGCCTTAACACTGGCTTGTTCACCTGGTTGCGCAAAGCGCCTTGGGGTAATCCGGTTTTCTCCGGCATGTTCCTGTCGCTGGTGGGCTTCGGTTTCATCGGCGGCGTCACCGGCGTGGTGATGAGCGTGGAACAGATCAACATGGTCATCCACAACACGATGTACCTGCCGGGCCATTTCCATGGCACCCTCGTGGCCGGCACTACCATGGCGTTCATGGCGGTTACCTACTGGCTGATCCCGGTGGTGTTCCAGCGCAAGATCGCGTTGGCAGGGTGGGCGAAATGGCAACCTTACATCTTCAGTCTCGGTGCCTGGGTGTTTTCGATTGCCCTGATGGGTGCCGGTACGCTGGGTGTGCAGCGCCGTCATGCGGACATTACCTTTGCCGGTCAGCCATTGGCTTATCAATATCCTGAAATCGCCAAGGGCTTGATGGACTTGGGTGAAATCTTTGGTGTGGTTATGTCGGTTGGCGCAATCATGTACATCGTGATCGTACTGGCATCCATATTCACGGGTGAGCGCATCAAAGAAGATTCAGCACCGTGGCCAAAAGTTGAAGATGCCGATGTGGTCGCTGAAAGAACAGGGAACAAACATGTGGGTATGTGGGGCATGGAAGCACCGGGTACTTTCATCCTTGCGATGATCCTGTTTGCAACGATCGTGCTGTACTACTTCGTGAACTTCAAGTACCTGTCCACTATTTGGGGTCTGTCTTAAAAGTAGCTAAAATACCGGGGAGGACGATTCAGTGTCCTTCCCGGGTTTTTGGTCTAAGTAATAGAATTACAGTTAGAGGGATACCTCTAACTTAAGTTGGATCGGTGTAGATACCTGGCCGTGGCAACTTAAGTTAGAAGTATTCGGTTGTGAAGCGAATCCATAAAACTAATCAATGTATTGCAGGGGAGAGGGAGTAAACATGGAAACGATGGTGATTGCCAGGCAATATGTAAACGTCTTCAAGTTACGCATAGGTGTGGTTATTACGCTGGCGGCACTGGGCGGGATGGTAATTACCCCGGGAGCGGCCCTGTCGGGTTGGCAGGTTTTGATTTTGTCACTGGCGGTTATGATGGCCTCTGCGGCTGCGGGCGCTTTTAACCAATACTATGAGTGTGATATTGATGCAAAAATGGCACGTACCGAAAAACGTCCATTTGTGAATGGTTTTTTTGAACATAGCCCTAAATGGCTGGTGATCATTGGAGTAATGCTGGTGGTTGCGGTGGCATCCGCAGCCTTTGCATTCAATGCCATGACGGCACTGAATATCTTTCTCGGAGCATTTACATACGCCATTGTTTATACAGCCTGGCTGAAACGGCGTACCTGGCTGAATATCGTTTTCGGCGGATTGGCGGGAAGTTTTGCGGTGCTTGCCGGTGCGGCGGCGGTCGACCCTTCCTTTGGCCCACTTCCATGGCTACTGGCGTTGGTGCTGTTTTTGTGGACACCTCCCCATTTTTGGAGCCTTGCTATTGTCATTCGTGAGCAATACGCGGCGGCAGGTGTGCCTATGTTGCCTGTGGTAAAGGGCGATAGGAAAGCAGCTCGCATCATTCTGGGACATACAATTCTTCTGGTTCTGGTTTCCCTGCTGCCGGTATTCTATGGCTTGGGATGGATTTATCTTGCCGGTGCCTTACTGGGAGGGATTTATTTTCTGGTCAAGAGTGTGCAACTACTGCGCAACCCAACAAAAGAAGCGGCAATGGCTAACTTTGTTGCTTCATTGGTGCAATTTACGGTGCTAATGGTGGCGTTGATGTTGGAAATTAATTTCGGCTCCTGATTTTTACCGTTCGAATAAGAACTGTCTGCCTTGTCCCACAAACCGCGGACAGTTTTTTTAGTCTCAACCCCCCCAGGAAATATTAGTCGAGTATTGTTTCAGAAGTGCTTTGGATATACCATACCGGAATAGTAATGTATTCGAGAGTTTGGCTTTGTTCGTACAGTTGATGTTGTTTCGATGGGCCGATAATTTTAGAAAGCAGGGTTATGCGTCACTACTTGTTACCGATAAGCTTGGCGGTTTTAACATTCGGGATTTTGCTGCCCGGGATGCTTTATTATCTGTCGCAGGATTGGGATAACGGCCGTGTACGGGTGGAACAATCAAATGGGGAGGCGTCAAAGTCACAAGCTCGCCCTAGGAAAAAGAGTGCACAGGTTTTTGATGAAAAAGAAATTTTGCGAATAAGCCAAGCTGCAATTGGTCGGCAGATTGGCGACTACACGTTTCTGGACAGAAGTGGGCGCAAAGTACGGCTTTCCGATTATCGGGGCAAGCCGTTGGTCATCAGCATGATCTATACGCACTGTCCGTTCATTTGTGCAACCACAACCAAAAGTTTGAACGCACTCAAGCTGTCGCAGTCTGCATTCGGCGAAGATAGCTTTGGGGTGCTGACTATCGGTTTTGACACGGAGAATGATACACCGGAAGCGATGGACTTGTTTGCCCAGCGGACAGAGACTGATCTGAAAAACTGGGAGTTTGTCAGTTCTGATGCTGAGACAATAAAGAAGATAAGCAAGGATTTGGGTTTTACCTTTGCCCCAAGTGATGAAGGCGGCTTTAACCATATAACGCAGACAACATTTATTGATCAGGAAGGCAAAGTCTACCGTCAAGTTTATGGTGAGGAATTTCCTAACAAGACACTCCTTGAGCCCATAAGAGATATGATTTACAACATTAAAACAGCAGAGTCAGGGTTGGCTGGGGCTGTGAACAAGGTGAAGCTTTTTTGCACGGTTTATGACCCTAAAACTGGCAAATATGTCGTAAATTACAACGAGATCTTTGGGTTCGGTTTGGGTTTCTTCTTCTCCTTTCTCGTCATCTGGTGGATCGTGATCGAGTATCGTCGTAGCCCAAAGCGGGAACATCCCATTTCATAGTTAACATTAAGCAGAGATTTTGCGCTTGAAGGCTTAGTGTTTATTCGCCTTACCTTAAATTACTTGCCGATGGACTTCATATGATCAAACTTTTGCAACGAATTGGCCAGAGCATTTTTATGCGCACGGAAAACGTGTTTAACGGTGTTTTTGGGGCAACGTTAAACCCGTTCTATTACCTAGGGGCGATTACCTACCTGATGTTCTGGATCATCGTGGTCAGCGGCTTCTACATCTATATATTTTATGACACCGGTGTGGAAGATGCCTTTGCCTCGGTGGAGCGACTAACTCATGAGCAGTGGTATTTGGGTGGCATTATGCGCAGCCTCCACCGTTATGCATCCGACGCGATGATAGTGGCTGGCGTTTTGCACATGGTACGTAATTTTGTTTTTGACCGTTACCGGAATTTTCGCTGGTTCTCCTGGTTTACGGGCGTTGTATTGTTGTGGCTGGTCTATATTGCCGGTATCAATGGCTACTGGCTGGTTTGGGACAGTCTGGCACAATTTCTTGCCGTTGCCAGCGCGGAGTGGCTCGACTGGCTCCCCATATTCAGCGCACCACTGGCGCGAAACTTCCTTGAAATGGGCAGTGTGAATGATCGTTTCTTCTCCCTGCTCTCGCTGATTCATATTGGTGTTCCACTGGCTATCTTTGGGCTTATCTGGATCCATACCCAGCGCGTTCCGCAAGCCAAGACATCTCCACCAAAACCGCTCACGATAGGTTTGATTTTGTCCCTGATTGTACTTTCGCTGGTTTATCCGGCGTTGAGCCAAGGGCATAGTGATCTTAATTCTGCAGCATTCACGCTCAAATTTGACTGGTTCTATCTGTGGACGTTTCCTCTGCTGTATTCCTGGGGGGCGGGCAAGGTATGGGCATTGTCAGGCGGATTCACTGTCCTCATTTTAGCGTTACCGTTTTTGGGATGGTCGAAACGCGGTAAGGGAGAGCATGAAATTCACACTATTCCATGCGGACATAATTTAACCGCCAGAGAAGGTGAGACCATTCTTGAGGCTGCACTGCGCGAGGGATTGAATCTCCCTTATGTTTGCCGTGATGGGGCATGCGGGGAATGCAAGGGCAAGATACTGAAGGGGACGGTTGATTATGGTACTTACCAAGATGGCGTTCTTACTGAGGCGGAAAAAATGCAGGGTAAGGCACTCTTTTGTTGTGCCAAGCCATTATCGGATCTGGATATTGAATGCCACGAAGTTGACCGGGACAGGCGATTCCCGGTGAAGGCTATGAGCTTCCGCGTACACAAAATGGAGCGGGCGGCACCGGATGTGATGTTGCTTGAATTGGTGCCTGAAGGTGATGAGCGTATGAACTTTATCGCAGGCCAATATGTTGCCGTACTGCTGGAAGACGGCAGCAAGCGTAGTTACTCCATCGCCAATGCACCGCATGAGCGGGAATATATGCAGCTGCACATCCGGCTGGTGGAGGGTGGCAAATTTACCGGACATGTCTTCAATGAGATGAAGGTGGGGGATGTTCTGCAACTAGAGGGGCCATACGGCAATTTTTATCTGCGCGAAGACAGTCAGAAACCCATTATCTTCATGTCGGGCGGATGTGGCTTCGGCTCTATCAAGGGCATTGTGGAGTATGCCTTCAAGGTGGGTGTAACACGGCCCATGACGCTGTACTGGGGAGCCAAGATACCAGAGGACCTGTATTCGGATTTGCCGGAGAAATGGCAGCAGGAACATGACAATTTCAAATTTATCCCCGTCTTGTCCGAGTCAAAACCGGAGCATGGTTGGCAGGGCAGAGTCGGGCTGGTGCACGAGGTTGTGCTGCAGGACCATGAAAGATTGGACGAATATCAGGTGTATACCTGCGGTTCAACAGGGATGGTCGAGGCGAGCCGTGCGCCATTCATCACCAAAGGGTTGCCGGAAGATCAGTATTTTTCCGATGCTTTTGTTGTTACTTCTTACCAGCCTGATACCAGCAAAATGTCAGGATCAACAGGGGAGGTGAATCATGATTAAGCCTGTGCAATATATTGGCCAAGGATTGGTCTATGCACTGTTTGCGGTGACGATAGGTTATTTCTCCTCCTTTCCTACGTACACCAATCTTCTGGCAGACGAAACATTGATCAAATTAAGTTTTAGTCATGCTGGACAACTCAAGGAGGCATGCCGGGAGCGTACTCCGGATGAGATCGCCAAGTTGCCCATGTACCAGCGCAAAGCAACAACGATCTGCCCAAGTCGAGAGCGTGCCGATGTAGTGGTCGAACTGGAAATGGATGGAGTGCAGCTTTACCATGTGATAATGAAGCCGAACGGGTTCGCACATAGCGGGACTTCAAATATTTATCGGCGTATTCCCTTAAAGGCGGGAGTGCACACGTTGAGGGCTCGTCTGAAAGACCATGTAGGCGAGGAATACAATTATGTGCACGAGGAAACGGTTAATCTCGCACCGGGTCGCATCATGGTGATTGATTTTAATTCGGCAACAGGCGGGTTTATTTTCAAAAACAAAAACGCCTCTTTAAACAAAAATATCACTCAAGGATAAGGCATGGCTTCATTGCAAGAGCAGGCAGAAGTAGATCGGAACAATACAGATACAATCGGAGAGCAAGGCGCGGCAAGGTTCACGCTATCCATGCCTTCAGAGGCCAGTCGCAGGCTGGCTGCAGGGTGGTTGAAACTGGGGATAGCCTCACTGGTCGGGGCGGGAATTTTTGCCATCCTGCTGGTGCTTTCGCGCACGCCGTATGTCCAGGATATCTTTCCGTGGGTGGATTTCTTTCACTCTGCACTGGTCGTGCATGTGGACCTGTCTGTATTGCTGTGGTTCATGGCGTTTGCAGGTGTATTGTGGAGCCTGAATTCCTCGCCCCAGTTTATACGGTTCGGCTGGCTTGCTCTAATCCTGGCCTGGATAGGTGCCATCGCAATCGTTCTGTCTCCTTTTGTGGATGCAGGCAAACCATTGATGAGTAATTATGTGCCGGTGATTGAGGGCCCCGTGTTCTTTACCGGACTGATCACTTTTACCTGCGGCGTTATGATATTGGTGTTGCGCAGCCTGATTGCTGTGCCCGCATCCGAACGCTGGCGTGGTGGCGAAGGTTCGATCCGGATCGGATTTTACTCCGCCGCCATTACCACTTTGTTTGCACTGGCGGCTTTTATCTGGTCTTTGATGCTGATCCCTGATTCGTACGACAGTACGCAGTACTACGATCTGGTTTTCTGGGGTGGCGGACACGTGTTGCAATTCACTTATCTGCTGCTGATGCTGGCCGGCTGGATGTGGCTGGCAGATGCCTGTGATGCCCGGATTCCACTGTCTGCACGGGTTGCGACCGCGTTCCTGTTGCTCGGACTGATCCCCGTGTTTTACGTTCCGGTGATCTACCTGTCGTTTTCAGGAATGATGGGAGACTACGTAGAGCAATTCACGCAACTGATGAAAGTAGGCGGGGCTTTTGCGCCGGTGCCGATCGGTGTGGCGGTTCTTATAGGTCTTCTGTCCGTCAAGCGTTTTGCCGCATCAGATCCTTGGCGGGCGGCGCTATATAGCTCGATCTCCCTGTTTGCACTGGGAGCGGGCATCAGTCTGCTGATCCAGGATAGCAATACGATCATTACCGCGCATTATCATGGAACAGGCGGTGCAATCAGTCTGGCCTTCATGGGACTTACTTTGTACCTGTTGCCGCGCCTTGGCTATCGTGAGCCAAACCACAAGTGGTCGGTGTTGATTCCTTATGTCTATGGGGCAGGACAGTTATTGCATATCCTCGGTCTGCTGTGGTCCGGCGGTTACGGTGTGCAACGCAAGGTTGCAGGTGCTGACCAAGCTTTGCACGGATTCGCGCAGACGGCGGGTATGGGTCTGATGGGGCTGGGGGGATTGATTGCCGTGATTGGCGGCATCATGTTTCTGGTAGTCGTCTTCAAGTCCATGCGGCGAGCCGGATAGAAATTACCCGGCGAATCCCGCTTAACTGTGAGAATGCTTCATCGATTCTCCCATCAAAGCCGAAATATCATTCGGTTGGTGCCAGCAAGAAGGTGTTGAGCAACCCGAACGTGATAAGAACCATTGCCATCATGATGAAGAAAAAAACGAGGCTGCGGTACGGGAAGCGTTTTCCGCGTTTAATTTCCATTCGTTCCAGTATCCAGTTTGATAACAGATAGAGCGCTCCCGCGATCAGGGTATAGTAAATAATTTCCAATTCTTTATCTCCACTGATGTAAATTTGATTCGGGTCGAAATTGTGATTCCAACACCAGATGCACAAAAATTTCTGCCGCGCATTATATGCGATATTGGCGCGGGAAGTAACGATGCGGGGAAACTGCATTGAGCGACAGCAGCCATTTATCTATTGCGCACAAAAGCCTGCTTGGGGTGGAAAACCTCCTGAACAAGGTGTTCGGCAATGAGCTCAATCCCTTCTATCATTTGGGGGCGCTGGGATTCTATTTTTTTTGGGTGGTTTTAGTAAGCGGCGCGTACATCTACGCCTTTTACAAAACCGGAATAGAACTATCCCAACCCTCGGTCGAGTACTACACCAACGAACAGTGGTATCTGGGCGGCATCATGCGCAGCCTGCACCGCTATGCTTCGGATGCGCTGGTGCTGGTCATGTTCCTTCATCTGCTGCGCGAATACATTCTCGGACGCTTTCGCGGTGCGCGCTGGTTTGCCTGGGTTACCGGTGTAGTTCTTGTCTGGATGATTCTCACAGCAGGCATTAACGGTTACTGGATGGTGTGGGACAAGCTGGCGCAATTCAGCGTTGTGGCCGCTGTTGAATGGTTCGATTGGCTGCCGATATTCAGCGAGCCGATGGCGCGTACCTTTATCACCTATGAGGCGTTGAACGACCGGTTTTTCACGTTGATCTCGTTTGCACATGTGACCATCCCGCTACTGATCCTGTTCATGATGTGGATACACATCATGCGCATCAGCTACCCCGTGGTAAATCCAAAGAAGAGATTGGCGGTTGGAATGCTGTTGATGCTGCTTGCCCTGTCATTGCTTATGCCGGTACAGAGCCAAGGGATGGCTGATATGGCGGTCGAGCCGGTCAATCTGCAGATTGACTGGTTCTATTTGTGGGTTTTTCCGCTGCTCGGTGTCTGGTCAGCGGGTCAGGTTTGGGCGTTGGTATTCGGCCTTACCCTGCTGCTCTGTGTGCTGCCGTGGTTGCCCACAAAAGTAAGGCAGATTCCGGTGGCCGAGGTGAATCTGGAAGATTGTAGCGGGTGTCGCCTTTGCGTAGCTGACTGTCCCTATGAGGCGGTGGTAATGCGGCCACGCAGTGACGGCATGAACTTTCAGGAAGAGGCGGTGGTATTGGCGGATCGCTGTGTCAGTTGCGGGATCTGTGCGGGTGCATGTCCCTCGTCAAATCCATTCAGAGGGGAAGATCAATACATCAGCGGTATCGAAATGCCTTCCTTGCCGATGTTGGCACTGCGCGCCACGCTATCCGAGAATATTGCCGCCTTGAAAGGTGAGCTGCGGATCGTGGTCTTCGGCTGCGACAATGCGGCACAGGTCAAGGCCTTGCGTAGTGACAGCGTGGCTGTGTTAAGTTTGCCCTGTATATCCATGTTGCCTCCCACCTTTATTGAATATGCGCTGCGGGACGGTCACATCGATGGAGTCTTGGTAACAGGGTGCAGGGAGGGTGATTGCCTCCATCGATTGGGTGTATCCTGGATCACAAAACGAATGGCGGCTGAAAGGGAGCCCCGCTTGCGCGGCCGTGCAAAACGGGAGCGGATCCGGGAGTGTTGGGCTGCGGCCACGGATATGGACAGATTGCAACGGGAAATGGAAATATTTCGTGCTGATCTTTCCAAGTTACCTCCGCTACGCTGAAGTGCTGCGGAGGAGCCGCTCCTGAAATTATTTTCCTGTGCTCCAGGCCGGCGCGGCGTACTCATAGATGTAATCGACTGCCGCTTTTACCTCGGCTTCAGAAAGTTTTGCATTTGAACCACGGGAAGGCATGGAGCCCTTCTCGCCCCTGTATCCAACCAGGGCGCGTTTGTAGAGTAATTCCTTTCCCTGATCGAGCCGGGGCTGCCAGTCATCTACATTTCCCATCCGGGGCGCGCCTCTCAATCCGGACTGATGGCAAATACTGCATGTGCTTTTGTACACACGCTCACCCAACGCCAGCGTTGCTGCATCCGGTACGATCTCCGTAGTTGGTGATGCGGACTGAGTCCGCACGAACGTGGTGTCCGATAGCTTGGAAGTGCCGCTACTGGAGGGAGTATTAGCGGGCACACTACCGGATTTGTCCTGCTTGCTATCGCATGCGGTAAGAGCTGCGAGGGACAACAGGGACAGCAGGATGATTTTTTTCATGGCACGAGATTCCACTGGTTTGATTGTTCTATCTTTCGACCGACATGCTACTTGTTCCATTCTGAAAATCAATAAGCCTGTTCAAGTCAACAGCAACAACCCCGCTCATCGCACTGCCCTTTCTACTTGAACATCGCGCGATGTTCGATGATAATCCCGCGTTCTCTGCAGGGGAGCCTCTGCAATCACTTCCGGATACGTACTATGAAAAAACTTAACAAGAACATCAATGTGTTTAAAGGTTTTGTCGATGCTCATAAAAGCACAGCCGTGCTGTTGCTGTGTTCGCTGGGAATTGCCGGTTGTGGTGATGCACTTACACCCAAGCCGTTTGTGTTTGATATGACGCGCATCAATCAGGATGGCAGCGTGAACGACGGCAAGGACTATGCAACAAAGCCTTGGGCATGTGTGCAGGACAATCAGTCAGGTTTGATATGGGAAGTTAAAACGATCGAAGCTGGCTTGCAAAATATAGACAACACTTATAGTTGGTACGATTCGGATCAGATGACCAATGGCGGATGGGCTGGCAAAGTGAATGGTGGCGTGTGCTCGGGTAGTGCGTGTGATACCGAATCCTACATCAAGACATTCAACGCAAAAAAACTTTGTGGCTATGCCGATTGGTATCTTCCAAGTCGCTATGAATTGAATACCATTGTTGACACCAGCGTTTTTTATCCCGGCCCAACACTCCCATCAGCCTATTTCCCAGAGTCCAAGGCGGGTAGCTACTGGACGGATACAACCTTCAAGACTCGCCGTGCCAGTGCTTGGGTCTGGCGCTTTGACCATGGCAGCGATTACGTTGAAGAAAAGAGCGCGGCATTGAAGGTCAGACTAACGCGCCCCGCCGCAAAGCCAGTTGCAAAGTAGGTTGCATAATTAACCACCATTAGCCGCCATGTCATCAGTTGTTTGTCAAAGCAGAGCTGATAGCGTTTCGGCGGTAGGGCAGTGAGGTTAGTGACGTAACCTGTAATTCAAAATAGTCAGCAACAGCAATAGAAGTGCAGCAATGCCGTTATGTATTACTGCCAGTAACAATGGGAGCTGCAGGAAGATGGTGGCGATGCCGACCATAAGCTGTAACGTGACCAGAATCAGAAGCCAACGCGCGGTCTTGTGCAGGCTGGCCAAACGCATGGCGGAGAATGCAACCCATACGATCACCGCAAAAACAACAAAGGCAAATGTGCGATGTGTCCAGTGAATGGCTGTTAAGGCATCAAAAGGCAAATATTCGCCGTGTACTGTCATGCCCAAATCACGCCATATGGAGAAACCGTGGTTAAAGTCCATCGGGGGCAATAATGTTCCATTGCACAGCGGAAAGTCGGTACAGGCCAGTGCCGCATAGTTGGTGCTCACCCATCCTCCCAGTCCGATTTGAATTGCCAGTAATACGGTAGCCAACACAGCAGGCAAGCGTAAGTCTGAAGCTGTGGATTCGGTCATGGCGGGTTGATTGCTCTGCCGTGCACCGAACCATGCCAGAAATGCAAGCAATGCCATACCCAGTAGTAAATGGATAGTCACGATGATTGGTTGCAGTAGCATGGTGACAGTCCACGCACCAAAAGCTCCCTGCAGGCAGACGAACAGGAACAGGAAAGTTGGAAATGCGGGTGAGAACCTTGTTTCTGTTCGCTTGGATTGTAGCCATCTCCGCCATGAAATTATCATCATCCCAACAATGAGTACACCGATGGCCATTGCGAAGTAACGGTGAATCATTTCAATCCATGCTTTTACAACTGTCACAGGCCCCGTTGGCATCGCGGCTTCAGCGGCGCTGATATCCGCATGCGCCTTTATTGGGTCTGCGTGACCGTAACAGCCAGGCCAATCGGGACATCCAAGGCCGGAATCAGTCAGTCGCGTAAAAGCACCAAACATGATCAAGTCAAATGTAAGGAATAAGGTGATCCACACCAGTTTGCGGTATTTATCCGGATCGCGGGATGCCCAGACGATGGAAATAGGCAGCATAGCGACGATCATGCCGATGATTGCAAGCTGGATGAGCATGTTAATTGTTCCTGTGGTTAAGTATGGCGGTTCAGGTTCTGTGGGGGGGTCTGAAGTTCTCAGATTTGGTTGCTGTCGGTTGCCGGGATTTTTCAACAATGAGTGAATCCGTATAATGTAACGGCGCGATGCGGATTGTAGATCATTTCAATTCGGCGGAACATACGCCGGCTCAGACATTAGGAGCTTGGCAAGAGATTCTTCCATGCGATAAATTGCGACCGGCCAACGTGTAGGATTGAGACCATGAAAATTGCTATCAGAAAAAATGTAGTCAGCCTCGCCTCATTTTCATTGTTGTTGGCAAGTCTCGCTGCATTTCAAGTTGCGGTGGCCGCTGATGCGTACCCTGCAGACCTTGCACCAGGTTCGAGGTATTACTTTGACAGTTTTAATCCACAGTCAAAACCGTGGTCACCGGGACAGCCGTTGAACATTGAAGAGGTGTTCAAAAATTATCAGTACGTCGAAATTGTTACGGGAGATGATGGCAAGTTGATTACGGTCAATCAATACATTCAGGGCGGCATGCGGGAATCGGCGCGCTATCGGATTATGCCGGATGGAGTTCTTGTAAAAGAAGAGTGATTCGGGCACAGACGCATGCCGTGGATGTTTTAGCACCTGAGAAATTTGCCGATTTATACGTTATACCCGACTGAAATCGGCGGGTATGACGGGTGATTAAGGCCTGTGTAATGGACTGAATTTATGTGGATTGTTGGTGTCGCCGCCGTGGTGGTAACTGCTCATTCATTTTGAGTCGCGTCGTGCCCTTGACAGCCATATTGTTATGGGATAACTTCGAAACATGCATGAACAGCACATGTTTATGCATTAGTTTTTTTCAGAGCTTCTAAATTTTTTTCAGGGCTTCTAAACTTTCTCAGGGGGATGTTATGAAATCGTTTTTCGTAGGTGCTGTCGTGGTAGCGGGTTTGTCTTTCTCAGTAAATTCTTTGGCTGCGGATATGCCGGCAGCAACAAAAACTTACAACTGCTTGGGATGTCATTCAATTGAGAAAAAGGTGGTTGGGCCCGCTTGGAAAGATGTTGCTGCAAAGTATAAGGGCGACGCCGGTGCAAGAGATAAATTGATCGAAAAGATGATGAAGGGCGGTAAGGGCGCATGGGGCCCCATGCCGATGCCTGCAAGTCCAAAGATGAGCAAGGAAGAGAGTGCACAGCTTGTGGACTTTGTCTTGGCCTTGTAAGTAGGGGATATCCTTTGTTCGGTTACATGTGGATTGCTTTGCAAGTTTTCGGATTTAAGGTGTTTGAGTAGTAGTAGTTGTATGTGTTTTTGGCAGGTTAGACAGTTGTTAGCGATATGCCGGGAATTTCTGAATTCTGGCTATCACTTCAACATTCGTTAATTCGGAGGAGATAAACATGAAGTTACGTTATACGAAGGTATTGGCATCGCTGCTGGGATTGGCGGCTTTGCCCTTTGCAGTTCATAGCGCCAATGCAGCAACAGCACCAGCGATGACTGAAGCGGAAATAGCCAAGGGAAGCAAGATATTCTTCGAGCGCTGTGCAGGTTGTCATGGTGTGCTGCGCAAGGGTGCAACTGGTAAGCCATTGACCCCGGATATCACCCTGGACAAAGGGACTGAGTACCTGAAGGCCTTCATCGGCTACGGTTCGCCAGGCGGTATGCCGGCATTCCAGGTTGGTGGCGAGTTGAACGAGCAGGAAGTCGATCTGATGGCGCGCTACGTGCAGCAAACCCCAGTGGCTCCCCCGGAAATGAGCTTGAAGGACATGGAAGCGACATGGAAGGTTCTGGTGGCGGTGAAGGATCGTCCCAAGAAAAAGATGAACAACATCAATCTGGACAACATGTTCTCCACCACACTGCGCGATGACGGCAAAGTGGCACTGATCGATGGCGACAGCAAAGAAATCATCACCACGCTCAATACCGGCTACGCGGTGCATATCTCTCGCTACTCCGCATCCGGTCGCTACCTGTATGTGACTGGTCGTGATGCCAAGATCAACCTGATCGACTTGTGGATGAAGGTGCCCGCAATTGTGGCCGAAATCAAGACCGGTGTTGAGGCGCGTTCCGTAGAAACTTCCAAGTTCAAAGGTTGGGAAGACAAGTATGCGATATCCGGTACTTACTGGCCGCCACAGTTCGTGATCATGGAAGGCGATACACTGAAGCCGCTGAAACTTATTGCGACCAGTGGCATTGCTTCCGAGACCAACGAGTTTGTGCGTGAGGCTCGTGTTGCAGCCATCGTGGCTTCTCATTACAAGCCAGAGTTCATGATCAACGTGAAAGAAACCGGCAAGGTAATGATTGTTGATTACTCCGATCTGCACAACATGAAGATGACAGTGATTGATACTCCGCGCTTCCTGCATGACGGTGGTTTTGAGTCGACCAAGCGCTACTTCATGGATGCCGCCAACGCATCCAACAAGATCGCGGTAATTGATATCAAGACAAACAAGCTGGCTGCTGTAGTTAATGTGGGTAAGGTTCCGCATCCGGGTCGTGGCGCAAACTTCATCGATCCGAAATTTGGACCGGTTTGGGCTACCAGCCACTTGGGTGATGACACCATCGCCGTGATTGGTACCGATCCTGTCAAGCACAAGAAGAATGCATGGAAAATGGTAAGGCAGATCAAGGGCCTTGGCGCTGGATCGCTGTTCATCAAGAGCCATCCTAAGTCCACGAACCTGTGGGTCGATGCACCGCTCAATCCTGATACCGATACTTTCCAATCGATCGGTGTGCTGGATATCAACAACCTCGAAGCCGGTGTGACCGTGTTGCCGATTGCAAAATGGGCAAACCTGGGTGAAGGTTCCAAGCGCGTTGTTCAGCCGGAATACAACAAGGCTGGCGATGAAGTCTGGTTCTCGGTCTGGAGCGGCACAAAAGACAAGTCTGCCATCGTGGTTGTTGATGACAAGACCCGCAAGCTGAAGAAGGTGATCACTGATCCAAGAATCATTACACCTACTGGGCACTTCAACCTGTACAACACGATGCACGACGTTTACTAAGATTCTCTGGTAAGCTCTGACTCCGTCATTCTGGTTTTTCTTGCCAGGGTGACGGGCTAGAAGAGTCAGATAAAAATGCGTGTTTGGAGGGTGGGGTGACCCACCCTTTTTCTTGTCTTGGAAGAACAATCAACCAGTTGGGAGAAACAATGAAATACCAGTTAATCAAAGGAAGCTTGTCGTTAACCTTGGGCTGTATCTGTGGCTTGGTTAATGCCGCGAGCGCATCGGAAAGGGATGATTTGGCCATGTTGGATGAGGTGGTCGTTACCGCCACCAAAACCAGAACTACCCTTTCCGATTCGCCTGCGGCAGTGACGGTGGTAAAAGACGAAGAGATTCAAAACAAGAATGCTTCCAGGCTCGGTGATATATTGGATCAGGTGCCCAGTCTGTATTTGCGCGGTGGTGCGCTTGGCCAATCGCAGGGCACTGTGGGTACGAGTGGCATGTCGCTGCGCGGTGTCGACCAGACCAGAATACTTATTTTGATTGATGGGCAACCGCTTCAGGATGCCGGCTCCGGCAAGGTGAACTGGCGCGTACCGTTTGTTGAGGACATTGCCAGTGTCGAAGTGGTGCCCGGTGCATTCTCTTCGCTGTATGGCAGCAATGCTATCGGTGGCGTGGTCAACATCATCACCAAACAGCCGGACAAGCGCGAGTTCAGCGCAAAAGTGAAGAAAGGCTGGGGCGATGCCAGCGGCGAAGACGCCAGTATTTATTTTCGCGACAAGATGGATAACGGTTTTGGATTTGTGGGGGGGCTCGGCTATCAAAACCGCGACAGTTATGTGAATGAATTTGTGGCCAAGGCGCCAGTGGCCGGAGTGCCCGGCACACCTGTCACCGGTGCACAGGCAATCACCACCCGCGAGGGCGTTCCGACCTACCTGGTAGGCGACTTGGGTACTACGCCATGGGAGTCAAACCATGCGACCGCCAAGCTGTCTTATGACCTGAGTGCACGTGACAAGGTTTATGCAGGTGTGAATTATCAGGAAACCAGGCAGGATTACACCCGGTTCAATACCTATCTCACAAACACGGCTACAGGTGCACCTGTCTCGAGCGGGATACTTGACATCAATGGTCAGCGCGTCAGTCTGACTAATTATGATTTCACCCTTTTTTCGTTCCTGCCATTGCATGAAACCACAACCCGGTATTCCGCCGGGTATGACGGAATTATTGGCGATGCTTATCTATTGAAAGCGGACCTTGGGAAAATCGAGCGGACCTACAACTTCACGCTGGCAAGCCCCACCGCAACCTGGGACAGCGGTACTGGTACATTGTCGGATGCGCCGAATAATGGTCTCGATGGTAACGTGCAATTGAGTTTCCCTCTCAATGATGATCATTTTCTGGTCACCGGACTTGCCATCCACAAGGATTCGGTCAACCAGCGGATTTACGCTCTTTCCAACTGGCGTGATCCGGGTTCCAGAACTGCAGAGAATATGGGTTATAACGGATATTCGACTACGACTTCCGTTTTTGCGCAGGACGAATTCAGTGCGATGAAAAAACTGAAGGTTTATCTGGGCGGGCGCTGGGATGACTGGGAAACCAGCGGGGACAGCTTCGTTACCACGCCGGCCAGCACAAAGCTTTATCCGACACGAAGTGCCTCCGCGTTCAGCCCCAAGATATCTGCGGTGTACAAACCTGTTGAAACTGCAGTTCTGCGTACATCCTTTGGTAAATCTTTCCGGGCACCGACCAATCAGGATCTCTACGTGACAACCACGAGCAGAGGCAGGACGACGGCCGGTGACCCCAATCTCCAACCGGAGCATGGTACGACGTGGGAAGTGGGTGGTGAATTACACATAACGGAAGACACGAGAGTTACCGCCACATATTACGATACACGGCTAACCGATCTGATTTACCTGATGCAGGTTGATGCGGCCAACTCGCTGCGTATCAACGCCGGGAAGGCGAAAATCAACGGGATTGAATTGGGCGCCACAACGAAACTGGCAAGCTGGCTGGTGCTGGATGCCAACTATGCATATATCAATTCTGAAATGCTGGAAAACGTGACAGACCCGCTGAGTGTAGGTAAGCGACTGACTGATTCCCCAAAAAATATCGCAGGTATCGGACTGACCGCCGAACAAGGACCGTGGACAGGTACGCTAAGTGTGCGCTATGCCAGTCATGTTTTTTTCACCGCGCAAAATACCGATCAAGTTGAAGGCGTGCCCGGCAGTTATGATGCATACACCATGGTGAATGCCAAATTTGGTTATGCCGTTACAAGAAATATCAAGGGCACAATAGCGATTGATAACCTGTTTGATACCAAAGCCTATTCATATTTTCTGTTGCCGGGACGGAATGTGACGGCCGGGATGGATTTTTCCTTCTAAAGTCGAGTTGAGAAGGAAAAGCAATCTCCAATGATTCTTTGAAAAATGCTGACGTGATAATGATCGAGGGCTGAAATTGATAAAAAAATCTCTGTATACCTGTATCTCCGTGGTGGGTTTGTTGCTGGCATTCGAGGCTGCAGCGGGTCAATCGGTTGAGAAAAATTATGCCGATTTCTGTGCCACCTGCCACGGCGCCGACCGCCTGGGTGGTGCGGGTACGGCACTGTTGCCGGAGAACCTGGCACGCCTGCGCCGCCACGAAGTATTCAAGACCATCGCCGAGGGACGCAACGCCACTCAGATGCCGAGCTTTGCGGACCGTCTGGCCAAGGAAGAAATCCAGTCGTTGGTAGATCTTATCTACCAACCTTTGCCGGAAGTGCCTGTGTGGGGAGAGAAGCAGATCAATGGCTCACACCTCCAGCGCGTAATGTTCGGCAGTTTTCCCGACAAGCCGGTGTTCAGCGCCGACCCACTCAATCTGTTCGTGGTGGTAGAACTTGGTGATCATCATGCCACCATCCTGGATGGCGACAAGTTTGAGCCGATTTATCGCTTCAAGACGCGCATTGCCTTGCACGGCGGACCCAAATTCAGCCCGGACGGGCGTTATGTATATTTCGCCTCGCGCGACGGCTGGATCACCAAATTCGATATTTACAATTTGAAGGTGATGGCGGAAATACGTGCGGGCATCAACACCCGCAACCTTGCCGTGTCCGGTGACGGCAAGACGGTACTGGTGGGAAATTACCTGCCCCACTCCATGGTGCTGCTGAATGCGGAAGATCTTTCGCTGATCAAGGTGATCCCGGCTATTAGCCAGGACGGAAAAAGTTCGCGCGTGTCCGCCGTGTATCAGGCTGAGCTGCGTGGCAGTTTTGTCGCGGCGTTGAAGGATGCGAAAGAAGTGTGGGAGATACCTTACGGTGACAAGAATTTCTCCGTACGCCGCATTGCCACAAATGACTATCTGGACGACTTCTTCTTCGACCAAGCCTACCGCCATATGATTGGTGCCGCGCGGGACGGCAACAAGGGGCAGGTGATCAATCTCGATTCCGGCAAAAAGGTTGCAGAACTCGACTTGCCGGGTATGCCGCATCTGGGCTCCGGTATTACCTGGGAGCATCAGGGGCATCCGGTGATGGCAACCCCTAACCTGAAAGAACCTCTGGTGAGCGTGATCGACATGACCACATGGCAGACGATCAAGCAGATCAAGACACTCGGTGGCGGCTTCTTCATGCGTAGTCACGAGAATTCGCCCTATGCATGGACCGATGGCTTCAACAGTACGGATCACCGCGATGTGATGCACATCATCGACAAGCGTACGCTGGAACTGGTCAAGACCCTTCGCCCGATGCCGGGCAAGACGGTGGCGCATGTCGAATTCACCCGTGACGGAAAATATGTGCTGATCAGCATCTGGGAAGACGACGGCTGGCTGCTTGTCTATGATGCGGCCACGTTGCAGGAGATCAAGCGCTTGCCGATGAGCAAGCCTTCCGGCAAGTACAACGTCTACAACAAAATCACGCGCTCGGCGGGCACCAGCCACTAAACCCAGATTCGAGTTGAAATCCAGCAGATATCCGTCGAGTGCAGGGCGCCGCATTACACTGAAACATCTAGTCATGGGCGCTACCGATCTGGTGGAGTTACACTCGCTCAACTACAGTTTCCAAGATGAGTGGCAAGTATGGATATTCTGACCCATGGATTGTTGGGTGGCGCACTCGCCCAATCTTGCAGTAGCAAAGCCGAGACACGTTCCGCCACCTTGGTGGGCTTTCTGGCCGCTTTGCTGGCCGATGCCGATGCACTGATTCAATCCAATGCGGATCCGTTGCTGACGCTGGAATACCACCGGCAGTTCACGCATTCCTTGATCTTCATCCCTGTGGGCGCACTGCTGGTTTCACTGATCCTGTGGCCTGTATTCAAGAGCTTAGGGCAGTCACTTGGATTCCGGCGGATTTACCTGTATGCCTTGCTGGGGTGTGCCACCAGCGGCATTCTCGATGCCTGCACCAGTTATGGCACGCACCTGCTGTGGCCGTTTAGCGATGAGCGTGTGGCATGGAGTGTAGTGTCGATTTTCGACCCGCTGTTCTCCCTGATCCTGATCGTGGCGCTGGGGGTGGGATTGCGCTGGCATAAAACCTTGGCACCGCGCATCGGCTTGTTGCTTGCGGCGGGATATTTGTCATTTGGGTGGTGGCAACACCAACGTGCTGAGGAAGTCATATCTGCCGTTGCACTGGAGCGAGGCCACGTTGCTGAACGGCTGACCCTCAAACCGACGATGGGCAATCTGCTGCTTTGGCGTTCTATTTACCGCGCAGACGGCATCTATCACATCGATGCAGTGCGTGTCGGACTGGGCGCGGAGAAGGTCTATCGCGGAGAGAGCGTACCGGCTTTCGATCCCCCCTATACGGTCGCCGGACTTTCCACTGAATCTGTGCTGTACAAGGATATCTGGCGTTTCCACACCTTCTCGGACGGTTACCTGGCGCTCCATCCGGATGATCCGGGGCTGCTGGGTGATGTGCGTTATGCCATGCTGGCCACCAGCACGCGGCCGCTGTGGGGGATTCGTCTCGATTTGCAACAGCCCGACACACATGCGCAATTTGAAGCCTCACGTCGCATATCGCGCGCGGAGATTGATCAGTTCATTGCGATGTTACAGGGCAAGGATTAGACGGATGTCAAAGCAGGACTATAGCCACGAAGTTCGCAAGCATCGCTATCTGTGGGTGAGGATTGCATTTGCGGCGTTGGGTACGCTGTTTCTCCTGATTGGTATTGTGGGCGCGTTTTTGCCGATCTTGCCGACCACACCGTTCTTGCTGCTCGCGACCGCTTGTTACGCGCGTTCATCACGCCGCTTCTACAACTGGCTGATGAATCATCCCGCATTCGGCAACTTGATCATCGAGTGGCGCACCTATCGCAGCATTCCCTGGCGTATCAAGCTGGTGGCGGTGGCAACGATGGTGGTCACTTTCAGCAGTTCGATTCTGCTATTCATTCATGATCGGTACTTGCAGTTGGCGCTGGGATTCTTTTGCCTGACCATGGCGATCTGGTTGTATCGAATCCCTTCGCGTGACCATCCCGCCAAACATTCCTCGTGAATCTCTGTTGCTGGCGGGTGCGGATATCAAGCCCCAGCAAGCAGCAAGCGAATATCTTCGGCTAGCCATTCGGAACGCTGTGCCAGTGGTGCGCGCAGCCTGACCTGTCCCTTGGGGTCAATCAGGAAAGTGCCGACACTGTGGTCCACGGTATAGCCGGATGCGGTCGGTTGCTTCTGATAAGTCACATAAAATGACTTGGCGACTTGTGCAGTCACTTCTGCATTGCCATACAGGCCAAGAAAGGACGGATGAAAAGCGGGGGCGTATTGCGCCAGCATCTCCGGTTTGTCGCGCTCGGGGTCAACCGTGATGAATATCACCTGCACTCTTTCGGCATCCTTGCCAAGTATCTGCATCGTTTGCGCCAAGTCGGCCAACGTGGTTGGGCACACATCGGGGCAATGCGTGTAGCCGAAGAATAATGCCACCACCTTGCCTTTGAAATCTGCCAGTGCACGCGGCTGGCCGTTGTGGTCGGTCAAGTGGAAATCGGCTTGAGTGAGCGCATGGCTGACGTCGCTGGCATGAAACGGTGAAGGCAACTCCTGCTTTCCGCATGCAGTGAATAAAGCGACGGCAAAGCAAAGAGCGATGAGGCGTAATGGCATGTCAACTCCTGAAATGTATGGGTAGTAAAGCATGTTCGTGAAGTGCCGAAAGTATAACGCGTTTTATTTCGAACAAGGCGCAACAGCAGGCAGAGTCAGTAGTTTTTCTCAATTCCGCCTTGGGCGGGCGGGGTTGTAAGGTCTCGTTGCATTATCTCCGGGATACCATTAAGATAGTGGCCAATTACTTACTTGGTGGAGTTTTATGTCTCCCAAACAGATTAAATTATCAGCTTTCGGAATTGGGTTGTTCGCACTTTTCGGCTGGGTCGTGCTGACTCAGGGGCCGTTGGCGCCGGTCAAGGTCACGCTTGAGAAGGTGCAAGTGGGCACTCTTGCCAGCACGGTATTCGGCATTGGTACATTGCAGGCCAGATACAGTTACAACCTGGCACCCACTTTGACCAGTCGTGTAAAAAGTGTGCTGGTCGATCAGGGCGATCGGGTCGTTGCCGGACAAGTGCTGGCCGAGATGGATCTGGTTGATCTCGATGAGAAACTCGCAGGTAGCCAGCGCATGGTGGAAAAGACAGCCAGTTCCATTCACGCAGCGGAAGCGCAGGAGCGTGAAGCGCAGAGTCGTTTCGAGACATCTTCTGCAACTTTCAGCCGTTATCAGGATTTGCGCGCACAGGGCTTTGTCAGCCAGGAGATGTTTGCCGCAAAGCAGTATGAAAAGAATGCGGCGGCCGCCGCATTGGCTGCTGCTTCAGCCAATCTGGCCGCTGCCCGGGCGGAGCATGACAGGGCGCAAGCCGACATGCGCGGGATCGGCAAGACACGTGCACAGACAAAACTGGTCAGCCCGGTGAACGGTGTAGTTGTCGCCAGAATGGTTGAGGCTGGAAGCACGGTCAGTGGCGGGCAGCTGGTGCTGCAGGTGATCGATGAAAGCAGCCTGTGGATCGAGACGCGTATCGCCCAGCAGCAAGCCGGGCAGATACGTATCGGGCAGGATGCGGAGATTATCCTGCGCTCGCAGCCGCACCAAACGCTGCCAGGCAAAGTGGCGCGCATCGACAGGGTGAGTGATGCCGTGACCGAGGAGCGGATCGTCAATGTTTCAGTCAGCGCTCCGGGTGCCAGCCTGGGTGAATATGCGGAAGTCACTGTCAGATTGCCCGAGTTGGGAAATGTGCGCTCCGTTCCGGCTGCGGCAGTGAAACGTATCGGCAAGCAGGATGGTGTGTGGATACTGGTGGACAAGGAATTGCAGTTCAGAGCGGTCAAGGTCGGCATGACGACCCTGGAGGGGCGCACACAAATCATCGAGGGAGTCGAGGACGGTGATGCTGTCATCGTCTATAGTCAGCAGCCATTGCGCGCCGGACTGAACGTGAAAGTCGTATCCGAGTTGGTGAAAGGCTGAGCCGTGATCAATCTGGCGAGCCGCGACATTCTGCATGGCTGGGGGAAGTTCGTCTTCACCGGAATCGGTTTGGGCCTGCTGATCGGCGTGACGCTGACCATGGCCGGTGTTTACCGCGGCATGGTGGATGATGCGCGAGTGCTGATCGAGAACGCCGGCGCCGATCTGTGGGTGGTGCAACAGGATACCTTGGGCCCCTATGCCGAACCTTCCAGTGTGCGCGACGATGTGGCGCGTGATTTGTTGGGGCTTCCCGGCATCCAGGAGGCCGGGAACGTCACCTATTTGACCATGCAGATTCGCCACAAGCATAAAGAGTTCCGGGTGATGGTGGTCGGCTTTGAGACAGGCAAGCCGGGCGAACCTGCTTACCTGATCGCGGGTCGCCCGATCACGCGGTCACACTATGAAGCACTGGCAGATATCAAGACCGGTCTGTCCTTGGGCGACCGGATCAATATCCGGCGCCACGAATATACCGTAGTCGGCTTGACGCAGCGCATGGTCTCCTCCAGCGGTGATCCGATGATCTTCATCCCGCTCAAAGATGCACAGGAAGCGCAGTTCCTGAAGGACAACGATGCAATCCTTAATGAGCGGGCGCGCACTGCGGCCAATCCCGCCTTCAATCGGCCCGGCGTACCAGGCTTGTTGGAAGCGGTCCAGGCAGGACAGACCTCCAGCCACTTCGTGAATGCGGTGCTGGTGCGTACAGCTTTTGGGGCGGTGGAAGAAGTGGCCGGGCAGATTGAGCGCTGGAAACACCTGCAGGCCTATAGCAAAAGCCAGATGGATGAGATTCTGGTGGCGCGCCTGATCGCCACTTCATCCAAGCAGATATTCAT
>JBAZFV010000005.1:0-43931 GCA_041653255.1 Sideroxydans sp. | reverse complement strand
CGATGCGGCCGAAAGCGGGCAGGTAGCGTCCCAGAATGTCCATCTGGTTCATGCGGCGCAGGATGTGCGTCAACCCTTGTCCATGGCGGAAGATGCGCATGAACAGCTCGCGGTTGGCCGGGGCAGCGCGAAATTCGCGACCGATCAGGCGGCGCGCACGCCACAAGGCGCGCACGGTGGCGGCGGAAAATCCGGTCAGTTCGGAGTGCTGTTGCAACAGCAAAAAACTTTGCAGAATGGCGCTGGGTGATTGCTCGAACAGTTGGTCGTCAATGATGCCCAGTTTGTCGCCGCGCGCGATGAAATGCTGGTTCAGGGCGCGCGTCTCCGCCTGCGGAAACAGGCGTGCGCGCAGGGTCTGCATCAACACATCGTTGAGCAGCTGGACCTCGCGCTTGGTGCGGTAATAGCGGCGCATCATGCGCTCGCTGGCGCGCAGCTGCGGGGTTGCCGCGATATGGAGTTGTTGCGCCAGTTGTTGCTGGTAGTCGAACACCAGGCGGTCGTCGTGGCGGCCGCACAGTTGGTGCAGGCGGATGCGCATGTCCTGTAATAGACGCTGGTGGCACTGTGCTTGGCGCGCTTCGCCAACAGAGAGCAGACCGTTTTGTGCCAAGGTATGCCAGGTGTAGCCCAAGCCGGCGGCGCGGGCGATCCACAGCACGCTGTGCAGATCGCGCAGGCCGCCGGGGCTTTCTTTCAGATTGGGTTCCAGATTGAAATCAATATCGGTATAGCGTTTGTGCCGTTCGCTTTGCTCATGCTGTTTGGCGGAATAGAAAGCACGTACGTCGAGCTGCGTGTGCAGAGTTTTTTGCAGTGTTTCAAACAAGCCGGCCGAACCGTCGATCAGGCGCGCCTCGAGCAAGTTGGTCTGCACCGTGACATCATCGCTGGCATCGACGCACTGCGCCACGGTGCGCACACTGTGGCCAACTTCCAGTCCCGTATCCCACCACTGGCTGACCAATTCCTGCAAGCGGTTCTGCAGAGCGGCATCCGCTTCCTGCGGCAGCAGAATCAGCAGATCGACGTCGGAACGTGGATACAGCTCGGCGCGGCCATAGCCGCCGACAGCCACCAGTGCCAACTCGACGGGCAGCCCGGAGGCGCGCCAGAGCTGGCGCAAGTGTTCATCGATGATGCGGGTGTGGTCGCGCAGGTAGCGGGAGGGATTCGGTTTTGCCAAGTAGTGTTCGAGCAGTGCCTGCCGCGCCCGCCGCAAGCTGTCCCGAACCTCTGCAATTGTCTTCATTGCCGGAAATTCAATCAGGAATGGGCGGCGAGCCGGCAGAAAGTGTCAGTACCTCAAATCCGTCAGGCGTGACCAGTATGGTGTGTTCCCATTGTGCGGACAGGCTGTGATCTTTGGTGACCACGGTCCAGCCATCACCCAGTTGTTTGATTCCGGCCTTGCCGACGTTGATCATCGGTTCAATAGTGAAGATCATGCCCGCTTCCAGTTTCACGCCGTTGCCGGGTTTGCCGTAATGCAGCACCTGCGGTTCTTCGTGAAATTTCTGACCGATGCCGTGGCCGCAGAATTCACGTACCACACTGTAGCCAAGACCTTCGGCGAATGACTGAATGGCATGCCCGATGTCGCCCAGATGCGCTCCGGCGCGTACCGTGCGAATGCCGTGCCACATCGCCTCATAGGTCTTTTCGCACAGACGTTTGGCCTGAATGGAAGGTTCGCCGACGAAGTACATGCGGCTGGTATCGCCGTGCCAGCCATCCTTGATGGTGGTGATGTCCAGATTGACGATGTCGCCGTTCTTCAATTTCTTGTCGCTGGGCACACCGTGACAGACCTGATGATTGATTGAGGTGCAGATGGATTTTGGATAGGGCGTATGTCCACCCGGCGCATAGTTGAGCGGTGCCGGAATGCAGCCCTGCACATCTACCATGTAATCGTGGCAAAGTTTGTCCAGCTCATCCGTGGTGACACCCGCCTGCACGAACGGCGCGATGTAATCGAGCACTTCACCGGCAAGACGGCCGGCGATACGCATCTTTTCGATTTCAGGCGGCGTTTTGATGCTGATAGACATAGTGAAGATTCCAGAGTGTGGATGGTGAGGATATTAGATAGGCCGAGGCAAGACAACCGTGATCCCCGAAAATAAAAAAGGCACGCCAGCAGCGTGCCTTTTCATTTACCTGAGACAGATCAGCTTTTGTTGCCGTTATTGTGACCGCGCCCGAGCGAGAAGCTGGTGCCCTGTGGACGACGGTTGCCACTGAACGGTGCAGGCGCACGATTGCCATTTACCTCGCCGCCACTGCGGGGGCGCGTGTCGTTGCCGAAGCGGTTGTGCGACTGGCCTTCGCGGCGCTGTCCGCCACGGTCATCGCGTGCAAAGCTGTGACGGCTGTCCGGTGCGTGATGGCGCGGTGCCGCACCACGGGGACCGCCATTGCCGCGCGGTGCACCGGCACCACGCCCGCCGGAGGCAGGACGCGGCTTGAACTTCGGCTCCAGCCCCGTGATTGTGTGCGGCTGGATGGTTTGTCCGGTGAAGCGTTCGATGCTGCGCAGGGATCCTGCGTCGCGGTTCGAAGCAAACGACACCGCAATTCCGGTGGCGCCGGCGCGACCGGTGCGGCCGATGCGGTGCACATAGTCTTCGGCGAACTTGGGCAGATCGAAATTGATGACGTGCGTGATACCGGGCACGTCGATACCGCGCGCGGCAACATCGGTTGCGACCAGGACACGCACAGTACCGCGACGCAGATTGACCAGGGTGCGGTTGCGTTCGCGCTGGTTCATGTCGCCGTGCAGGGCAGCAGCAGCATGCCCCTGTGCCGACAAGCTGTCAGCCAGGGAATCGGCATCGCGCTTTGTGGCGGTGAATACCAGTGCCTGATTCAGATCCACATCGCGCAACAGGTGGTCGAGGAGGCGATTTTTATGCGCCATATCATCCACAAACATCAAACGTTGCTCGATATTCTCGTGGCGGGCTTTGGCGGCGGTGATGCTGATACGCTTCGGACTCTTCAACAGGCGTTGCCCCAGATTGCCGATCGCACCGTCCAGAGTGGCGGAGAACAGCAAAGTTTGGCGGGTGGCCGGAGTAGCGGCGGCGATGCGTTCCACATCGTCGATGAAACCCATGTCCAGCATGCGGTCAGCTTCGTCCAGCACCAGCATTTCCAGACGCGAGAAGTCGATACGGCCGCGCTCGATGTGGTCGATCAAACGTCCGGGGGTGGCGACCAGAATATCGACAAAGCCGGACAGTAGCTTATTCTGCAGCGGGTATGGCATGCCGCCCAAAATACTCACCACTTTGATGCGCATGTTCTTGCCGTACTTGGTGGCGGCATCGGATACCTGTTGTGCCAATTCGCGCGTCGGTGTCAGCACCAGGATACGCGGGCCCTTACCGCGCACGGCGGACTCAACCGACAATTTTTGCAAGGCGGGCAGGATGAACGCGGCGGTCTTGCCGGTGCCGGTTTGGGCGGAGGCCATCAGGTCATGCCCGGCCAATGCTTGCGGAATCGCTTCTGCCTGGATTGGGGACGGGACGGTATAGCCAGCTTCTTGTACGGCCGACAGAATGGTAGGAGCCAGACCCAGCGAAGCGAAAGTAAGAACAGCTTCAGCAGGTACGGGTGTTGCGGTGGTAACGATATTTTCAGACAAAGTAATTCCTTTATTTTTTTAAACAAAGCGCATGCGCAGCTTCAAAGCCACGCAATGAAATTCAGTAGGGGGGTAATACAAAGACCTCTACCGGCGCAAACAAACATCGTCGCTAACCGGTGAAGCTTGGCGCATCTTTGGAAACAGATGCAGAGGGTCAGGAAACGATGAACTCGATACCGCCTTGGGAGCGGCAAGGCGCGCATTATACGGATGAGCGACGGAATAGCCAGCGATTTCTTGTACGCTTGAAATCCGGTGTGCCATCCCCATTTGAGAATCCGCCTTATTTTTTGATTACGGAGAAATGATGACTACCAGCACTACAGCCAACCGCGAAACCATGGGATTTCAGACCGAAGTCAAACAGCTGCTCCAACTGATGATCCATTCGCTTTATTCCAACCGCGAGATATTCCTGCGCGAACTGGTCTCCAACGCGTCTGATGCCTGCGACAAGCTGCGCTTCGAGGGGCTGCACAATGCGGCGCTGTTCGAAGATGAATCCGATCTGGCGATCCATGTGAGCTACGACAAGGACGCGCGCACGCTGACCATCAGCGACAACGGTATCGGCATGAGCCGCGATGAAGTTATCAATAATCTTGGCACCATCGCCAAATCCGGCACCCGCGAATTCTTCTCCAGCCTGTCCGGCGACCAGCAGAAGGATGCCAATCTGATCGGCCAGTTTGGTGTCGGTTTCTATTCCGCCTTCATCGTGGCGGACAAGGTGGTGGTGCTGACGCGCCGCGCTGGTGAACAGGCCGGGCAGGGCGTGCGCTGGGAATCGGATGGCGGCGGCGAGTTTGACATTGAGATGGTGAACAAGCCGGTGCGCGGCACCGAGATCACCCTGCATCTGCGTGAGGGACAGGACGACCTGCTGACCGGTTTCAAGCTGCGCGAGATCATCCGTAAATATTCCAACCATATCGTGCAGCCCATCCTGATGAAAAAGGAAGAATGGAAAGACGGCGTGCAACAGATCACCGGCGAAGATGAAACGGTGAATCAGGCCTCTGCCATGTGGGCGCGCAGCAAAAACGAAATCAGCGAGGATGAATACAAGGAATTTTACAAGCACGTCGGGCACGACTACGACGAGCCACTGGCGTGGAGCCATGCCCGGGTCGAGGGGCGCCAGGAATATACGCAATTGCTCTACATCCCCAAACATGCCCCGTTCGATTTGTGGGACCGCAACGCGCGCCACGGCATCAAGCTCTATGTACGTCGCGTATTCATCATGGATGATGCCGAGCAACTGATGCCGCTGTACCTGCGTTTTGTGCGCGGAGTGGTCGATTCAGCCGATCTGCCGCTCAATGTGTCGCGCGAAATCTTGCAGGAATCGAAGGACATCGAAGCCATCCGCAAGGGCTGCACCGGCAAGGTGCTGGGGTTGCTGGCGGACATGGCAGAAAAAGAGCCGGAGAAATATGCCACCTTTTGGGGTGAGTTCGGCAAGGTGCTGAAAGAAGGTGTGGGTGAAGATTCCGCCAACAAGGACAAGATCGCCGCGCTGTTGCGCTTCGCCTCAACCCACAGTGACACGACGGATGAGACCGTTGCACTGGCGGATTACATTTCGCGCATGAAGGAAGGGCAGGACAAGATTTACTACGTCAGTGCCGAGACTTTCAATGCGGCAAAAAACAGTCCGCATCTGGAGGTGTTCCGCAAGAAAGGCATCGAGGTCCTGCTGCTGTCGGATCGTGTGGACGAATGGATGTTGGGCTATTTCACCGAGTTTGACGGCAAGCAATTGATGTCGGTGGCCAAGGGTGGTCTCGATCTGGGCAAACTTGAGGACGAGGAAGAGAAGAAAGCGCAGGAGAAAGAGGCGGACGAGTTCAAGGAGCTGACCGACAAGATCAAAACCAGTCTTGGTGTGCGCGTAAAGGAAGTGCGGATCACCCATCGCCTGACCGATTCTCCCGCCTGTCTGGTGGCGGATGAGCACGACATGGGTGGCAATCTGGCGCGTATGCTGAAAGCCGCCGGGCAGGAAGTGCCAAACATGCAGCCGATCCTTGAAGTCAATCCTGCCCATCCGGTGCTGTTGCGGCTCAAAGTAGAAGACAAGCGCTTCGACGACTGGGCGGCTGTTTTGTTTGACCAGGCTTTGCTGGTCGAGGGCGGACAACTCGATGATCCGGCGACTTTTGTCAAACGGATCAACCAGTTGATGCTGGATATGGGCAGTTAAGTTGCTTCCTGTAGGTCGGGCTTTAGCCCGACCTACAACCCCATTCTGCACGCTGGCATAAGTCCGTCATGCCGGGCTAAAGCCAGACCTGCCGGGGTTTGCGTATAAGTACCACCAGGAACGATGCGCGATCCTGGGGGCTTCGCCCCACCGCGACGTGAGCGCAGCCCGATCCACATCTAAATCCCAAGGGTCGGGTCTCAACGCATTTGTGCTAGAATGCGCGCCCTTTGAATTCCATCCAGGTAGCACTTCATTATGTCCCGCGCACTTCGCAACATCGCCATCATCGCCCACGTTGACCACGGCAAGACCACGCTGGTTGACCAACTCCTCCGCCAGTCCGGCACTTTCCGCCTCAACCAGAAGATGGACGAGCGAGTGATGGACAACAACGATCTGGAGAAAGAGCGCGGCATCACCATTCTGGCGAAGAACACCGCCATCGAATACAACGGCACTCACATCAACATCGTCGACACACCGGGACACGCCGATTTCGGCGGCGAGGTGGAGCGGGTACTGGGGATGGTGAACGGCGTGCTGCTGCTGGTGGACGCGGTGGAAGGCCCGATGCCGCAGACTCGTTTTGTGACCAAGAAAGCGCTGGCGCTGGGTTTGAAGCCCATCGTCGTGATCAACAAGATCGACCGTCCCGGCGCGCGCGCGGACTGGGTGCTGAACCAGACTTTTGATCTGTTCGACAAACTTGGTGCTTCCGATGAGCAGCTCGACTTTCACGTGATTTATGCATCCGGCCTCAACGGTTGGGCCTGTCTGGATTTGAACGATGCACCGTCGCACGGTGGATCAGCTGCCGACATGAAGCCGCTGTTCGAAACTGTGCTGAAGCACGTGCCGACCCCGCCGGGCGATCCTGAAGCGCCGCTGCAACTGCAACTGGCTGCACTGGATTATTCAACATTTACCGGACGCCTCGGCATCGGCCGTGTACTCAACGGACGCATCAAACCCGGGCAGCAAGTGGTGGTGATGAATCATGACAAGCAGGTCAGCTCCGGGCGTATCAACCAGGTGCTCGGCTTCCAGGGTCTGGAGCGTGTGCCGGTGGAAAGCGCCGAAGCGGGCGACATCATCATCATCTCCGGTCTGGATGAGATCGGTATTGGCGTCACCATTTGCGACAAGGATAGTCCGGTCGGTTTGCCGATTCTGGCGGTGGATGAGCCGACGCTGACCATGGACTTCATGGTCAACAGTTCGCCGCTGGCGGGCACCGAAGGCAAGTTCGTTTCCAGCCGTCAGATTCGCGACCGCCTGAGCAAGGAATTGCTGACCAACGTTGCGCTGAAGGTGGAAGACACCGCCGATGCCGATATATTCCGCGTCTCCGGTCGCGGCGAACTGCACCTCACCATCCTTCTCGAAAACATGCGCCGCGAAGGTTTCGAGCTGGCAGTGGGCAAACCGCGCGTGGTTTATAAAGAGATCAACGGCGAAAAATGCGAGCCGTATGAAAACCTGTCTATCGACCTGGAAGACGGGAATCAGGGTGCGGTGATGGAAGAGATCGGACGTCGTCGCGGCGAGCTGACCAATATGGAATCCGACGGTCATGGCCGTACCCGCCTGGAATACCACATCCCGGCACGCGGTCTGATCGGCTTTCAGTCCGACTTCATGACCATGACACGCGGCACCGGACTCATCAGCCACGTGTTCGACGACTACGGTCCGGTCAAGCCAGACCTGCCGGGACGCCACAACGGCGTGCTGGTTTCGGCGGAAGACGGCGAAGCGGTGGCCTATGCCTTGTGGAATCTGGAAGATCGCGGCCGCATGTTCGTGGTGCCCGGTGAAAAGCTGTATGAAGGCATGATCATCGGTATCCATAGCCGCGACAACGACCTGAACGTCAATCCGATCAAAGGCAAGAAACTCACCAACGTGCGTGCTTCCGGCACCGATGAAGCGGTGCGTTTGACCACCGCAATCAAGCTGACCCTCGAATCGGCTGTAGAATTTATCGATGACGATGAACTGGTGGAGCTCACCCCGAAATCCATCCGCATTCGCAAACGTCACCTGAAAGAATTCGACCGCAAGAAAGCCCTGCGCACAGCGGATTGATTCGCAACAGAGCCATATAACAAAGGACGCTGCGGCGTCCTTTGTCATTTATACTTCGCAAAACCAATTCCACTATATTCAACATGCCTGAAATTCTCATCGCTGTTGTCGCGATCCTGCTGCTGATCGTGTTGTTGGTGTTGCAGCTCAAACAACCAGCGCGTGCCGCGCAATTGCTGGAGCAACAACACCGCGCGATGCTCTCCGACCTGCACGACGGCCTGAACAAACAGGGTGACCGCCTGATCGCGGCGCAAGCCGGTGAATCCGAACGTTTGCGTGCCGCTGTTGGCGAAGAGTTGCGCGCCACCCGCGATGCGATCAACGCGCTGCAAGCCAAGCAGGACACTTTGCGCACCGAGATGCTGGCTCAGACGCTGGCGAAGCTGGCGGAGCAGGGGCGTGCCGATCAGGAGTTGATCCAGAATTCATTCCGTAATGCCACACAACATCTGGCAACCAGTATCGAGACCTTGTCGAAAACGGTGGATAGCCGCCTGGAGTTGATCGGCGGCAAAGTGAACGAGCGCCTGGACGAAGGCTTCAAGAAAACCAACGAGACGTTCGTCAGCGTGATGGCGCGGCTGGCGACCATCGACGAAGCGCAGAAAAAGATCGACGGCCTGACCACCAACATGGTGAGTTTGCAGGAACTGCTCGGCGACAAGCGTTCGCGCGGCGCATTCGGCGAGGTGCAACTGGAAGGACTGGTGCGCAACATCATGCCGCCGCAATCCTACGAGATGCAATACACCCTGCCCAACGGGACGCGCGCCGACTGCGTGTTGAAACTGCCGGAGCCGACCGGCATGGTCGCGGTGGATTCCAAGTTCCCGCTGGAGAACTACCACCGCATGTTCGATGCGGCGAGCCCCGCCGAAAAACTGCTGGCCGAAAAACAATTCAAGGCCGACATCAAAAAACATGTGGACGACATCGGCAGCAAATACATCATCCCCAACGTGACTTCCGACGGCGCGGTGATGTTTGTACCCGCCGAGGCGGTGTTCGCCGAGATTCACGCACATCATCCCGAAGTGGTGGACTACGCCATGCAGCGCCGTGTGTGGATCGTGTCACCGACCACGCTGATGGCGGTGTTGAACACGGCACGCGCGGTGATGAAAGACGTGGAGACGCGCAAACAGGTGCACATCATCAAGGACGAACTGGGCAAGCTGGGCAAGGAGTTCGGGCGCTTTGATGATCGCATGAAGAAGCTGGCGGACCACATCCGCCAGGCGCACGAAGATGCGCAGGACGTGCGCACCACCAGCCAGAAGATATCGAAACGCTTCATCAGCATCGAGCAGGTGGAGTTGGAACATCCGACCGCCTTGCCGCCGCAAGACTGAGAAAAAAATGGGCCGATTGCATTGCGATACGGGGTGGCGTGGTCTTAAGCGGCAAACACGAGATCAACGCGCGGTGCAGGAGCGGGCCATGCCCGCGATTATCATTATGGCTGCGCGCTTTGGTGTATCTGCTGCGGGGTTTATATAAACAGGTGTTAGATTGTTAATGATGCCGACCCCTTTGGCTCCCGCGCAGGTAATTTTCTCAAGCAGCAGTTGTGCCGCTTGTTGAATATGCGGCTAAACTGATGGTGTCGCAACTCAACATCGGGAGAAGGCACAAAGGGTGAGCGCTGTTATTGTGCCGCAGGACATCATGACCACTAACCGCTGGACAAAAGAACAACTCAAGCTCGCTTTTTATCTTTATTGTCAACTTCCTTTTGGACGGTTGCACAGCCGCAACTCCGAAATTATCCAGCTTGCCAACCTGATTGGCAGAACACCCGGTGCTGTAGCAATGAAGCTCGTGAATTTTGCCAGCCTTGACCCGGCAATCACCAGTACAGGGCGAACGGGTTTGGGCAATGCAGGTTCACTCGACAAAAAAATTTGGGCCGAATTTCATGCAGATTGGGAAAAACTCGCGCTTGAATGCACTCGGTTAAACGCTCAACTCAGCTATGAGAAAGGAGCCGAAGCAGTTGTTGAATTGGATGTTACCGAGCAAGAGGGGCTCCAAGATTTTACTGGCGAGACAAAGCGAGTGGTGATCGAACAGCGGGTTAAGCAACATTTCTTTCGGCGTGCTGTGTTGAGTAGTTATCGGGGACGTTGCTGCATATCTGGTCTTTCAGATGCACGCTTACTGATGGCAAGTCACATCGTACCGTGGAGTAACGACAAAATAAATCGTCTGAATCCCAGCAATGGACTGTGTCTTTCGGCCATTCACGACAAGGCATTTGATCGAGGGCTGATAGCAATCTCTGATGATTACGAGGTAATGTTGTCGGAGCAACTGAAACGGAATGAGGATGCTTTCGTTGCACAGATATTTCTGCCATTGGAAGGTCGCAAAATTGAGCTGCCGGAAAAATTTATTCCGAGCATTGCTTTTCTTTCTCGCCACCGCAACGAGATATTTATTGATGCCGTAGGCCAATAAACTTCCACCTGCAAAGGAGCAGCTTATGATTACTCCGGTCGTGCTTCACGAAGACGCTTTTTATGAGTACTTCAAGCCATATCGCCACCCTGATGCGTGCAACGACATTTGGGGCGGATTGGGTCTGGAAACCTTCGGCAAAGACCTTGATACAGTCAGAAAATTGGATGTCTCTTATTTGTGGACGGTGCTGGAGGGTGGCTCTGGCAATGACCAGTGGATTACTCCCGGATACCATTTTGTTAATCGCATATGCTACTTGGTCACAGAAAAATCCCACCAAGGGATTGATGTCGAGTTCAGAATACCAAGCCGATTAAATTCATTAACGCCTATCGGACTGTCGAGGCAGATGAATAAAATTGCTCGTTTATTCCAAGCCGCTCATCAGCCCAGCGCAGGTTAATCGGGCGAGCAATTGTGGCCTACTTCGCATTTCGTTATGAGTGTAGTGGAACAGGCCGCGATTCCACTTCAATATAACTTCAGGCATATTTATCTGATTCACTATGGCCATCATTCTTCCCGCGCTGCATTCCAAAAATCTGAAACTCACGACGGGTGAGCGGCGCTTTGGCACTTGCCTGCTGCGCAATCTGGAGGATGACTACCACTGCTGGGTCGATGTGCCGGTGGGGCCGAAGCAGCGCCGCCCCGATTTTATTGTGCTGCATCCCGGTCGTGGCATTTTGGTGCTGGAGGTTAAAGACTGGAAGCTGGCAACGATTCAGCAGATGGACAGGTTCACTGCCGAAATACATACGGATCGCGGTTTGAAGACGGTGGTCAATCCGCTGGAGCAGGCGCGCGCATACGCCATCGAAATCACGGGGCTTCTTGAACGTGACCCGCTGCTGGTGCAACAGGAGCAGGGGCGTTATCACGGGCATTTGTTATTGCCCTGGGGCTTTGGTGTCGTGCTCACCAATATCACGCGCAAGCAGTTTGAGGCGGCAGAACTGGATCAGGCCATTCCCGGCGACAAGGTGATTTGTCAGGATGAAATGACCGAGTCGGTTGATGCCGAGGTATTTCAAAAACGCCTGTGGGGAATGTTCAACTACAGCTTCGGCGGTGTGCTTTCCCTCGCGCGGATTGACCGGGTGCGCTGGCATCTGTTTCCCGAAATCCGGATTCAACAAGGCGGCTTGTTCGATGCGGCCGGTGATGGCGCAGACCCGCAGCAATCCATCGCCAAGGTGTTGCCGGATATTGTCAAGGTCATGGATTTGGAGCAGGAGAAGCTTGCCCGTAATCTGGGCGAGGGGCACCGTATCATTCATGGCGTTGCCGGCTCCGGCAAGACTTTGATTCTGGCTTATCGCGCGATGTATCTGGACAAGCTCGGCCTCGCCAAACCCATTCTGGTGCTCTGCTTCAACAGGGTGCTTGCGGAAAAACTCAAGCAGTTGCTGGCTGAGCGGGGCGCGGGTGATCGCGTGCATGTGCGCCACTTTCACGGCTGGTGCAAGGATATGTGCGATCTCTACCAACTGGATTTGCCCGGCGATCAAGGCCAGGACGTTTGGGATCGGCCGGTAAATGCGGTGATTGCGGGTTGTGAGAAGGGGCGCGTTCCGCTCGCCCAGTACGCGGCGGTGCTGATTGACGAAGGCCATGATTTCAAACCGGAGTGGTTCAAGCTGCTGGTGCAGATGATCGACCCGGAAACCAACTCGCTGCTGCTGATGTACGACGATGCGCAAAACATTTACGGCGGGAGCATGCGGCGGGTTTTTACCTGGTCCAGCGTTGGTATCAACGCGGCAGGACGCAGCACGATTCTGAAAGTGAATTACCGGAACACCGTGGAAGCGCTCGATTTCGCCTACCAGTTTGCTTCTGCCTATCTCGACCAATCCGGCGGCACCGAGGAAATGCCGCTGGTGCATCCTGAATTCGGCGGCAGAAGCGGGGCAAGGCCGGAGGTGCATCGTCTGTCCAGCCATACGCAGGAGCTGGAATATCTGGCCACCTGGCTGAGAAAACGCGCCGAAGCCGGCATTCCTTTCCGCCAAATGGCTGTGCTGTGCCGTTTCAATAAACAGGTGGAAAAAATGCGTGAGGGACTGGCTCAGAAGGGGATAGCAGCGGACCCGGATCAATCCAGCGGCCAGCGTGCCAAGGCATACGATCCTGCTGAAGACACCGTTAAAATCTTGACCATGCACTCCAGCAAGGGGCTGGAATTCAACAGCGTTGCGATAACCGACCTGGGCTGTATGCCGTATGCAAAAGCAACGCCGGAAGAGGAGGCGAGGTTGCTCTATGTCGCCATGACGCGCTCAACGGAAAGCATGCTGGTTACCTACCACAGTGAAAGCCAATTTACGAAGCAATGCGAGGCACTTCAACGGCGTTGAGGGGTGTTTCTCATCCCAGAAGTGCGCGACCTTACCGGATTCCCTGGACATGGTTTTGTCGTTGAATTCGCGTGCCTTGTCTGGGTCGAGGCCGAGGTTGAACTGGTCTTCCCAGTGTAATTCAAAGCGCGCCAGTGCAGCTTTTGTCGATGTATTTATGCATCATAATGCAATTATAAGACATTTGATTATGTTCTATAGTGCATATTACTTATTGACAATAGTGCATTATAGCGCATACTAGCACCATGAAATCTCGCTTTAAAGACCTCAAACAACGCCAACTGGATGCCGGGTTGGCACGCTGGCGCTCGGCAGAGTTGCCTGCGCGGCCGCCTTCGGGCTGGATAAAAGCAATCCGCGAGGCGCTCGGTATGCCGGCGGCACACCTTGCCAGGAGGCTGGGTCTGGTGCCTTCAACGGTGCTCCGGCTGGAAACCTCCGAGGCGGACGACACCATTACCTTGGGTAGCCTGCGGCGTGCAGCAGAGGCGTTGGGCTGTGAACTGCAATATGCGCTGGTGCCGAAGCAAACCATCGCGCAGACCATGGAAGCGCAGGCCAACAAAGTTGCCCGTGAACGGATGGCGGCGGTAGCGCATACCATGGCGCTGGAAGCGCAGGCTACTTCAAGCGAAGCTGTCGACACGCAGGTGAAGGAAATGGCGGAAAGTCTCCTCAAGGGTTCCCGGCGGGAATTGTGGCGGTAGATCTCGATTATCCGCCGGGTGCCACCCCGCTCGATGCGGACGAGCTTGCCAGCCTGATACCCGGACACATAACCGCGCAGGGCGAGCTTAACGAATGGGAGCAGCTCAACATCGAGCAAGGTGAGGCATGGGCGCGGCGGCAACGCAAAGACATTCTCGATGAGGCATTCGTGCGCGAACTGCACCAGCATATGTTTGGTGAAACCTGGAGTTGGGCCGGCAGCTTGCGCAAGTCGAACAAGAATATCGGTGTTGAATGGCAACAGGTCGGCGTGAAATTGCGCGACCTGCTCAACGATGCTCGCTACCAGATTGACCACGCCACTTACCCGCCCGACGAAATTGCCACGCGGTTTCATCACCGCCTGGTAGCGATACATCCGTTTCCCAACGGCAATGGCCGCCATGCGCGGACGATGGCCGACTTGCTGATACAGAAGCTTGGCCAGCCGCGATTTACCTGGGGCAACAAAAGTCTCACCGAAGCTACCGAAATGCGCACGCGCTACATCGAAGCCCTGCGTGCCGCCGATAGTGGAGATATCAAACCGCTGCTGGTTTTTGTTAGAAGCTAGGGTGTCGGGTTGCTTGTGACCTGCCCCCGATTTTTCGTGGAGCAATTGGGCTTCGCATTTCGTTGTGAGCGTAGTGGAACAGGCCGCGATTTCACTTCAATATAACTTCAGGCACATTTATCTGATTCACCATGGCCATCATTCTCCCCGCGCTGCATTCCAAAAATCTGAAACTCACGACGGGTGAGCGGCGCTTTGGCACTTGTCTGCTGCGCAATCTGGAGGATGACTACCACTGCTGGGTCGATGTGCCAGTGGGGCCGAAGTAACTCCGTCCCGATTTTGTAGTCTCCATCCTGCCCACCCCACCCCCCAGCCCCTTGTCAGGGTGAACCGGGTGAGGTGGCCGGGATAGATGGGGGTGTGGTGATTGACATGAAATTCTTTACTGGCATTCTGAATTCTAGAATATAGAGCTCAGATGCGGATGATGACGGTAATCAAACCCCAGGATGTCCTTGTTATACTGAAGCTGGTAGCCTTGGGCCGGCGGCCGTGGTCGTACTCCTGGCTGGCGGAAGACTTGGGCATGAGTCCATCGTAACTACATTCGGCGGTGCAGCGTGCGCTGGCTGCAGGCAGGAAGATGCGATTAGTCTCCACACCATATTTTCTGGCAACCAAACTGGCAGCATTCGATGGCAAGGCGACTATATGATGAGCCACGATATGGAAAACATTGTGGCTGTATTGGATGGCCGGTGCGTATTCCACGGTGATTCGGCCACTGATTCCACGCATATTCGGCCACCTGCCCGGCGATGCAGGCAGCCAGATGCGGGTGCCAACTACTTTCCAACGCTTAAAGGCGATAGCTGCAAGCACGTGAATGCCGCAAACCACTATGAAACTCATCGCCCCCCGCACAGTCTACGTCCTGAAAAACCCGGTCGCCTTCGCGCTCGGGGTGCTGAAAGCCTTTCAGGCCAACCAGGGCCTGCTGCTCGCCGGCGCGGTCGCCTATTACGCACTGCTCTCCATTGTGCCGCTGCTCATCCTGATGGTGATCGCGCTGTCACAGGTGATCGACCAGGACGTGCTGCTGGTGACGCTGGACCGGGCGCTGGAGTATGTAGTGCCGGGCAAAGGCAAGGCGGTGGTGATGGAACTGAGGGCGTTCCTCGATCACCGCAAAGTGATCGGCTGGGTGCTGTCTATCACGCTTCTGTTTTTCAGTTCGCTCGGTTTCAGGGTGCTGGAGAGCGCGATTTCGGTGATATTCCTGCATCGCGTGGAGAGGCGCAGGCGGCACTTCCTCATTTCCCTGCTGCTGTTGCCTTTCAGTTACATCTTTTTCATTGGCGCGGTGCTGTTCGTGGGCACGTTCCTGATTGTCGACCTGATGGCTATGGGTGGTGAGCATGTGGTTATCCTGGGGCATAGCTGGTCGCTGGGCGGTTTCTCGCGCTGGTTGATCTATGTCGTCGGCGTGATCGGGGAAGTCCTGCTCATCTCAGCAATCTATTACTTTATGCCGGTAGGCAGGCTGACGGTGCGTCACGCACTGGTTGGCGGTGTCACGGCGGGCCTGCTGTGGGAAATCATCCGCCATGGGCTGGGTTGGTTTTTTGGCACGCTGTCGCAGGTGAGCGTGGTGTACGGCTCGCTCGCGACGGCTATCATTGTGCTGCTCAGCCTTGAAGTGGCCGCCGCGCTGCTGTTGCTGGGCGCACAGGTGATCGCGGAATACGAACGCATCGAGATCGGCAAGGCCCCGGAGCAACCGGTGCCGATGCACACTGAAGCCACCTGATTTGGCTGCGCGGTAATTTTACGGCCAGGCGCGTGTTGTTTGCTCAATCACAAACGAACGGGTCAATAAGAACAGCCTGCCGGTCCCGGTTTCTTGAGAGAATAGACGAAATATCCGGATGTGAAACAGTATGAAAATCGCTATCGCACAAATCAACTGCCTGCTGGGTGATCTCGCAGGCAATGCCGCAAAAATCGCCGACTATGCGCAGCGCGCCAAAGAGCAGGGCGCGTCGATCCTGCTGACACCGGAGATGAGTTTGTGCGGTTATCCGCCGGAAGACTTGCTGCTGCGCGACGGTTTCTACCGTGCCTGTGATGTTGCGTTGCAGACTTTGGCGGAACAGACGTCGGGTATCGCAGTCATCGTTGGCCACCCGCATCGGGTGGGCAATCAACATTTCAATGCGGCTTCACTGTTGCGCGACAGCCAGATCGTTGCCACTTACCACAAGCAGACATTGCCCAACCACAGCGTGTTCGATGAGGAGCGCTATTTTGAGCATGGCGATTCAGCCTGTGTGTTCGAGCTGGAGGGTGTGCGTTTCGGCATCAACATTTGCGCAGATGTGTGGGAATCTGCGGCAACAAAGCGGGCTCACGAGGCGGGCGCGGAAGTATTGCTGGTGCTGAATGCTTCGCCTTACCACTTCGACAAGATCAGTATGCGGCACGACACCGTGCGTAAGCGGATCGCCGATACCGGTCTGCCGGTCATCTACGCCAATCTGGTGGGCGGCCAGGATGAGCTGGTGTTCGACGGCGCTTCGTTCGCGATGAATAGTGGTGGTGAAATCACGCATCAGTCTGTTGCATTCGAGGAGCAGTTGAGCGTGGTCGAGTTGCGCGGGAATGAGCTGTTCGGCGGTGAGTGCGCAGAAGTAGCGCGTGAAGAGGCCAGCATCTACCGTGCGTTATGTCTCGGTGTGCGCGACTATATCGGCAAGAACAGATTTCCCGGCGTGCTGCTCGGTATGTCCGGCGGCATCGATTCCGCGTTGACGCTGGCGGTGGCGGTGGATGCGCTGGGAGCGGACAAGGTGCGCGCGGTGATGATGCCGTCGCCTTACACCGCGCAAATGAGTATTGACGATTCGCGCGCGATGGTGAAGACGCTCGGTGTTAAATACGAGGAGCTGGATATCATGCCGACCTTCGATGCACTGCAAGGCACATTGTCGCCGCTGTTCAAAGGTCTGCCCGCCGACACCACTGAAGAGAACCTGCAGGCACGCATTCGCGGCGTGTTGCTGATGGCGCTGTCGAACAAGACCGGCTCGCTGGTGCTGACCACCGGCAACAAGTCGGAGATGACCGTCGGTTACGCCACCTTGTACGGCGATATGGCGGGCGGTTTTGCGGTGCTGAAAGATGTGAGCAAGACCTGGGTGTATCGCTTGGCCAACTGGCGCAATACACAGGGGCGTATCATCCCGGAACGCATCATCACCCGCCCGCCCAGCGCCGAGCTGAAACCTGACCAGACCGACCAGGACAGTCTGCCGCCATACGATGTGCTGGATGCCATCATGGCCTGCTATGTCGAGAGGAATATGAGCATCGGCCAGATTGTGGAATTGGGTTATGCGGAAGAAGATGTACGGTGTGTGGTGAGACTCATTCGCATCAACGAATACAAACGGCGCCAGGCACCGGTCGGTATCCGCATCACGGACCGCAGTTTTGGCAAGGATTGGCGCTATCCGGTCACGGCGCGCTATCAGGACGATTTCTAGGAAGTGGCTATAATGTCTGCGTTATTTCAAGGGGACACAATATGAAAAAAATTGAAGCTATCATCAAACCGTTCAAACTGGACGAGGTGCGCGAAGCTCTGTCCGAATTGGGCGTCAGCGGCCTGACAGTGACAGAAGTGAAGGGATTCGGCCGCCAGAAGGGACACACCGAACTGTATCGCGGTGCGGAATATGTGGTGGACTTCCTGCCCAAGATCAAAGTCGAAATCGTGGTCAGTGCCGCCATGCTGGAAACTGCAGTCGATGCTATCGTCAAGGCCGCACATACCGGCAAGATTGGTGATGGCAAGATATTCATCACCGCCGTGGAACAAGTCATCCGCATCCGTACCGGTGAAACGGACGAATCGGCGCTTTAATTTTTCAATTCTTCGTCTTCAGCAACACCCACACCGCACCCCCGCCTCCGGCATTTGCCGGCGCTTCGCAGAACGCCAGCACCGCAGCGTGTTGCGCCAGCCAGTGGCGGGTGTGGACTTTGATGATCCCGTCGCGGCCTTCGCTGCGCCAGCCTTTGCCGTGAATGATGTTGACGCAACGCAGACCGCGCTGTGTCGCCTGATGCAGGAATTCCACCAATAATTTTCTGGCTTCGTCGTTGGTCAAGCCGTGCAGGTCGAGTGCGTCCTGCGGCGGCCATGCGCCTCGGCGCAATTTGCGCAAGGTCATGCGGTTCAGGCCGTTGCTCAGGTATTCAGTGGCGGCAGTGTCACCCGCACCGTGATCGGACAGGGTGTCCGGGATGGGTGTGGCGAGGGAGAATTCAGTTTTGGTTCTGATTGGCTTGGGCGTTGCAACGATGCGGTCATTGGGCTTGAGCGGCACCACATCTTGCAGGGCTTGCCGGAACAAGTCTGCGTCCTGCCCGGGTTTTTCTTTTTGGTTCATTGGATAGCCGTTTGTCCACGAAATACACAAAGGTCACGAAATAACCATGCTGAAACCGTTGTGGGTTTTGTTCGTGTAGTTCGTGACTCTCGTGGAACAGGCGGTTCTGTTAACCCAGCGCAGCGAGGTGCTTGTCGGCGTCCAGTGCCGCCATACATCCTGTGGCTGCACTGGTGCAGGCTTGGCGATAGACGTGGTCCTGCACATCACCTGCAGCGAATACGCCGGCAATACTGGTCTGAGTGGCGTTGCCGTTGCGCCCGCCCTGGGTGACGAGGTAGCCGTTTTCCATCTCCAGTTGGCCGGCGAAAAGGTCGGTGTTGGGTTTGTGGCCGATGGCGATGAATACACCGTCCACCTTGATGTCCTGCGTCGTACCGTCCTGCACATTCTTCAGGCGCGCACCGGTGACACCGCTGTCGTCGCCCAGTACTTCATCGAGCACCTGGTGCAGTTGCAAGGTGATCTTGCCCTCTTTCACTTTTTCCATCAGGTGATCAACCATGATGCTTTCGGCACGGAAGGCGTCGCGGCGGTGCACCAGCGTGACATGGCTGGCGATGTTGGCCAGATACAGTGCTTCTTCCACGGCGGTGTTGCCGCCGCCGATGACGGCGACCGGTTTGTTGCGGTAGAAAAATCCGTCGCAGGTGGCGCAACCGGACACGCCTTTGCCCATGAAGGCTTCCTCCGACGGTATGCCGAGATATTGTGCCGAGGCGCCTGTGCAGATGATGAGCGCATCACAGGTGTAAGTTCCCGCGTCGCCGATCAGGGTGAACGGTTTCTGTTGCAGTTTGGCGGTGTGGATGTGGTCGAACACGATCTCGGTATTGAACCGCTCGGCGTGTTGCTGGAAGCGTTGCATCAGTTCCGGGCCCTGTACGCCGTTCACGTCGGCCGGCCAGTTATCGACTTCGGTGGTAGTCATCAGTTGACCGCCCTGCGCCATGCCGGTGATCAGCACCGGATTGAGGTTGGCACGTGCGGCATACACGGCGGCGGTGTAGCCGGCAGGGCCGGAACCGAGGATGAGCAGGCGGTGGTGTTGTGCAGTCTTTTCCATGATATTCAAAGGGGGTGGTTCGGGTTGATGATGTCGAAATTTAACAGTGAGCGGGTGGACTGTCGAGTAAAATGCATGCGCCATGAAGATATTTCTCCCGTTATCCCTGTTGTTTCTCTCCGTATCCGTTCACGCCGCCGAACTACCCGGGATTCCCGCGTTCATCGATGAGATGGTGACGCAGCATCAATTCAAGCGTGCAGAGCTGGTGCGGGTCTTTCACCGCGCCGAACAGCGGCCGGATGTGATCGAAGCAATCAGCAAGCCGGCCACACTCAAACCCTGGCCGGAATATCGCGCCAATTTTGTCAACCGCGAACGGATAGAGGGCGGACTCAAATTCTGGAAAAAACACGAGGCGGTGTTGGCGCGTGCGCAGCGCGAATTTGGCGTGCCGGCGGAATATATTGTCGCCATCATCGGTGTGGAAACCCTGTACGGGCGCAACACCGGCCGTTTCCGCGCGCTGGATGCGCTGACTACGCTGGCCTTCGCTTACCCGCGCCGCGCCGATTATTTCCGCTCCGAGCTGGAGCACTACCTGCTGCTGGCTCGCGAGCAGGATTTCAATCTGCTGGAAATCAATTCTTCGTATGCGGGTGCACTGGGTGTTCCGCAATTCATGCCGAGTAACTTCCGTAAATACGCGCTCGACTACAACGGCAATGGTCACGTGGACATTCTGCATGAAGCTGAGGATGCCATCGGCAGTGTGGCGAATTATTTCAAGCATTACGGTTGGCGCAGCGGCGAGCCGGTGGCGGTGTTGGCCAAAGTGAACGATACGCAAAAGCTGGGTGCGCTGACCGAGGTGAGACCTTTAATGGGATGGCACACCGATGCCGGCGTTGCACCGACGGCAAAAATGGACGGGGTGTTGCCGCCGGCATGGCTATTGGATTTGACGCTGGAGAACGGCAAGGAATACTGGCTGGTGTTCGAGAACTTCGATGTGATCATGCGCTACAACATCAGCAGCTTTTATGCATTGTCGGTGCATCAACTGGCCGAGGCGATGCTCGAAGCGCGGCGCTGAAGCACTGTTATGGATTGGACCTCAGCCCTGACACGGTGCGTGTGGAGCAGTCAGGCCGACAAAGTTCTGTCTTCCGTGCTCAATACACCCGCCGTGCACCGTTATAGCGTGACTTCCAGTAATTGAGTTCCATGCGTTCCACGCGGATACGGTCGCCACTTTTGGGTGAGTGGACGAATTTCCCTTCACCGATGTAAAGACCGACATGGGAATAGGGTTGCCCCTGGGTGTTGTAGAACACCAGGTCGCCCGGGTGTAATTCACTGGGATGTAATGGTGTGCCGACCCGGCTGATCTGCCGACTGGTGCGCGGCAATTTGATTTCGAGTACCTGTGCATAGACGTGTCCCACATATCCACTGCAATCGAATCCGCTTGCGGTATTGCTGCCGCCGTAGCGATAGGGCGTGTCGGCAAGTCCCATGGCATACATCACCAGATCGTTGCCGTGGTCGGGGGTGGTTCGCCCATGTTTTGCGGGCCCACTGCTGCAGGCGGTCAGCGCAGCGAGCAACAACAGTATCGCTAGTCTTCTCATGGCTGGATAAGTGTACTTTGGCTTTTCGAGTATAAACCGTGCGGCTGACGATGAAATAGACGCGACTTTTACGCGACCCCCGCATCTCAAGTAGAATCACGCACCCAAGTTCAAATTCAATCTTAATAAGACCGGAGCTAATCATGAGTTTTACCGAATCAGACGTACAGAATGCCCTGAAGAACCTGATCGATGCCAACACCAAGAAGGATTTTGTGGGCGGCAAATCGGTCAAGAACATTAAGATCAATGGCAGTGATGTGACTCTCGACATCCTGCTGGGTTATCCGGCAAAGAGTGTGTGGGGCGAGACCAAGACTCTGGTCGAGAATCATCTCAAGTCCGCGTTGCCGGGTGTCGGCAAGGTCGAGGCGAATGTTTCCAGCAAAGTTATATCGCATGCGGTGCAACGCGGGGTGAAACTGGTCGATGGCGTGAAGAACATCATCGCGGTGGCGAGTGGCAAGGGCGGAGTGGGGAAATCCACCACGGCGGTCAATCTGGCACTGGCGCTGGCGGCCGAAGGTGCGCGGGTGGGCGTGCTGGATGCCGATGTTTATGGTCCCTCGCAGCCGACCATGCTGGGTATCAGTGGGAACCCGGATTCCGCAGACGGCAAGAGCATGCAGCCGATGACCAACTATGGATTGCAAGTGATGTCCATCGGCTTCCTCATCGAGGCCGACACACCGATGATCTGGCGCGGTCCGATGGCGACACAGGCGCTGGACCAGTTGCTGCACCAGACCAAGTGGGACAATCTCGACTATCTGGTGGTCGATTTGCCGCCCGGCACCGGCGATATCCAGCTTACGCTGGCGCAGAAAGTGCCGGTGACCGGTGCGGTGATCGTTACTACGCCGCAGGACATCGCGCTGATGGATGCGCGCAAGGGACTCAAGATGTTCGAGAAAGTCGATGTGAAGATCATCGGTATCGTCGAGAACATGAGTACGCATATCTGCTCGAAGTGCGGCCACGAAGAGCACATCTTCGGTGCGGGCGGCGGAGAGAAGATGTGTGCCGACTACAACACGGAACTCCTCGGCAGCCTGCCGCTCGACATTAATATCCGTGAACAGGCCGATTCCGGCAAGCCGACGGTGGTGGCTGACCCGGACGGAGCGATCAGCAAGGTCTACAAACAGATTGCGCGGCGCGTGGCGGTGAAGATCTCCGATATGGCGCAGGATCACAGTGCAGCATTCCCGAAAATTGTTGTCCAGAACACCTGATGCGCATTTTGATCAGCAACGATGACGGCTACTTCGCACCCGGGCTGGCCTGCCTGGCGAAGCATCTGTCCGCCCTGGGGGAAGTGGTGGTGGTGGCGCCGGAGCGTGACCGCAGCGGGGCGAGCAACTCGCTGACGCTGAGTCGCCCGCTCAATCTGCGGCGGGCTGCGACCGGTTTTTATTATGTGGATGGTACGCCGACCGACTGTGTGCATCTGGCGGTGACCGGGATGCTGGACATGCAACCCGACATTATCGTTTCCGGCATCAATTCCGGCGCCAATATGGGGGACGATACTATTTACTCCGGCACTGTGGCGGCTGCGACGGAAGGGTTTCTGCTGGGTGTTCCGGCAATTGCGGTTTCTCTGGTCGGGCATGCGGAGGCGCACTACGAAACAGCTGCGAAGGTGGCGGTGGAACTGGTGCAGCGTTTTGGGCGCCTGCCGCATCCACAACCCTGGCTGCTGAATGTCAATGTGCCGGACGTGCCCTACACGGAATTGCAGGGGATGGAAGTGACCCGTCTGGGCAAACGGCACAAGGCAGAGCCGGTAATCAAATCGAGTAATCCGCACGGCCAGCCGATCTACTGGGTCGGTCCGGTGGGCAAGGCACAGGATGCCGGTGATGGGACTGATTTCGCCGCCATCGCCCAGGGCCGGGTTTCGATCACACCGTTGCAGATCGACTTGACCCAATACAGCCAGCTGGACGCCGTGCGCGCCTGGATGGGGAGTGCGGAATGAATCTGCAACATGCCGGCATCGGCATGACTTCGGTGCGCACGCGCGGACGCATGATTGAGCGTTTGCGCGCGAAGGGCATCCGAGATGAGGCGGTGTTGGCAGCGATCGGCAATGTGCCACGCCATCTGTTCGTGGATGAGGCATTGGCCGGGCGTGCCTACGACGATGTTGCGCTGCCAATCAATTACGGCCAGACCATCTCTCAGCCATACATCGTGGCGCGCATGATCGAGGTCTTGCGCAATGGCAATCCACTGGGGCGGGTGCTGGAGATTGGCACCGGTTGCGGCTACCAGGCCGCAGTGCTGTCGCAACTGTCCAAAGAAGTCTATAGCGTGGAGCGCATCCAGCCATTGCATGAGCGTGCGCGCAAACTGCTGCGTGAGCTTAAGGCGCGCAATGTCATCCTGCGCTATGCGGATGGTGCTTCCGGCTTGGCGGATGCGGGACCCTTTGATGCGATTATCATGGCTTGCGCTGCGCCGGCATTGTCGGCGGCGCTGAAAGAACAGCTGGCGCCCGGCGGCAGGATGGTGGTGCCGCTGGGTAGCAGTGAACAGTTTCTTTACCTGATCGAGCGCACGGAACAGGGCTTTCGCGAAACCAAACTGGATGCGGTGAAGTTCGTTCCTTTGCTGGCGGGCAAGGCATGAGTCCAAATTCAAGATTGGTATTGTTATTGCTGGCCGTTGCCTTAAGTGCCTGCGGCACCGGTGTCAGGAAGGGTAAAGCCCCCGTCGTGGAATACGGTGACACCCGACGTGCAGCCGATATATCCGCGCTACGTTACACCACCAAGCGCCACACCGTGCAGGCAGGGGAGACGCTATACAGCATCGCCTTCGAGGACGGTTTGAATTACATGGAAGTGGCGGAATACAACGGTTTGAAAGATCCCACTGCGATCATGATCGGGCAGCAGCTTGAGCTGAGAATTCCACTGGATGATGGAACAGTTAATGAACAGCCACCTGTTGCCGGTACCGTGCCCAAGATGGGTGAAACCAAGACCCAGCCCAAGGTGGGCAGACTGCTCTATTCTGCAGAGGCTTTGGCCAAGGCCGAACGGATGCAGTCTAATCAGGCAGCCAGGGTGACCAATCAACCACCCCGGGCGCCTGATGTGGCGGTGAGCGACGAAGGCGCGGATGCGCTGGAATGGGGGATGCCCGCCCAAGGGAAGCTGGTTGCCGAGTTTTCCAGGAGCGCCAATCGCAAGGGAATCGATATTGCCGGTACGCGCGGGCAGGCGATCACGGCTAGTGCGGCCGGCAAGGTGGTATATGCCGGCAGCGGTCTGCGCGGTTACGGCAAGCTGGTCATCATCAAACACAACAGCACTTATCTCAGTGCTTATGCGCACAACGACCGGATTCTGGTGAAGGAAGGCCAGAGCGTGCGCAAGGGGCAGCAGATCGCCGAGATGGGCAATACCGACGCCGACCAGGTCAAATTGCATTTCGAGATTCGCAAACAGGGCAAGCCGGTCGATCCGGCCATGTATCTGCCGCTGATGAAGTCCTGAACGCGGCGTGGTCGATTCAGCACTAACGACGACAGAACACAGCCGGGACAGCGCCGGAATGCATTATGTCTATCCGGTTGTCTCGCGCCGCGCCGGGGGGGTGTCCATCGGTGTCAATCTCAACCCCAACAATGCCTGCAACTGGCGCTGCATCTATTGTCAGGTGCCCAATCTCACGCTTGGCACTGCGCCTCCCATTGACCTGACCCTGCTGGAAAAGGAACTAAAGGATTTCCTGCATGGGTTGCAGCACGGCGAATTCATGCAACGCATCTCGCCCAAAGCACGGCGCATCAACGATATTGCGCTCTCCGGCAACGGCGAGCCGACCAGTGCGGCTGAGTTCGTACAAGTTATCGAACTGGTCGGCCGGCTCAAGCCGGACGGCCTTAAACTGGTACTCATCACCAACGGCAGCCTGCTACAGCGCAGCAACGTGCAACAAGGTTTGCGCCGTATGGCACAACTCAATGGTGAAGTCTGGTTCAAACTCGATCGTGCCAGCGAAGCGGGTATGGCAATCATCAACAACACCAAAATAACAATGGACCAGGTACGGCAGAACCTGGCGACAGCTATCGCTTGCTGCCCCAATACCTGGCTGCAAACCTGCTGGTTCGCACTGGATGGGATTGCACCGTGCAAGCAGGATGAAGATGAATATCTGGATCTTCTACGGGGTGTGATGCGTGACGGAATTAAACCGCAGGGTGTACTGCTGTACGGGTTGGCACGGCCGTCGCTGCAACCTGAAGCAACGCGTTTATCCCCTTTGTCACATCTTCAACTGGAACAATTTGCCCGGCGCATCCGTGCTCTGGGTATTGTGGTGAAGACGGCTGATTAACCAGTGTGTGCAGCGGAAGAGGGGGATATGCCCGCCACGCTCATTTACTTTGACGAGATCCCTGACTGACGACGACCAGATAGATGCCCAACAAGCTTTCTATCAGATATGCAATGCTGGACAGGCCGTGCAGCATCTTGAATTTCGCGGAGGACGCACTGCCCATCACATCCGGTGACGCAACAGATGCCTTTATTTCACTCATGACCGGCTGGATGCCAAATTGAATCAGCAGGCTGATTGCGAGCATGCCTGCAATCACCCAGAACGTTCTCTTGCGCAATACGGTACGCCCTGATTGTGCAAAGTGGTAGATCAGCAGATACGTGCCACAAATCATCCCAAGATAGCCTACACGAACGAAAAGCTCGCCGGCTAACAGCCCGGCAAGTTGTCTGTCGGGTTGGGCATAGAACAATACAGGTGCGGCGAGATAGCCGATGGCCCACAGGCTGCCAACCCAGGCGGTGACAGATAAATGGGCAAGGTAATGGCTGATATTTTTCATGGTGTGTAGCGTATCACGGGCAAGCCGTGCCCTCTGTCAAGAAAGCGGTTTAATGTGGTCGCCTTGTGAAATATTGCAAAGAGACCCGACTTTTCAGGGTGCTTCCCCGCCTTGAGTCAGGGCGCTGCTTCGGTTACAATGCGCGCCCCGTTAATCCGGCAGGTGCCGGTAAACGGTAATTCACACACTCGTTCATGTTGGGGTGTCCCCTCGGGAATCATGCTGGGGGATCAAGCTGGCGAGTGGAAGACTTAACCCTTAACGATTGGAGTAATTACATGGCAGCAGTAACAATGCGTCAAATGCTGGAAGCGGGTGTCCATTTCGGTCACCAGACACGTTTCTGGAATCCCAAGATGGCCCCTTATATCTTCGGTCATCGCAATAAAATCCACATTGTCAATCTGGAAAAGACCGTCGTGATGTTCAACGACGCGCTGAATGAAGTACGCAAGATCGCGGCAAAAAAAGGCACCATCCTTTTCGTGGCGACCAAGCGTCAGGCGCGTGAGATTATCCGCGAAGAAGCAATCCGCGCCGGTTCTCCCTTTGTTGATCATCGCTGGTTGGGCGGCATGCTCACCAACTTCAAGACCGTGCAAACATCGATCAAGCGACTGAAAGAGCTGGAAGCGATGATAGAGGATGGCAGCATCGACAAGCTTTCCAAGAAAGAAGGTCTGATGTTCCGCCGTGAACTCGAAAAACTGGACCGTAGCCTGGGCGGCATCAAGGATCTGCAGGGCCTGCCTTCCGCAATCTTTGTGATCGACGTCGGATACCAAAAGGGTACCGTCACCGAAGCGCAGAAACTGGGTATCCCGGTCATTGGCGTGGTCGATACCAATCACAGCCCGATCGGTGTCGATTTTGTGATTCCCGGTAATGATGACTCCAGCCAGGCGATCCGTTTGTACGCGCGCGGCGTGGCCGATGCGATCCTGGAAGGGCGCGAGCAGCCGCTGACCGAGCTGGTCGAGCAGATTGCCGAAACGGAAAGTGCGGAGTAAGCAGCCTTCCCGCAACGAGGGGGCGCAAGCCCCCTTTTTTATAACTTGAATTTAGTTGAATCATTAGGAGTGTGACATGGCAGAGATCACCGCAAGCATGGTGAAAGAACTGCGCGAGGCGACCGGCCTCGGCATGATGGAATGCAAAAAGGCACTGGTGGAGACTGACGGTGACTTCAAGGCAGCAGAGGAGTTGATGCGCATCAAGAGCGGAGCGAAGGCGAGCAAAGCTGCCACTCGCGTGACGGCGGAAGGCGTGATCGGATCGGTCCTCGCGGCGGATGGCAAGACCGGTGCCGTGGTAGAGGTGAACTGTGAAACCGATTTCGTGGCCAAGAATGACGATTTCAAGGCTTTTGCCCAGAATGTGGCGCAGACCGTGGCGGAGAAAGATCCGGCTGATATCGATGCACTGCTGGTGCTGAAGCTGGCTCATGGCACAGGTACGGTGGAGGAAGATCGCAAGGCGCTGGTAATGAAATTGGGTGAGAACCTCACAGTGCGTCGTTTCGAGCGTTATGCAACGACCAGCGGCAAGTTGGCAACCTATCTGCACGGCAACAAGATCGGCGTGATGGTGAGCTTCACCGGCGGTGATGAAGTCATGGGTAAGGACATCGCAATGCATATCGCCGCAAGCAAGCCGAAATCGGTGGATGCATCGGGCGTGAATCCGGAGGATATCGCCACCGAACGCCGGATCGCCATCGAAAAAGCCAAGGAATCCGGCAAGCCGGAAGCGATGCTGGAGAAGATCGCTGAAGGTACGGTGCAGAAATTCCTCAAGGAAGTGACGCTGTTGGGCCAGGGTTTTGTCAAGGCTGAAGACGGCAAGCAGACCATTGAGCAGTTGCTGAAGAGCAAGAGCGCTTCGGTCACCGCCTTCCGGATGTTCACCGTCGGCGAAGGGATCGAAAAGAAAGTCGAAGACTACGCGGCTGAAGTCGCTGCCGCCGCCGCTGCCATCAAGCAAGGCTAAAGGAAACCCAAACCATGACCGCCCCTGCCTACAAGCGCATCCTGCTCAAACTTTCCGGCGAAGCCCTGATGGGCGATGACAGCTACGGTATCAACCGTGTGGTTATCGAACGTATCGTGGCCGAGATCAAGGAAGTGACCGAGCTGGGTGTCGAGGTGGCGATGGTCATTGGTGGTGGCAATATTTTCCGTGGGGTGGCGCCCGCCGCAGCCGGGATGGATCGCGCCACCGCCGATTACATGGGGATGCTGGCTACGGTGATGAATTCGATGGCTCTGCAGGATGCAATGACCCGGGGCGGTGTGGAGTGCCGGGTGCAATCCGCCCTGAATCTGGAACAGGTGGCTGAGCCGTTCATCCGGGGCAAGGCGCTGCGCTACCTGGAAGACGGCAAGGTGGTTATCTTTGCGGCGGGGATCGGCAGTCCGTTCTTCACCACCGATACCGCCGCCGCCTTGCGCGGCGTCGAGATGTCGGCCAACGTGGTGATCAAGGCGACCAAGGTGGACGGCATCTACACCGATGATCCGAAAAAGAACCCGGATGCGATCCGCTATCAAAGCTTGAGTTTTGATGAGGCGATCAGCAAGAATTTGAAGGTGATGGATGCGACGGCACTGACGCTGTGTCGTGACCAGAAGCTGCCCATCGTCGTGTTCAGCATCTTCAAGCCCGGTGCCCTGAAGCGTGTGGTGATGGGTGAGGGTGAAGGAACACTGGTACGAGTAGATTAGGAGTGAATCATGATCACTGATATCAAAAAGAGTGTCGAAGAAAAGATGAACAAGTCACTGGATGCGCTAAAGGCGGACTTGGGCAAGATTCGCACTGGACGCGCGCATACCGGGCTGCTGGACCACGTGATGGTGGATTACTACGGCAATCCGACCGCTGTCAACCAGGTGGCGAACGTGACATTGTCCGATGCACGCACCATCGGTGTGCAGCCGTACGAAAAGAATATGGTCGGCCCGATCGAAAAAGCGATCCGTGATTCCGGTCTGGGTTTAAACCCCGCCACCAACGGTGAAATTATCCGGGTGCCAATGCCGATGCTGACTGAAGAGCGCCGGCGTGACCTGATCAAGGTGGTCAAAAGCGAGGGTGAGGATGCAAAGATCGCGGTGCGCAACATCCGCCGTGATGCCAATGAGCAGTTGAAAAAATTGCTGAAGAACAAGGAAGTCAGCGAGGATGATGAGCGCCGGGCGCAGGATGAGGTGCAGAAACTGACCGACCGCTTCGTCATCGAAATCGACAAAGCCCTGCAAGTCAAAGAAGCCGACCTGATGGCGGTCTGAGAAGGATTGGGGGATGATGATCGGGGATTTGAGTTAAACCTCTGCCATCCTGAATCTTCGATCCTCGACCCTCAAATCCCAAAATGGCTATTTTCAAAAGCTCAACCCGCATCATCCCCGACGCTCCCGCCGTGCCGCGTCATATCGCCATCATCATGGATGGTAATGGGCGCTGGGCGAAGCAGCGTTTCATGCCGCGCGTGACGGGGCACCAGCGCGGGGTGGAGACTGTGCGCGAAATGGTCAAGGCGTGTCGGGAACTGGGGGTGGAATATCTGACGTTGTTTGCGTTCAGCAGCGAGAACTGGCGGCGGCCGGCTGACGAGGTCTCCTTTCTGATGCAGTTGTTCCTGAAAATGCTGCAACGCGAAGTCGGCAAATTGCACGAGAATGATATCTGCCTGAAAGTAATCGGCGACCGCAGCCGTTTCGATGCGCAACTGGTGCGCCACATCGAAGAAGCCGAACAGCTCACCGCAGCTAATACCGGTTTAACCCTGACCATTGCCGCCAACTATGGCGGGCGCTGGGACATCATGCAGGCGATGCACGCCTTAAGCATTGCGCATCCGGAACGGGCAACTGCATTCGATGAGGAAGAGTTGCAACCCTATCTTTCCATGCACTACGCACCGGAGCCGGATCTGTTCATCCGTACTGGTGGCGAGCAGCGCATCAGCAATTTCCTGTTGTGGCAATTGGCCTATACCGAACTGTATTTTACCGATGTGTTGTGGCCTGCATTCGGGCGTACAGAACTGGAGGCGGCAATCGCCTCCTATAAGAAACGCGAGCGGCGCTTTGGTCGCACCAGCGAACAATTAAAGGGGAAGGCCGGTGCTTAAATCCCGTGTGCTGACCGCTATCGTCCTGCTGGCCCTGTTGCTGTCTGCACTATTCTGGTTGCCGCCACTCGGCTGGTCATTCCTCGTCATGGCAATGGTTTTGCAGGGTGTAGCTGAATGGTCGCATCTGTCCCGCTTGCAGGGGTATCAGGCCAAGCTGTACTGGGGTGCAACCCTGCTGCTGATGCTGGGCCTGTTGTGGTTGGATGCCAATGCGGGTACGGAGCAAGGCAGCTATGCTCACCTGCTGTTTTATTTGCTTTCGGCCATGCTGTGGCTGATCGTGGTGCCCGCCTGGCTGATCACCGGGGCTAAAGTCACGCAGCCGTGGTTGATGATGCTGGTCGGCTGGATCGTGTTGATCCCGACCGGGCTGGCCATGATTGATCTGCGGGCTGCCGCACCGGCCCCCTGGGTTCTTTTGTTCGTGATGGGGCTGGTGTGGGTGGCCGATAGTGCCGCCTATTTCGCCGGACGCAAGTTTGGCAAGACCAAACTGGCACCCAGTATCAGTCCGGGCAAGACTTGGGAGGGTGTGGCCGGTGCGATCCTGGGTGTATCCATCTATGTGGCGTTGGTGTGGATGTTCAGTGCCGAGTTCTCGCGCCTGCAAATGTTGCCGGCGATGATTTTAACCGCGTGGTGGTGGGTGGTGCTGGCGGTGATCGGTGATCTATTCGAGTCGGCAATTAAACGCCAGGCGGGTGTCAAGGATAGCGGAGCGTTGTTGCCGGGACACGGCGGTTTGCTGGATCGCATCGATGCACTGACCTCGACTCTGCCGCTGGCGGCACTGGCGCTGTTGTTTCAGGGGATCAACTAGTGCAGTACCTTGCCATCCTTGGCTCCACCGGCAGTATCGGTAAAAGTACACTGGACGTCATCGCGCGCCATCCCGATAAATATCAGGTTATCGCCCTGACCGCGCGACAACAGGATGAATTGCTGTTCACACAGTGTCTGCATTTTCAGCCGCGCTATGCCGTACTGCTGGATGAAGCCGCTGCCGAACGCTTGCGCCTCCGCCTTGCTGTTGCCGGACTTGCGACCGAGGTACTGTGCGGCGAAGACGCCTTGGTGCGGGTGGCGACGTTGCCCGAAGTTGACGCCGTGATGGCAGCCATCGTCGGGGCGGCCGGCATGCCGCCCACGCTGGCGGCGGCGCAAGCCGGAAAGAAGTTATTGCTGGCGAACAAGGAAACGCTGGTGCTGGCCGGGCATCTATTCATGGAAGCGGTGCGTCGTAGCGGCTCCATCCTGCTGCCCATTGACAGTGAGCACAACGCTGTCTTCCAGTCTTTGCCGCATGCTTACGCGGGCGACCTGCAGGCCGGTGGTGTCGCCAGAATTTTGCTCACCGCATCCGGCGGACCGTTTCGCAACACGCCGCTGGCAGAATTGGAGCAAGTCACACCGGAGCAGGCCTGCGCCCATCCGAACTGGAGCATGGGCCGCAAGATTTCCGTCGATTCCGCCAGCATGATGAACAAAGGTCTTGAGGTGATCGAGGCGCACTGGTTGTTCAACGCGCCGGCCGACAAGATCGAGGTGGTGGTACATCCGCAGAGCGTCATCCACTCCATGGTGCAGTACGTCGATGGCTCGGTGCTGGCGCAACTGGGCAATCCCGACATGCGCACCCCTATCGCCTATGCGCTGGCCTGGCCGGAGCGCATTGAATCAGGGGTTGCGCCGCTGGATCTATTCCAGATTGCACACCTTGACTTCAGTGCTCCCGACTTCACCCGTTTCCCCTGTATTGGCTTGGCCTATCAGGCGCTGCGGGCGGGCGGTAGCGTGCCTGCTCTACTCAATGCGGCAAATGAGGTTGCTGTGGCTGCGTTCCTCGAACGGCGCATCACCTTTCTTGATATTCCGCGCCTGATCGAAGCGGTGCTGGGCAGTGTTGCGCGCAACGAAGTGCATGTATTGCAAGACGTGCTGGATGCCGATGCATCTGCGCGTCGCGCGGCGCAGGAGTGGATTGCCCGATGATCCTGAAAAACCAGTTGCCGCAAAACTTGCAGCGGAACCCGGCTCCTTCTCTGTGGTCTGTGTGGACTCTGTCTTGTATTTGGACTGTCCGGTAGATGACTACTTTATTGGCATTCATTGTTGCTATCGTCGTGCTGGTGGTGTTTCACGAGTGGGGACATTACGCTGTCGCGCGCTGGTGCGGGGTCAAGGTGTTGCGCTTCTCGGTGGGCTTCGGAAAGGTGCTCTATTCGCGCCGCTTCGGCAACGGTGAAACGGAATGGGTGATCTCTGCCCTTCCGTTCGGCGGCTACGTCAAGATGCTGGACGAGCGTGAGGGCGAAGTGTCCGCAGCGGACTTGCCGCGTGCATTCAACCGCAAGCCGGTGTTGCAGCGCATGGCGATTGTGGTGGCCGGGCCTGTCGCCAATCTGTTGCTTGCCGTGCTGTTGTATTGGGCCTTGTTCATTTACGGTGTGCCGGGGATCAAGCCGGTGCTGGGGGAGATCAAGCCGGATACGCCGGCGGCGATGGCGATGCTGCACGAGCAAGACACTATTGCTGCGATTGACGGGGTGGCGGTTCCAAGCTGGCAGGATATGCGCTGGATCCTGCTTGACCTGGTGTTGCAGGGAAAACCGGCAGAGCTCGATGTACGCTCCGTCGGGGGTGGGACGGCCCTGCGCACCTTGCGTTTGTCAAATCTGAGTGCGGCTGACCTGGATGGAAATTTCATGGCAAAACTTGGCCTGCAGCCTTATCAGCCCAAGGTCTATCCTGTCATTGGTAAATTGGTGGCGGATGGGGCGGGACAGCAGGGTGGGTTGCGCGAGGGGGACCGTATCCTGCGGGTGGACGGTACTTTGATGCCTTTTTGGCAAGATTTGGTCGAAGTGGTGCGTGCACATCCCTTGCAGTCTTTGCAAGTCGAGATCGAGCGCGACACCGCCCTGTTGCAATTAACAATCACTCCTGACCGGCTGGAAGAAAACGGAGTGGCGATCGGTCGTATCGGCGCCGCCCCGCTGGTTGATCGTGCCACTTTCGACGCCTTGCGGACAGAGGTGAGCTATCCGCCATTGCGTGCGCTGGAACAGGCTTTGCGTAAAACCTGGGAAACTTCTGTCATCAGTTTGAAGATGATGGCGAAGATGGTGGTGGGTGAGGTGTCGCTAAAGAATTTATCCGGCCCAATCACGATTGCCGACTATGCGGGACAGTCGGCGCAGATGGGTATTGGTGCGTATCTCGGTTTTCTGGCGCTGATCAGTATCAGCCTCGGCATCCTGAATCTATTGCCCATCCCGTTATTGGATGGAGGACATTTGCTGTATTATGCCGTCGAATTTTTCAAAGGCAGTCCGGTGTCGGACGCGCTGTGGGACGCAGGGCAAAGAGTGGGCATCGCTTTGCTATTGACCCTGATGAGTTTTGCCTTGTACAACGACATCAGTCGCCTGATCTTGGGTTAAATAATGAATTTGAAAAAATTGGCGGGCGTGTTGGCGCTCCTGTATAGCGCAACCGTCTGGGCGGGTGAGCCGTTCGTGGTGAAGGATATCCGGGTTGAAGGGATCCAGCGGACCGAAGCCGGGACCGTGTTCAGCTATCTGCCGTTGAAGGTCGGCGACACCGTGAATGATGAACGGGCCACGGTGGCACTGCGTGCATTGTTCGCCACCGGATTCTTCAAGGACGTGCAGCTTCTGAACGATCAGGGCATATTGGTGGTGCGTGTGCAGGAGCGACCGACCATAGCCAGTGTCGAACTGAGCGGGATCAAGGATTTTCCCAAGCCGCAGATGCTGGAGAACCTTAAATTCGTTGGATTGGCCGAGGGGCGCATCTTTGACAAGGCGATGCTGGAAAAGTCCGAGCAGGAGCTGAAGCGCCAGTACCTCGCGCGCGGCAAATACGCGGTAGTAGTGACCACCACGGTGACCGAGCTTGAGCGTAACCGGGTGGCGGTCAAGTTGGATGTGATCGAGGGAAGTCCTTCAAAAATTCGCCAGATCAATCTCGTCGGTAACGCGCATTACACGGAAAGTGACTTGCTCGACGAGATAAAGTTGACTACACCCGGCTGGTTCACCTGGTTTTCCAATAATGACCAGTATTCCAAGCCAAAATTGGCCGCCGATATGGAGGCAATCCGCAGTCTGTACCTTAATTCGGGCTACATGGATTTTGCCATCGACTCGACCCAGGTCTCAATCTCTGCCGATAAGAAAGATATCTACATCACGCTGAATCTCACCGAAGGAGAGCAGTACACCGTGTCCGATGTCAAAGTGGCCGGGGCAAAAGGGGTGTTCTCGCAAGAGGCTTTGCGCGCCATGATCGCCATTCAGCCCGGACAGATCTTTTCGCGCGAGGCGTTGACAGCAGCCTCCGACAAGATTCGGGAAGAGATGGGGGATAAAGGCTATGCTTTCGCCAACATCAGTGCCATTCCGGATATTGACAAGGATAAACATCAGGTGGCATTCACTTTCATGGTTGACCCGATGCAGCGCGCTTATGTTCGCCGGATCAATGTGGCGGGTAACGACAAGACGCGGGACGAAGTGGTGAGGCGCGAATTCCGCCAGATGGAGGGTGGCTGGTTCTCCACCTCCAAGATCAAGAAATCGAAACAACGCATCGACAAGCTGGGATTCTTTGCCGAGGTGAATGTTGAAACACAGCCGGTCACCGGCAGCAACGACCAGCTTGATCTGAATCTGCATGTTGAAGAAAAGCCGACCGGAATTTCCAGATCGGTGCGGGATTCAGCAATGCTGAGGGCGTGACCCTGTCGGCCGGAGTGACCCAGTCCAACCTGTTCGGCACGGGCAATGCCTTATCCACCCAGATCAACACCAGCAAGGTCAATCAGGTCTATTCAGTTTCCTACACCAATCCCTATTACACGGACGACGGCATCAGCCGGGGTTTTGACGTGTACAAGCGCAGAACCGATGCGACCACGACTACGGTCAGCCAATACACTTCCGATACTTACGGTGGCGGCATACGTCTGGGGGTGCCAATCAAAGAAGACGAGACTTTTCAGTATGGCTTGTCGCTGGAAGACACCACGCTGGCGCTGACGAGCGAAAGCCCGCTACGCTACATCGATTACATCAATACTTTTGGTTCCCACAGCCAGAATGTGCTGGGTACCATTGGCTGGACACGCGATACGCGTGACAGCGGGATCTACGCCACCGAAGGGGCGACACAACGTGCATTTCTGGAGACCGCATTGCCGGTTTCCGATCAGCGTTTCTACAAGTTCACTTATAGCCAACAGTGGTTCCAGCCATTGAACCAGTATCTGACGCTGCGCCTGAACGGAGACCTGGGTATTGCCGGCGGCTACGACGGGATGGAGTTGCCGTTCTTCAAGAACTTGTATGCGGGCGGTACCGGCTCGGTGCGGGGCTATGACTCCAATTCGCTCGGCCCGCGCGACAGCAGCGATTATGCGCTGGGTGGAGATAAGCGTGTGGTGGGTAATATTGAGCTTTTATTCCCGTTACCCGGCATGGAGAAAAGCAAGTCGGTGCGCTTGAGCGCTTTTCTCGATGGTGGCGCGGTGTATGGCGAGAAGAACTCGAACCTAGCTTCGGAGGGGATGCGTTACGCTGCCGGTTTGGGTATAAACTGGTTCTCACCGGCAGGCCCGATGCAGTTCAGTTGGGCCAAGCCATTGAACCAGCAGCCGCAGGACAAAGTGCAGAGTTTCCAGTTTTCGCTCGGCGGCTTCTTCTGAACGTGGCATATTCGGCCGATTAGTCGCGGCGAATTAAGGAGTGAACATGAAAAACAGATTAGTGACAGGTGTCCTTTTGTTCGTCTTCGCCACTGGTGTGCTGGCGGAAGCGACACGTATCGGCTTTGTCGATACCGAACGTATTTTGCGCGAATCCGAACCGGCACTGGCAGCGCAGAAAAGGATCGACAAGGAATTTGCCGTGCGCGAGCAGGAGGTCAAGGCATTGGCCAAACAGTTACAGGATGCCAAAGCAAGTTTCGAAGCAAAGACAGCAACTTTCTCCGATGCACAACGGCGTATTCAGGAGCGCGAGATTGCCAATTTAAATCTGATTCTGCAAACCCGGCAACGCGAGTTCCGCGAGGACATTTCCTTGCGCCAGAATGAAGAATTGGCACGGATTCTGGCCAGAGCAGATCAGGCGATCAAACGGATTGCCGAGAGTGAGCAATACGATGTCATCCTGCAGGAAGCGGTTTATCGCAGTCCGAAAGTGGATATCACCGAAAAGGTGCTGAAATACCTGACGGGCGAACAGGCGGAGCCGGCGGGAAAATAAGCGCGGCCGTACTCCATGAACAATTCAAGTTTTCGTTTATCTGAAATCGTTGCCCGTCTGGGCGGCAAGGTACTTGGCGATCCCGAAACCGAAGTGTTTCAGGTGGCTACCCTGGAAAAAGCCGGCCAGGGGCAAATTGCCTTTCTGGCCAACGCCAAATACCGCAAGCAACTTGAAGCCAGCCGTGCTGCGGCAGTGATTGTCGCGGAAACGGATGCAGAACTGACTGAGTTGCCGCGCATCGTGGCGGTCAACCCATATTCTTATTTTGCCAAATTATCAGCTTTGCTCAATCCCTTGCCGGCCATGCCGCCTGGTATTCATCCGACCGCGGTGATCGGGGACGGCGCGGTGATTGCACCGGATGCACACATTGGTGCGAACGTCTCGATTGGAGCTGCTGCGCGCATCGACGCGGGCACGGTGGTGATGGTGGGTTGTGTCATCGGGGAGCGCACGATTGTGGGGGCGCATGGACGACTTTACCCGAATGTGACGATTTATCACGACTGCGTTATCGGCCGGCACGTGATCATGCATTCCGGTGTGGTGATCGGTGCCGATGGTTTTGGTATCGCCATGGACGAGGGGTGCTGGCTGAAGATTCCACAGATTGGTCGCGTGATCATCGGTGACCACGTCGAGATCGGTGCCAATACCACGATCGATCGTGGTGCGCTTGATGACACCGTGATCGAAGAGGGTGTGAAGCTTGATAACCAGATTCAGGTTGCGCACAACGTTCGCATCGGTGCGCATACCGCAATTGCCGGCTGTGTTGGCATCGCCGGCAGCGCAACCATCGGCAAATATTGTCGCATCGGTGGTAGCGCGGGCATCCTTGGTCATCTGCAAATCGCTGATAACGTCGAGATTGCTTCCTTCACCCTGATCGGAAAATCCATCACCGAGCCGGGTAGTTATGCCGGTATCTATCCGTTCAGCAGGAACGACGAGTGGCGTAATAACGCCGTCCATCTGCGTCATCTGGGCGAACTGGTCAAGCGTGTCAAAGCTTTGGAACAAGAGATGAAATCATCAAAGGGAGAAAAAGCATGAGTACTGCAATGGACATCCACGAGGTGTTGCAGCATTTGCCGCACCGTTATCCGTTCCTGTTGATTGATCGTGTGCTCGAGGTCGTGCCGAATGAAAGCATCGTTGCGCTGAAGAACGTGAGCATGAACGAACCATTCTTCCCCGGCCACTATCCGCATCATCCGGTGATGCCTGGTGTGCTGGTGATTGAAGCGATGGCACAAGCCGCGGCAATCCTGTCATTCAAGACGATGGGGACATTGCCCAGCGACAACTCGGTGTACTACTTCGTCGGTATTGACAATGCCCGCTTCAAACGCCCGGTTGGCCCTGGTGATCAATTACTGCTCAAGGTCTCCATTGCGATGAACCGGCGCGGCATGTGGAAATTCAAAGGTGTGGCCGAAGTGGACGGACAGGTTGCAGCGGAAGCAGATTTGATTTGTACACTACGGACCAAGTGATGAACAGCTTGCGTCATCCTTCAGCCCTTATCCACCCCAACGCCAAACTGGCCGATGATGTGTCGGTCGGTGCTTATTCCATCATCGGTGAGCATGTAGAAATTGGCGCGGGTTCGGTGGTCGGCCCGCATGTTGTGATCGACGGGCATACCGCCATCGGCAAAGGCAACCGTTTCTTTCAGTTCAGCTCCATCGGCGAGATCCCACAAGATAAGAAGTACAAGGGAGAACCGACCCGGCTCGTTATTGGCGACAACAACACCATCCGTGAGAACTGCACCCTCAATCTCGGCACGGTGCAGGATGGTGGTGTCACCTCCATCGGCAGCGACAACTGGATCATGGCTTACGTGCACGTGGCGCATGACTGCCATATTGGCGATCACAATGTCATCGCCAACTCGGTGCAGTTCGCGGGCCATGTGACGGTCGGCGACCATACCCTGATTGGCGGCATGAGCGGTATCCACCAGTTTGTGCGTATCGGCGACTTCGCCATGATTGGTTTCCAGACCCGGCTGACGCAAGATCTGCCACCCTTTGTGACTGCCGTGGGTAATCCCGCCGAAGCCAAAGGCCCGCATCAGGAAGGACCGCGCCGTGCTGGTTATTCTGCCGCGCGTCTCGACATGATCAAAAAGATGTATCGCATCCTGTATCGTGCTGGCAGCAGCTTCGAGGCGGCACAGCAGGAGATCGCCGCATTGCGCGCTCAAGTGGCCGATGCCGATCCGGACATCGACAACATGCTGGACTTTCTCGGCCACGCCACGCGTGGTATCGTGCGTTAGACTCCCGTGAGCCAGAACTTGAAAACCATTGCCATCGTGGCGGGTGAAGCATCGGGCGATCTTCTTGGCAGCATGTTGATGACTGCCATCCGCCAGGCCAGACCCGAGGTGCGCTTCATTGGCATCGGCGGCCCCAAGATGCAGGCCGCCGGTATGGAGATACTTTTTCCGCTGGAAAAACTTGCTGTCCGTGGTTACGTCGAAGTGTTGCGCCACTACCGCGAAATCGCCGGTATTCGACGCTCACTGCGCGAACGATTCCTGGCGCACCCGCCTGACCTGTTCATCGGCGTTGATGCGCCCGACTTCAATCTTGGGCTGGAGCTGGCACTGAAAACACACGGTATTCCCACTGTGCACTATGTCAGTCCGTCGATCTGGGCGTGGCGCGGCGAGCGTATCCATAAAATCAAACGTGCTGCCTCGCATATCCTCGCCCTGTTCCCGTTCGAGGCGCCGATCTACGAACAGGCCGGGGTGCCGGTCACCTATGTTGGCCATCCACTGGCCGATTTATTGCCGGAGCAGACCGACCGTGCCGCGATGCGCGAGCAGATGCGCATTCGTCAGGAGGCGCGTGTGTTTGCGCTCCTGCCGGGTAGCCGTCAGAGCGAAGTGCAACAACTGGCCTCTGTCTTTATCAAAACAGCCAAATGTATTATGCAGCAGTGCCCGCAGGCGCAGTTTCTGGTGCCGCTGGTCACGCGCGAGACGCGCAAGTTATTCGAACACGCACTATGGCAGCAGGATGCGCAGCATCTCCCTTTCACGCTGCTGTTCGGTCATGCGCACGATGCCATGATCGCGGCCGACGGCGTGCTGGTTGCTTCCGGTACCGCGACGCTGGAAGTGGCGCTGCTCAAACGTCCGATGGTGATCACCTACAAGATGCCCTGGCTGAGTTATCACCTGATGCGGAGTATGAGATACCAGCCTTATGTAGGGTTGCCCAATATTCTGGCCGGGAGATTCGTAGTGCCGGAGATTATTCAGGATGATGCCACGCCGGAAAATCTGGCACAGGCTCTGTTGAATGCAGTCAACAACAAACCGGCGGTGGCGGCGCTGGAGCAGACTTTCGGCGAGATGCATCGCAGCCTGCGCCAGGATACGGCACACAAAGCCGCGCAAGCCATCCTGCCGTTTCTGGCATGAGCGAAATCGTATTGATCTGCGGTGTGGACGAGGCGGGGCGCGGTCCGCTGGCGGGGCCGGTCAGCGCGGCGGCCGTCATTCTCGATCCCTCGCGTCCGATCGAAGGATTGGCCGATTCCAAGAAACTTTCCGAAAAACAACGTGAGCGATTGGCTCCCATCATCCGCGAACGCGCACTGGCCTGGGCCGTAGCCTATGCCGAGGTGGAGGAAATCGACCAACTCAACATTCTGCAAGCCACTTTGCTGGCGATGCAACGTGCGGTGCAGGCGTTGCCCATGCGACCACAGCAAGTGCTGGTTGATGGCCTGTATTGTCCGCACACCGGCATTCCCAGTCAGGCCGTCGTCAAGGGCGACAGCAAAGTAGCGGCCATTTCCGCCGCCTCCATCCTGGCCAAGACAGCGCGTGATGAACTGATGTTGCAATTACATGTGTGCTATCCGCAATACGGATTTGACGCGCACAAGGGTTACCCGACTGCGGCTCACCTTGCCGCCCTGCAGGTGCACGGTATCTCGTCAGTCCATCGCAAAACATTCAAACCGGTGCGACAATTCGTGCCAGACCTTTCGGGAAAATCAATATGACCTATTTCAAACTCATTCACCTGCTGGCGGTTCTTGTCTGGGTTGGCGGCATGTTCTTTGCCTACATTGTGCTGCGTCCTGCCGCCGTCGATGTGTTGCAGCCGCCACAACGTCTGGCGCTGTGGGATAACGTATTCCGCCGCTTCTTCAACTGGGTATGGGTTGCGGTCGTACTGATTCTCGTCACCGGCTTTTACATGATTTATCTGTACGGCGGCATGGCACACGCACCGCGTTATGTGCATAGCATGTTGCTGCTGGGGTTGTTGATGTCCGTTATTTATGCCTATGTCTTCTTCGCCTGCTATGTGCCGTTCACTTTGCACGTCGCCAAGCAACGCTGGCCGGAAGCCGCCTTGTTGCTGGGCAAAATACGCAAACTGGTCGCGCTCAATCTCACCCTTGGCGTGATCACCATCGTCGTTGCAGTCGTTGGCATGAGTTGGAGATAAGGCCGTGCCCGTCGTTCTTCTCACGCCGAGGTGCGGAGCAAAGACCAATGACGAACAAATTCTTCTCTGCGTCTCGCGCCTCCGCGTGAAAATCTAACGGCAGACGCCAATATGAGTCTCTTTCTGCTCTCGCTCAAAATGTTGCGCCGTGACTGGCATGCGGGAGAATGGCGCGTGTTGTTGCTGGCGCTGGTGTTGGCGGTGGGCAGTCTGGCTACAGTCGGTTTGTTCGCCGACCGCGTGCGACTGGCCTTGCAACAGCAGGCACACAACCTGATCGGTGCCGACCTGCGCATCACTTCCACCCGCCCGTTTTCTCCTGAGTACCGCAAGCTGGCCGAAGCACACGGCTTGCAGGTGGTGCAAAGCCGCACCTTCCCCAGCATGGTGGCACACGGTGAACAGGTGTTATTGAGCGAGATCCAGACGGCGGAGGCGGGCTATCCACTGCGCGGCAAGATCGAGATTGATGATGGCAGTGTGCATGTTGCAACGGACATTCCCGCACGCGGCGCGGTGTGGGGAGATGAACGTTTGTTGCGTCGTCTCGATTTGAATGTGGGTGACGAGGTCGGCATCGGGGCACGGCGATTCAAACTGGCGGCGCGCATCGTGAAAGACGTCGATCCCTCACTCGGATTTTCCAGCTTTGCTCCGCGCGTGTTGATGAATGATGCCGATTTGCCGGCTACCCAGCTGGTGCAGGAAGGCAGCCGCATTACCTATCGCTTGCTGATCGCGGGCGAGACAACGCAAGTATTGGCATATCGTGCCGCGATCACTCCCGTCCTTTCCGGCCATGAAAAGATGGAAGACGTGCGCGACGCGCGTCCCGAAATCCGTATTACTCTGGAACGTGCCGAACATTTTCTCGGCCTGGCCGCGCTGACCGCTGCCATCCTTGCGGGTGCGGCACTGGCATTGGCGGCCCAGCGTTTTGTGCTGCGCCATCTGGATGGTTGCGCGGTGATGCGCTGCCTCGGTGCACAGCAGAGCCAGGTGCTGTGGCTATTCCTTTATCAATTCATACTGCTCGGGGTGCTGGCGGTGCTGCTGGGTGGTTTGCTCGGCTATGCCACGCAGGCTGTGCTGGTTGAGAGCATTGCTTCCATGCGTGATGCCAACCTGCCACAACCGGGGGTGTTGCCCCTGCTCAAGGCGGCAGCCAGTGGCTTCGCCCTGTTGCTCGGATTCACTTTCCTGCCCTTGCTGCAATTGCGCAAAGTGTCACCGCTTCGCGTGCTGCGTCGCGAGCTGGGTTTGCCCCAGGCCAGCGGCTGGTTGATCTACGGCTTGGCTGTAGCGGTATTGGCGGGGTTATTTCTGTGGCATGCGGGTTCGCTGAAACTGGGTTTGGCAGTGTTGGGCGGATTGCTGGTGGGGATGTTGCTGTTTGGCTGGCTGGCGTGGATCACGGTGCACGGCCTGGCCCGTTTCTCAAACCGGCTGCCAGCCCGTTGGCGGCATGCATTCAACAATCTTGCGCGCCACGGACGCAGTTCTGCCGTGCAGGTTGTCGCGTTCAGCCTGGGCGGCATGGCGTTGCTGGTGTTGACACTGGTGCGCGGTGATCTGCTGCAATCGTGGCAAGGTAAACTGCCATCGGACGCACCCAACCGGTTTGTGATCCATATCCAGCCGGACCAGTTACCGGATGTGAATGCGTTCTTCATGCGACATGAGTTACCACCACCCGCACTGCTGCCAATGGTGCGTGGCCGCCTGATTGCCATCAATACCCAAACCGTCAATGCTGAAAACTATACCGACCCGCGCACGCAAGGTCTGGTCGAGCGTGAGTTCAATCTTTCTTACATGGAACAATTGCCAGCCTGGAACGAGCTGGTGAGCGGTAAATGGTGGACAGACAACGCGGTAGCCGAACTTTCAGTCGAAGAGGGGATTGCCGAGAAGCTGGGTATTCGCCTCGGTGATACGCTCACTTACGATGCGGCGGGTAGCCACTTTACCGCGCGCGTCAGCAGCCTGCGCAAGGTTCAATGGGATTCGATGAAGGTGAATTTCTTTGTCATCACCACGCCGGAACTACTCAGGGATTTTCCAGCCAGCTACCTCGGCAGTTTCTATTTGCCGCCTGACAAAGTACGTGCGGGAGATGAACTGGCACGCGAGTTTCCCAACTTGCTGCTGATCGATACCGGCGCAGTAATCGCCCAAGTGCGCGGCATCATGGACCAGATCGCACAGACGGTGAGCGCGATATTCCTGTTCACCTTATTGACCGGCTTTGCGGTGTTGTATGCAGCCTTGCTGTCCACGCAGGATGAGCGCAACCACGAAACGGTGATCCTGCGTACTCTGGGGGCGGATAGTGTTTATCTGCAGCGTTTACATCTGACTGAATTTGCATTGCTCGGTGGTTTAAGCGGCTTGTTCGCCGCAGCAGGCGCGGTATTGCTGGGGTGGGTGTTGGCACGTTTCATACTGGAAGTGCCCTACATGACTGATCCGACAATCTGGATCCTGGGTGTTGGTGGTGGCAGTTTCATTGTTGCGCTTGCGGGGTGGGCTTCAACACGGCGAGCAATAAACCTTCCACCCATGCGAGTGTTGCAGTCGGAATAAGCCAAGTCTGTCATGAGATTCGGCTTCTCCTGAAGTTGTCATTATTCGACACCGCACCTTTCTGAATAATGTAACCGAAACTAAAATGCTAAAAACATTGCCCGCCCATGCAGTGCCCTCGGCCAGCTCCGCCAAGGTGCCCATGGGCCGTATTTATGAATTGCTGTTATTGTGTAACCTGGATTACAGCGCATACCTGAAGAAATGATTTGATGACGGCGAAGCTCGAAGAGATCAGAGTTGCCATGCTGGGTGCGCAGAAGACCGGCGATCACCTGAAGGAACACGACCTTGCACAGGCAGGCTTGCGCATCAGTCCTGACGACGAATTCTTCCGGTATTGCGCGGTGCTGTCCCTGTCGCGTTGCAATGCCAAACAACGTGCGCTGGATACCTTCTACGCATACAAGCTGCACCTGAGTCAGAACGAATACGTGCGTGCGCTGGAGCT
>JBAZFV010000004.1:0-54966 GCA_041653255.1 Sideroxydans sp. | reverse complement strand
GCATCGATATTTTTCGTAACCAGTTGTTCGACGTCATACAAGCCGTTGATCTTGTCGGTGATCCGCTTGAGCCACACAGCCGGATCCACATTGAACCCGCCCTGTACAGCACGCTCGGCTACAACGGCACGCATGTGTTGCACATCACTTGCCGCATCGCCGCTGAGAACTGTTTTCAGTGCTGTTTTTTCCTGCTCGCTCGCCGAATCTATGAACGCATCCAGATAGGCTTCCTGCTTGTATATCCTGCACAGGATGGCGCTGTATTGAACAGGCTCAACCTTGTTGGCGACGAATATCGGCGCAGTCAATGCACGCTCTTGCCCAGCGTTTTCCTTGGCATTCGAGAAATTATGGTAGGTCAAGAGCTGCTTCGCGATTGCCGGGTCACTGTTGTGCTCGGCTGCGGTACTCATTACTTCCAGGAGATAGCCGATCGTATCGGTGAAGAAGGCTGATGTTTCCGCAGCCGGAATGGAAAACTGATTGGCTTGCTCGCGCATCCTGGCCAATCCGTCGAGCTTGTGCTGCGCCTCTTCGACAGCTTTCCGCAACCCCGGCATTGAGCTGGTATCAATCCCTGACAGCAGCCGCTTGTAAGCCACAAGTTTGTCATCGGTTTGGGTGCGTATACCCGGCAACGTATCCGAGAATTTCCCGCCTTTGGACTGGACAAAACCGGCGGTATAGCCACGCTCGGTCTGCAGTGGGTGGATCAAGTCGCCAGCCGCAACAGCCGCCTCCATAATACTGCGCGCCTGAATTGCACTTTGGTAACGGTTGAAGCTGTCCCAAATCAGCACACCGGAAGACAAAACCAGCGCCGTCACAGGTATTGCCGTCAGCAGCACGAGCCGCTGCACTATCGTCGAATGTTTCATGCTTCCCCCTGGCCCTGCTTTTTATTTGTTGTAAAAGCTTCGCGTGTATATGACCGGCCGGCAACAACCCATAGAATCCAATGGGACTTCCCCCGCCATGATTTTTCACGCACAAATTTTCTGACTGATTACTCTAACGACAAAAGACAAGTTTTCTTTAGGGGAGCAGTGCAAGAAATGCCCGCCTATTTGTGGAATCGGGCCGATTCCACGGGCGGGGATGAGAAAAAATATAAGGAAGTGGACTAGACGGGTGGCTCGCTATTGCCAACCCACTCACTGAAAGCAGGTTTGGCAGAACGCCATAACGCGCCCACTGCTAAAAGTCGATTTCAACCCTTACTCCCGCCACCCATGCATCCTGCATGGCGGGATCCATATTTGGATTCTGGATATATTGCAGCGTGGGTTGCAGGGCGAGCCAGGGCTGGAGTTGAGCGCGATAGGTAACTTCCATGTCAATCTCACTGCCGTCGGCAGTGTTCAGGAGGCGATATTTTTCACTGGCGTGATTTACGGTAAAGGCGATGCCGGCAATATCATCGTCGTACCCGACAATCAGCCCGCGATAGCGCAGACCCGCACTCCCCGTCCAGTCCGACTGGTGGATGTCGCGGCTTGCCGTGCCGAAACGGATGAAACCGGACAATCCCTGCGTGGGATGATCTGCTTCGGCCATCAGGGTGCGCTCAGCCAGAAAATACACACCCTGACTCGGGCGGCGTATTGGATTGCCGAATGCATCGGTGTCGGCGAGATCGTCAAAGCGTGTGGAGTAGCGCCAGAAACCGATGGCGGCTTTGTTGAAATTCTCCTCTTCCTGCGCTGGTGCATACCCGAGTTCGGCCATGGCCAGCACACCATCACCGTTGCCCAATTTGACGTGCGTGCCGTGTGGATTGGCGGGATCGCCCGGCACACCATCTGTCAACACACCTTGCAGGTAATAATCATTGCCAGGTGGCGTGTATTTCATGCGCACCGCCAGTGCCGCCATAGGAAAAACTGGAGGGCCGTTCTGCCCGGCTTGCGCCATGTCATTCGCCATGCCGTAGGGCGGCTGGATAAAAACGCCAGAGGTATCGGTAACGTAAAACTCGGAATCAACCGGATAAAGACCGGCCAGCACCGAGAGGCCGTTATCGGAAAAGTTTTTTTGCAGCCAGGCATGATAAAACTGCGCGGTATTGCTGCCTGCCTCGATGTTGTCTGCACCGACAAAAGCACCGACGTAGTGGGTGTTGAATTTGCTGCCGAGCTGGCTGTGATAGTGGATGTAAGCGGTGGAATCATCCCAACCCAGCAGCTTCTCCATGTCCAGACCGATTCTCGCTTCGGTGTGTCCCAGCCATGCAGCACCGCGCTGGAGGCCACCGGAGACATTCGCCAGCACATCGCTCTTGTGGCTGAATTCCAAAGTCACTCCCTTGTTAAGGAGATCAGTGCGTGTTCCGCCCCAATCGCCCGTCAGGGTCGTTGCATTCCAGTCCGGATTCTCTTCTGCGATTGCATTGCCGATTCCGGCAAACAGCGCAACCACCATCAGTGGCAATACAGCTCCTACACGCATGACAATTCACTCCGTGGTTGTTGATAAAACGCTTAACGCGACAAATTTGAAAGTCACACCCGGAAGAGGCTGACTGCCTCCTGTAATTCTTTGGCCAATTGCTCCAGATGCACAATATCACGGGTGTTCGATTGCACCGCTGCATGATTCTCTTCCGACATTTGTGCAATCTTCTCGACATTACGTGCAATCTCGGTACTGGCCAGTCCTTGTTCACTGACTGATGCCGCGATATCGCTGACTCCACGGTTTGATTTCTTGATTGCATCGCCTGTCCCGGCCAATACCTCGGCGACATGCTCGACCTGTTCCTGTGTTGCCTGCAAAGAATGCAAGCCCGCCTGTATGGCGCCTTCAACCAGATCAGTTCTTTGGCTCAAAGAGTTGGTGATCCGATCGATCTCGTTGGCCGACTTGGCGGATTTCTCCGCCAGCTTGCGCACTTCATCCGCCACTACCGCAAAACCGCGCCCCTGTTCGCCGGCGCGCGCCGCCTCGATCGCCGCATTCAGCGCGAGCAGATTGGTTTGGTCGGCGATATCCTTCACCTGTTGAGTCATACCGGAAATGGAGCGGGTGCTGTCGACAAATTCCCTGACCGAATTGGTGATCTGATTGACCGCCTCCTGCACAGCATCGATCTCGGCCATCATCACCGTGACGCTCTCATTACCCTGGGTCGCTTGCTGCAAGCTATGCTCGGACAGTTTGCGCACATCGTCGGTATTCGCTGCCACCGAATTGATGCTCACGGTGATCTCTCCCACCGCCGCTGCCGTAGAGGCCGCCGCCTCACTTTGCGCCCGTGAGCCCTGTGCGATTTGCGCTGCAGAGGCAGACAACTGGGCCGCAGTTCCGGTCACCTTGGCAGCACCATCAAGCACCCGGCGGATGATGCTGCCGAAACTGTCGATCAATCCATTGAACGCTGTTGCAGTTTTGCCGATTTCATCTTCGCTGCGCACTATCACACGCCTGGACAGATCGCCGCTCATCTGCATTTGCAGCATGGCCTGTTGCAGCTCACGTGTCGGGCGTGTAACAAATCCGATCAACCAGCCGATCAGGAAATACAACAGCACCTGCACCAGCACCTGTGCACCCCATAGAATGGCATCCGCCTTGGCAATCAAGGCATACTCTTCCGACATATCCAGGGTAATACTTGCCGCACCGTTGACCGATCCTTCCGCTACGGTGTGGCACATCAGGCAGTTGGTGCCTCTGAATTCTTTTCTGGCGATGAATGGCACCACAACACGCAAGGCATTTGTCCCGGACTTCTGCATCAGCTCGGTTTGTTGTTTTCCGCTTGCCAGCGCTTGTCTATCCAGACCATCCTGGGCCTGCTCGGATGGAAGGCCGGGGCCGTACTGCTCGATCACCGGTGTATGGCGCATCACACGCAGTTCAAGCACCTTGTCCGAAGCGCCCATCTTCTCCACATACAACTTGCGTTGATCGGCGTCGCTGATGATACCGTTGAGCATCAGCATGTTCAGCCCGTTCAGTACCCCATCGGCCGAGACCTCTGCTTTTTGCCGCGCCTCCTCCAGCACGTGCTCCTCAAACGCATTCAGCGCCACACGCTGCGCGAGCAACATGATCGCCAGCAGAATAAGCTGGATTGGGATTTGCAGCTTGCTCTTTAACGATAGCTTGCTCCACCAGGTGCTCATGTTTTTCCCATTTGCGTCTTTCGGTATCGTTGTATCAGGCTTCTCCGGTGATGCTTTAATTCTTTTCCACACCCTCTGCGGCAGAGTTTTCAGGTACCGTATCCACAGGCAGCGCATCTGTTGCAAAACTCACACCTGACGCAGCGGCAACCCCGGAAGCCCCCAATATATCCTCCGAACTTCCATTTTCCGCATCGATCTGTACCGTGCCACCATCCTGCCGTGCAGCCTCTTCCGCTTTCTTGTTCATCACGATGATGCTAATGCGCCGGTTGATCGGATTCAATGGTTTCTCGTTATCGAACAATACCGCCGAGGACAATCCCACCACGCGCACGATTTTTTCTTCAGCCAGACCGCCAACAATCAACTCACGGCGCGAGGCATTGGCACGATCCGCCGACAACTCCCAGTTGCTGTAACGCCCGCCTGCCGTGACATAAGGCTGTGCATCGGTATGTCCGGACAGACTGACCTTGTTCGGCATGTCGTTCAGCATCTTGCCGATCTCGTGCAGGATGTCGCGCGTGTAATCTTCCAGCTTTGCGCTGCCGCTCTGGAACATGGGGCGGTTCTTTTCATCCACGATCTGGACACGCAGTCCTTCAGTCGTCAGATCCAGCAATATCTGGCTTTTGAACTTCTCAAGTTTTTTGTTGCTCTCGATAGCGGCTTCGATATTCTTTTTCAGTTGCCGCAACTGCTCAATTTCTTTCTTCGCCTCTAGGCGCAGAAACTCCTGTCGCGCAGCTTTCAGATTGATGACTTTTTTTTCCGGCGGCAGCTCGCCTTTCTTTACCTGGCCTTCACTGCGGGTAAGGTCCTGCCCGCCCCCCTTGATGATGCTGGAGCTGTCACCGCTGCCGCTGCCGCCCATCAATGCCACCTTGAGCGGGGTCTTGAAGTATTCGGAAATGCCTTGCAGATCACCTTTGGCTGTCGAACCCAGCAACCACATGAGCAGGAAGAATGCCATCATCGCCGTGACAAAGTCGGCATAGGCGATCTTCCATGCGCCACCGTGATGGCCGCCAACCACCTTCTTGATGCGCTTGATAACGATGGGGCGCTTGTTCTTGTCTTCAGCCATGATGGGCGCTTAGCGTTTTTGTTTGACGTGCTCTTCCAGTTCGGCGAAGCCGGGGCGCTCGGTCGAGTTCAACACCTTGCGTCCGAACTCGACCGCCATTGCCGGTGCATAGCCATTCAGATTCGCCAGCAACACCACCTTGACTGCCTGAAACATCTTGCTTCCTTCCTCTGCCTTCTGTTCCAGCAGCCCGGCCAGCGGCCCAACGAAGCCATAGGCCAGCAAGATACCGAGGAAGGTGCCGACCAGTGCATGCGCGATCAGCATGCCCAGCTCGGACGGCGGGATTCCCACCGACTCCATGGTGTGGACCACACCCATCACCGCCGCCACGATACCGAAGGCCGGCATCCCGTCCGCCAATTTGGCGAGGACATGCGAGGAAACCATGGATTCATGGTGGTGCGTCTCGATCTCGACATCCATCAGATTCTCGATCTCCATCGCGTTCAAATTACCGCTCACCATGATGCGCAGATAATCGGTGATGAATTCGACCACATGATGGTCGGATAATATTTTTGGATATTTGGCGAAGATCGGGCTCTCTTCCGGCTTTTCGACATCACCCTCGATCGACATCATGCCCTCCTTGCGCACCTTGCCCAGCAACTCGTACATCAGCGCCATGAGCTCCATGTAAGTCTGCTTGTTGTACTTGGATCCCTTGAGCAGGGATGGCAAATCCTTGAGAGTGGCTTTGATTGCTTTCATGTTATTGCCGACGAAGAACGCACCCAGTGCACCCCCGCCGATCATCAGCAATTCCAGCGGCTGCCACAACGCGCCCAAATGGCCGCCCGCCAAGGCAAAACCACCGAATACGGACCCTATCACCACAACATATCCAATGATGACCAGCATGGTTCTATCCCTCACCCATTTCGTTTCGATTACTCTTCATGCTAGCAGCACCTGTTCTGATTCATACACAGAACAGCCCGGCTTTTCTGCAACTGTTCTTGTTTTACGCTGTGCAGATGCCCATAAAAAGCCGCTACTGCTGAAGCTCTTCAGTAGTAGCGACATCATTCGGTGAAACTTTAGGAAGAGTAATGTGGTCGGGTTTGCGCGCGTGCTGTTGGGGCTTCAGCCCCTTACAGCCACGACCCGCCCCTTGCGGGTGCGAGCCGACATTTTTACTGCTGAATGAATCCGGCCTACAAACCCGCTGCGGCGCTCTCCACCTGCTTCGACTTCTTTGTCTTGCCCGCGCGTGACGGCGGCTTGCAGATGCCGCAGGTATAGGCTTCGCACAACTCATGCGTATGCACCACGAACTGCCCATCGCATTCGTGGCAAGCCGTCAGTTGCATCATGTCTGCCTCGAAAAAACGGATCAGAAACCAGGCGCGGGTGATACTCAAGACCGGTTCATCATCGTCCACTTCAGCCTGCTCCAGATAGAGACGATAACTCTTGACCAACGCCTCGACCCCGGACACACCCGCGTGCTTCAGCATGAACTGATAAATCCCCATGAATAGCGAAGAATGGATATTGGCCGACCAGCTCATGAACCAGTCGGTGGAATAAGGCAGCATACCTTTGGAGGGGGACTCGCCTTTCACCTCCTTGTACAACTTGAGCAACCGTTCGCGGCTCAGATGCGTTTCTTCCTGCAACAACTGCAAACGCGCGCCCATATTGATCAGCTCCACCGCGATCTGAATCTCGCGCGCCTCGTTCACCACACTCTTGTTACGCATCACTTTCGCTCCCTGATTTTTTAAGTCGGACCGCAGCCCTGACACGGTGCGGGAAGGGCTGCTGGCGGCGGCTCCCACAATCGGCTGCTACGCAGTAACGTGTCGCAGCCGCCAGTCCGACAGCTCTCCGTAATACATCCACCGCGTCGGACTGGAGTCCGACCTGCACTACCTTAGGCGGCGAGCGCTTCGACCGGCTGTCCCGCCATCAGGATGGTGGAATGCGCCTTCGACATCATTCGGTCCTTGTTGTAATCGGTGATCATATTGAGCAGGAGACGTTCATCAAAACGGAAACGGCACAGCAGCATATTGGATGCCGCCATCTTCAACAGCTGCGCCGGCGACAATCCGGCGATCAGTTCGGCCAGCTCCTCGCTCACGCCCAGACGGAAGATCGCGCTCGCCTTGTCGTTGCGGATCATCTGCTGCGCCAGCATCATGTAAGAAAGATTGGTTTCGCGGATTTCTTCGTGTACTTGAATCGTGTTCATCATTACCCCCCAAGAATGCTGTCTCAATTCGACGATCGCATTCTGCGAGAATGAGGCACAGAAAAAAATCAGAGGTATTCCGATTTTTACCTAGGGAATTCATCCATTGCGCAACTAGGAAAATTTCCTACAAAAAGCGACCACCCCCGCCACGACTCATGATCAGGGCGGAGGTGGTTTCGGATATGTGACATGCCGCGAGGAGGAGGCAACATGGTGCACGCCAAGGTTAGCGGCAGCGTTTGCGGAAACTTTAGGGGAAATTGAAAGTATTTTTCCCCGGCTCTACAAACAGAGTGCCAGCCCAGCATATCGAACCAAAGACAGCCCCACAATCTGATTGCGAAAGAAGGCGCATGCGGCCCACAAACATCATCAGTCAGCTAGTTTGTCACAACCCTTTTTTGCCAGCTTGCACACCAGCTCATAATCGCGACGTGCCAGATCAAGACGTCCCATTTGCTCATAGGCCATCGCCCGTGCAAAATAGGGCTTGGTACTACGCCCCATGCGTTTCCGTTCAGCAATATCGATGGCTTTGGTGAATGCCGCCACTGCCGCATTCCACTCATGCTTTTTGAGCAAAGCTGCACCCAGATTGTTGTAGGAGAAAGGCCAGTCTGGCTGCAACTCGACTGACAGGGTTAGATCGCGGATAGCGGAATCGTACTCATCCACCTTGACTAATTCTGTCCCTCGGTTGTAGTAAATGCGATACACCCCCGGCAGCTCTTGTTTGTCCTTCACCAATTTCACCGCATCATCCCACAGAATCAAGGGGTGCGAAAACGAAGCAAGCCGGTCCATGGAGATCGGAAACATCGCCAGCGCCACCGCCCCGACCACAATCCCTGCCATGCGCTTGTCCAGCCTGTCCAGCAATAGCGGAAGCAGCGCACACGCACCCAACGCCCACAGGTAGCTGCGATAAAGCACAAAACTTTCCTGGATGCGAATGGTGGAAAACTCCGGCATGAACATCAACCACGGAAATAGCAGTGCAAAGCCGAGTAGCCCCAAACGCCCACGCCTGAACAGCAGCCAGGCCGCCAGCGCGCCCCAAGACAGAAAGGCGAACAGCGCCAGGAGATAGCCCGACCACAGCGAGGCCGCGAATGGCTCGCGCATATCGACTGACATCCAGTTAGGATTCGGGAACAACCAAAGCGCGACATACTTGAAGAACAGCCAGCCTTGGGTCAATACACTCAATGGATAATTCAAGTCACTGGCTGATTCGGCCAACATGTCAGGCGCGTAGATTTCGTAGGCCGACCCCAGAATTCCCCTTTTTGCCGCCACCACGAATAGCGCCACCAACACCAAACCCGCAATCGGCACCCATCTTTGTTTGATTTTTCTACGCCAATCCCCATGCAACAAGATGGTCAAGGCCATCAAAATGGCTGGCAGCATAATTGCGTGTTCCTTGCTGAACACCGCCAGATAATAGAACAACACGCTCGCCCACAGCCACGGTTTGCTTTCTCGTTCATCGCCGCGCAACCAGGCCAGCATCGCCAGCAGACTGAACAGGGCCGCCAGCAACATGGTGCGCTGTACTAGATATCCTGCGGCATACACGGCTATCGGGTGCAAGGCAAACAACAACGCGGCTGCGAACGCAAGACCACCTGCATTAAGCTGCTCCCGTGTGCGTTGCTGCAACAACGATTCAAACAGACGTGCCAGAAAGAAAAATAATGTAACGACGACAGTCGCATGCAATAACAGATTCTCAATACGAAAATGCAGAATATCGAGACCAAACAAAGCCTTGCCCCACGCCAGCGAGGCATAGGGCAAAGAACGCAATTCAAAAGGAGAGTAGTGATAATCATCTATCGGCTGATGTTCTGTCTCTCGCAGCATAAAGAACGGAAGATCATCGAATACGATGGGGTTCCACAGAAATTGACCGTACAGGGCAGACACCGCACACAGCAGAAGCAATACGAACCACACGCGCATTTTTCTCGACATAACTGTTCACCTCACCCCATAAAACACAAAAGCCGGGAGACCCGGCTTTTGTGACGGCATTAACTTAACCGTTTATTTACACCATTGGTTATCTTTACAAGTACCCGATGTTGTCCAATCTATACCGGCAGAACCAACCGTCGGTGTCAGAATATAAGTTACACCTTGGGCGGTATTTGCCGGATCAGGTAGCCCGGTTGTAGCAGTAACAGTGATCACACCTGCCGCTGTCGTTGCCTTGCTCTTGATGAGCTTGCTTCCGGTTACTGCAGTACCAGCCGCACCAGAGTCCATATCATCCGGAACACCGCCGGTAGAACCGCCCGCACACCAAGTTGCGGTGCCACCGATTGCCACAGCTTCATCAGCAATACAGATTTCCACTGCAGTCTTCAGCGCAGCCGTACCTTGTACCAGTTCAGTCGCCTTTGCCTTCTTGGTGTAGTCGCTGTAAGCAGGGATCGCCACAGCAGCCAGAATGCCGATAATCGCAACCACGATCATCAGTTCGATCAGGGTAAAACCTTTTTGGACTTGTTTCATTGTCTATCTCCTTTGCGGGTTATAACGTTGCCCTTGCGGGCACACACGGGGTGTGCGGGTTAATAGTAGCAGGTTACGTGCCATCGTCAAATGCCGGGATAGCGGGGGTTTGACACCTGCCTCACGATAGAAATGTGACTGAAAGCGCCGCAAAGGTGACGTTTTTTGTCAGTCAGGGCTTGTATCCGGGAATGCTTCCTTCAGCCACATCATCGATTTGTTCAGGTGACAAAAATCGGTGTGCATATTCAAGATAGACCCGCTCGCGGATAAAGGCGTCGAACAGCTCGGGATCGATATGGCCGTTCAGTTTGAAGTTGCCGAGGATGTTGAGCGATTCCGTCAGCGTCTTTCCGGGCTTGTAGGGGCGGTCTTTGGCGGTGAGTGCCTCGAAGATGTCGGCGATACCCATCAGCCGTGCCTGCACCGACATCTGCTCGCGCGTCAGCCCTTTGGGGTAGCCTTTGCCATCCATGCGTTCGTGGTGGCCGCCCGCGTATTCCGGCACACGTTTAAGGTGCTTGGGCCAGGGCAAGGATTCCAGCATCTTGATGGTGACGACGATATGGTGGTTGATGATCTCGCGTTCGGCCGCGGTGAGCGTGCCGGCCCGAATCGTGAGATTTTCCAATTCATCCGCCGACAGAAAATCTTCAGCCACGCCCGCCGCGTTGCGCCAGCGATAGCGGGCAATACGCTGTACACGCTCGACATCCTCATCCGACATCTTTTCGCCGCCAATATTGCAGTGGCGCAGGAATTCGCGGTCGTCATCCGCTTGGGCGACGCGTTGCATGAATAAATCCTCGCTGATCACTCCACGCAGCATCTCGATCTCTGCATCGCGCTTGAGAACTTCAAATCGGGTATCAATAAGCCGGATACGGTCAAACAGCGTATGCAGCTTGGTCGCCTTGTCCACCACGTGCACCGGCGTGGTGATCTTGCCGCAGTCGTGCAAGAGACCAGCCATCTTGAGTTCGTAACGATCCTGATCGGTGAGTTTGAAGTCCTTGAGCTCGCCCTCGTCGGTACGGCTGGCAGCCTCGGCCAGCATCATGGTCAGCGCCGGCACGCGTGCACAGTGCCCGCCGGTGTAGGGTGACTTATCGTCGATCGCAGTGTTGATGAGTTTGATGAAGGATTCGAACAACTCCTCCAGTTGCTGTATGAGGCGCCGGTTGCTGATGGCTATGGCGGCCTGCGAAGCGAGAGACTCCAGCAGTTTCTGGTCGTCAAGCGAGAATTGCTGCACCCCGCCTTTCTCGTCCAATGCATTGATGAGCTGCAACACGCCGATGATTTCGTGCTCATGGTTCCGCATCGGTACGGTCAGAAAAGAGTGCGAGCGGTAGCCGGTCTTGGCATCGAATTGCTTGGTGCCGGAAAAGTCGAATCCCTCGGCAATGTAGGCATCGGGAATATTGACCGTCTCTCCGCTCAAGGCGGCATGACTGACCACCATGGCATGGTTGTCCAATCCGTCTTTGCATAATTTTATGGGATAAAACGGGATAGGATTGCCCGAAGTGCCACCCATACGAATATCAAGCGATAGGTTATGTACTATCTCGAAAGTAAGTACCTGCTCTTCGGTATCGACCAGATACAGCGTGCCTGCATCTGCATTGGTGATCTTCATCGCCGCACTCAAGATGCTTTCCAGCAGCTTGTCGATATTGCGTTCGCTGGAAAGTGATGCGCCAATGGCATTCAAGTCGTTCAGACGATTGAGCAGGCCTTCCAGCGTGGCGCGCTGTACCTGTTCCTGCGCCTTATAAGCTTTGACCTTGGTGGTGTTCATTTTTCCCTCAACTCATCACTGCGGGTTAAACCCCGTCCGTCTGAGTTATTTGATGCACACCGAGCGTACTTGTTGGATGTCGGTGATGCCGCTCAACACTTTTTCGATGCCGTCCTGTTTCAGGGTGCGCATGCCTTCATCCAGCGCGATGGCGAATAACTCGGCAACACGCGCGTGCTCCTGGATGGCTTTTTTCGCCGGGTCGGTACCGATCAGTAATTCGTGCAGACCCACGCGTCCGGCATAGCCGGTATTGGTGCATTTTTCGCAGCCGACCTTTTCATACAACGTGATCTGTCCTTTGTCATCGCCAAATAGCTTGACCCATTCTGCGTACTGCTCCTTCATGGCCGCGTTCGGGTCTTTTTTCCATCTGTCTGTATTCTTCATTTCTTCCGCGTATTCGGCAAGCAGGGTCTTGATTTCATCCTGCGTGGCGATGTGTGCTTTTTTGCAGTGTTTGCACAGCCGCTTCGCCAGACGTTGCGCCAGGATGCCAAGCAACGCATCCGCAAAGTTGAACGGATCCATTCCCATATCGAGCAGGCGGATGATGGATTCCGGGGCGCTGTTGGTGTGCAGGGTGGCGAATACCAAGTGACCGGTGAGTGAAGCCTCGATACCGGTGGCAACCGTTTCCTTGTCGCGCATTTCACCAACCATGATCACGTCCGGGTCGGCACGCAGAAAAGCGCGCATGATGGTGGCAAAATCCAGACCGGCTTTTTTGTTGATCTGTACCTGGCGCAATCCCTTCTGCGTAATTTCCACCGGGTCTTCCACCGTCCATATCTTGGTGTCGGGGGTGTTGATGTGCTTGAGGATGGAGTGCAGCGTGGTGGTCTTGCCGGAACCGGTCGGGCCGCATACGAAGAACAATCCATAGGGTTTGGCGATGGTCTTTTTGATCAACTCCAGATTGCGCTCGGAAAAGCCCATCTTGTCCAGCGGGATCGGTTCGCCTGATGCCAGGATACGCATCACCACGTCTTCCACACCACCCTGAGTGGGAATGGTTGCCACACGCAGCTCGATATCGATCGGGCCGAATTTCTTGAATTTGATCTTGCCGTCCTGCGGCCGGCGCTTCTCGGAAATATCGAGATCGCACATGATCTTGAGTCGTGTCACCAGCGCATTGCGATAGGTGGCAGGGATCTCGATGTAGCTCAACAGGGAACCGTCCTTGCGCAAGCGGATACCGGTCTTGCCTTTACCCGGAAGCGGCTCGATGTGGATGTCGGATGCACCCATTTTGTAGGCGTCGACGATGATCTTGTTGACCAGCTTGACCAGCTCGTTGTCGGCAGCCGCATTCAGGTCTTCCTGGTTGACGCCACCGCCCATTTCTTCTTCATCTTCGCCGCCGAGAGAGGTAAGCAGATCGTCCATCGATTCGGCGGAGTCGCCAAAACTGCCGGTAATGTCGCCAGCCGAACTGTGCCCGCCGTAGAAGGCATCCAGCGTGGACTTGAACTCGCGCTGGGTGCAGACCTTGTAGATCAGCCGATTCTTGGGGAAGATGTTGTTGACCACACGCGAAGCCTGGATTCGCTCGGGATCGGTGGTGAGAATAACCAGCCCTTCCGGTGTTTCGTCAATCGGCAGCCAGTGGCTGCTTTCCACATACTCGCGGCGCAGGTTGCGCAATAAATCGACAGGCTTGACCCGATCCTGCTTGAATGGCTCGTAGGGTACATTGAAGAATTTCGAAAGTGCCGCACCCAGCGCATCGAGCTTGATGCCGAATTCGTCGATCAGCACATGCTCGATGTCGATCCCTTTGCGGCGTGCGGTGCGCGTCGCCAGTTCGAACTCTGCCGCCGACATAACTGCATCCGCCACCAGATAGTCATATTTTGTCTTGATCGCGCCGCTCTGTTGCTGGCGCTGGCGCAAGGCGACGGCGAGTGTCTGCGCAAGTTCCTTCACTCCCTCTTCCACCGCTTCAGGGAAGGGCTGTCCCGCTTTGTTGTTGATGACCTGCATCACCCCAACCAGCTCGCCCGCCTCGTCCACAACCGGTGCAACCATCATCTGCTTGGTACGATAGCCGGTGCGCTTGTCCACATCCTGCAGGAAACGCAGTGTGCTGCTGTGTGACGCCAGTTCCTGCACGTCATACACATCCTTGATGTTGAGCAGTTTCTTGTGTGCGGCGCTAAAGCCGGCAATACTTTGCTCGGCGATAGGCAACTTGAGATCCTTGAATGAATTCAGCCCGGTCTTGACCTTGGATATCAGCGAGGCTTTGTCCTCGCCCACCACGTAGATGGTGAGCCGGTCAGCATTGAACAGAGAGCAAATATCCTTGCTGACATCGAGCATGATTTCATCGATGTTGCTCGTTGCATGGATTTTGTTGGTAACGTGATTGAGGTTCTTGGTGAATTCCAGACGCACACTCATCTCGTTTGCATTGCCCTGTAGCGGACTATTCATTATGTTTTCCCTCGCCTACTGTTGCGATACTCGCGGTATCGACCACAATCCATTTTCCAATACATAAACATCATATCCGGCTTGAGCCAGAATGAACGCGGCAGCCGCACTGCGCCGGCCACTCTGGCAATAGGCGATGTAGCTCACGGTGCGGCTGAGCACGCCGATTGCATTGCGGATATCGTTGAGCGGCACATTGATCGCTCCCGGCAATTTGTCGTAGCGGTATTCCGGCGGATGACGCACATCCAGCCATACCGCGCCCTGTTTCACCTTTTTCTTTGCTTCGGCAAAGCCGATGTGGTGCAACAAAGGTTCTTTCATCAATTCAAGGAAATCCTGCTTTTTCATACGCAGCAGCACACCGTTGCTTTTCATGGTGATCGTGGCATTGCGTCTGGCGTCCGAAATCAGTGCTTCTTCGCCAAACACATCACCCGCCTTCAGCTCCGCCAACAGCAGATTGGCACCACCCACCAGGCGGGTGACCTGGGCGCGCCCGCTTTCGATCAGGTAGTAGTAATCACCCTCCTCGCCCTCGCGCACGATCACGTCTTTATCCCACACCGCGATTGCTTCCACGCGATTGAGTAGCTTGCCGATGTTCGCCGGCGGCAGATGAGCGAACGGACCATTATTCAGGTTCTCCGCGCTGAACATGCCGGAATTCAGCAGCCGCCTGACCGCCGCCTCACTCCCACCCTTGTCGATTTTAGGCTTGACGTCGTCGTGGCTGGCGAACTGATCCCAGGTCACCATGCGATCCAGCAAGTCATCATCGACGCGCAACAATTGCACACGACTCAACGCGCTGGCGGTCACGATATCCGGCTGGCGCTTGCCGATCGGATGGCGCGCCCATTCGGAATCGGCACGCATCGTGACCTTGTTGCCGTCGGCATAGGTCAGCTCCAGTTCGCCGCGCACCAGATAGACAGATTGCCCAAGCAGGGAATGATTCTGAAACGGGTCTTGCCCCGGCACGACATTTTCGATGTGGCAATAGTCAAGCAATTCACGCAGGCGCGCCGGGCTGAAGCTGGAGATCGGCTCCAGCGCTGCAAGTACTCGGATATCCAGTGTGTCATTCATGATGTTTTCTAAAAATCGAACTCTTGGCCGTTTTGCAATATTCTCGGATTGACGTGGTGCAGACGCTCGTCAATCTCGTGCATGGTCAGCTCCACTTCACCCGGTTTCAGGTGGGTAATGTATATCTCCGGTTGCAACTTGAGCTTGGCCAGTTCCTCTGCCAGCAGGCTTGGGCATAAGTGCTTGGACAGGATCGCCAATTCCTTCTCGGCATCACAAAAGGCGGACTCCACAATCAGATAGCGCAGATTGTCGATTTGGTTGACCGCTTCCCACAGTGCATCGCAGGTCGTTGTGTCGCCGCTGAACACCAGACTCGCCACACCGCTGTCGATATGAAGACCGATCGCCGGCACCACGTGATTGACCGGCAACGGGGTCAGCCTGCGCCCGCCGATTTCGACGGCCTCCCCCAGTCTGATCTCCTCATAGCGCATCAGCGGCCGCTGCATGTTTGGAATCTGGGCAAAATCAGGCCAGATCGCCCAATTGAAAATGTGTTGCTGCAAAATATGCAAAGTCTCGGCCGTTGCATGAATGACGATGGGCTGGTTGCGCATGAAACCAACACTATCGATCAACAGTGGCAGACAGGCGATATGGTCAAGATGGGAGTGGGTGATGAACACGTGGTCGATCACGCTCAACTCTGCCAGACTCAGTTCACCCAGTCCGGTTCCGGCATCGATCAGCACATCATGGTCGAGCAGGAGCGAGGTGGTGCGAAAATTGCCACCGATCCCGCCACTGCATCCGAGCACCTTGAGTTTCATTGTGCGCCACTCATTTCGTTTTAAAAATAAACACGCCGTCCCATTCCGCGCCGGGCGGGTTGGCGCGGTAATAAGCCACGCGCTCGGCATAAACCTGGTACAGCTTGCTGGTTGGTGCCATGTTGTGCAGGCTCAACAGCTCCAGCTCCGCCTTGTCCCATTCCTGCTTACGGTAGGAGCGCAAGGCCTGATGGAACAATTTGACCTCGTCCAGCACTGCCTGTTCAACTTCACCCGTCAATCCCAGCGGTTCAAAGATTGCCACCGGCTCCACCTTGCCCTTGACGCGCACCTTGTCCACTTCGCGATAGACGAATTGCGGTGCCGCCTGCTTGGTCATTTCGCCGACCATGATCTGTGCCCCGTATTCCTTGGTGATTCCCTCGAGGCGGGAGGCAAGATTGACTGCATCTCCCATCACGGTATAGGCGATGCGTACTTCGGAACCCATGTTGCCCACACTGACCCGACCGGTATTGATGCCGACACCGACGCGAATCTCCGGCCAGCCGCGAGCTTTGAAGTGCGGCTGCAACTCGGCAAGCGCGCGCTGCATTTTCAGCCCTGCAAGGATAGCACGCTGCGCATGCTCTGCATCCGCCAGGGGTGCTCCCCAAAACGCCATGATGCAATCTCCCATGTACTTGTCGATGGTGCCGCGCTGCTCGTAGATGATGCGCGACAGCGGCGTGAGAAATTCATTCATCAGCTCTGACAACTCTTTCGGTTCCAATCCCTCCGAGATGGTGGTGAAGCCACGCACGTCAGAGAACAGAATGCTCATCTCGCGACTGTCGCCCTCCATGGATACACTTTCCGGATGCTTCGCCATCTCATCTACCAGATCACCGGGCACATACTGCCCGAATAGCCCAGTGATCTGCTTCTTGGCGCGCGACTCGACAAAATAACCAAAGGTCATGTTCAATCCGAACAGTACGAGGATCAATAACAATCCACCCGCCAGCGGCATCGCCAGGTCGGCGTAATCCCACAGGATACGGTTGATCGCCACATCCGCAGTCAACGCACCAAGAGCAAGCAGCATGCCGCGTACCGGGGTCAGCAGCGGCAAGATCAGACTCAAAGCCATCCCCACCAGCAACAACAGCACCACGTTCGCCCCCACCATGTAGGGTGGGCTCTGTTTGAGCTTTTGACTGAGAATGCCGCTAATCATGTTGGCATGCACTTCTACCCCCGGGTAAACCTCGCCAACGGGTGTACTGCGCATATCCATCAGGCCGGGGGCGGATGTCCCCACCAGCACGATTTTGTTCTGCAAATCCGCAAGGGGAACCTGATGATTCAATACGTCAGCGACCGAGATGTATTTGAACGTGCCACGCTGGCCACGGTAGGGCACCAGCGTGCTGACCTGATCGTCCACCGGAATGGTCAGACTGCCCTGTTCCGCTTCCAGTGTGAGCCATTCCAGACCACCGTAACCCTTGCTTTGCGCACCTGCGAATCCCGGGGTGAGTCGCGGCCAGCCCAGCACACTGCGCACCACTGCCAGCGACAGCGATTCGTAATAGGCACCGTCATGCTGAACCACCATCGGGATGCGGCGCACGATGCCATCGAAATCCACCAGCGGGTTGAAGTGCCCCGCCGTGGCGGCGTTGGCTTGCAACACCGGCAGGTTGGCGCCGTAGCTATCCCATTGCACAAAATTGATTGCGCGCCCCTTGAATGTCCCTGTTGCGAATATTGGCGGCGGTAATACACCCGACTTGCTCTGCGGCGCCCCCGCCTCGCTGTTACTGAAGTAATAGCCAAGCACGGTATTGTGCTGCTTCAGCTTCGCCGCAAACAAGGCATCGTATTCAAGTGTCGGTTTGATCTGGTTCAATACGGACTGGAACTGAGCGACATCCTTGAATTGCTTGCGCCCGAGTTCCTGTAACACATTCAGGCCGGAACTGGTGTCCGGCTCGGCAAACACCACGTCGAAGCCCACCGTCACCACACCATAATGATCGAACAGGTCATCCGTCAGCGTGGCCAGCTTGTCACGCCCCCATGGCCAGCGCCCCTCCTGTTTCAGACTTTTTTCATCGATATCGAGAATGACGATACGGTCATCCGTGCTGTGGGGCAGGGACAACAGCATGCGGTAATCATAAAGTTTGGCGTCAAGGAATTGAACGAAACCAAGCCGATAAAAACCGGCGGCATCGCCCAGAAAGAGCAACATCGCCAACAAGCCAAGACCGATCAATAACGCATGTTTCTTCATTGATCATCCCTTTCAGCGGCTTGCACGACTAGGCGGCACATCGGGTCGATCCTTATTCAGGCCTTGAGGTAGAACTCCATCTTGATGCCGGCCAGCTCGATCACGTCATGGTCATTCAATTGGTGGGGCTGCTCTCCAATGGTGGCGCCGTTCACCAGCGGAAAATTGCCTCCTTCGACGTGAGTAATGAAATAGCCGTGCGGGCGACGTGCCAGTACCGCAACCTGCACCCCGGGTTTGCCCAGTGTGGTGAGATTTTTGCTCAACTCCAACTCCTTGCCCAGATTGGGTCCGTTCAATATCTGAATCACGGCAACCGGTGTCGCTGCTGCAGGCGCTGCAGGTGCCGCCTGCGGGGCGGGCACCTTGGGCGCGGTTGCGTTGAGTTGCGTGGTTGACTTGGGCGCGGTTGCGTTGAACTGCGTGGTTGAATCGTATTTCGCACTTTGTGCCGCAGGTGCGGCTGACGTCTTGACTGGCGCACGCAATACCATGGTTTTCTCAAAGTCGGCAGCAGTGGTCTGGGTTGGTTGGTCGTTCAGGTACTTGAGCTTGTATTTCCCGATTTCGATCACATCGTTGCTTTGCAGGAAATGCTTCAGGGTCGGCGTACCGTTGACCAACGAACCATTGGTGCTGTTAAGGTCCTCGAAGAATGAATCATTGAGGATGGTGATCACGGCGGCGTGCTCGCTGCTCACGGCCAGATTGTCGATGGCGATGTCATTATGCGGTTTGCGCCCGATGGTGATGCGCTCCTTGTTCAGCGCGTACTCTTTAATCACCACACCGTCCATGCTCAATATCAGTTTTGCCGGCATTTTGTATTCCCCGTAATAACGCTAATCAATTCCTGAACCAGGATTTCAGTGTTTCCCACCAACCATGCGGCGCAGGATAACTTGCCTTGACCTTCACCAGAATGACCGAGACATTGTCGCGCCCGCCGTTGTCATTCGCCTGTTCGATCAACTGATTGACTGCCAGTGCCAGATTACCCTGCAACATCTGCACTGTCGCACCAATATCTTCATCTTCCACCATGTCGTTCAGCCCATCCGAGCAGAACAGGTAGATGTCGCCAACCGCCACATCGTACACATGCACTTCGGGTTTGACCTCGGTATCGATACCGACCGCACGCGTCACCAGGTTCTTGTTCTGGGACAGCCGCGCAAGCTCCTTGCTGAGCACCCCGCTGTCGATCTGTTCCTGCAACAGGGAATGGTCGCGCGTGATAGTTTCGAACGTTTCACCGCGCAAGCGGTACAGGCGTGAATCCCCCACATGTACCACCGCCACACGATTGTCGTAAAACAGACCCGCAACAACGGTAGTGCCCATGCCCGCGTACTGTGGTTGACTTTGGGCGGCATTATAAATGGACAGATTCGCCTTCTTCACGTTGTCGCGCAGCAGCGCAACACCGACATCCTCATGCGACCCCGCCATCCTCTGTTCCGGTCGCACCGTATCAAGGTGATGCCGGATCTCGCTCGACAGCACCGACACAGCGATACCACTGGCGACCTCACCGGCGTTATACCCACCCATACCGTCCGCCAGCACCGCCAGTCCGTAATCTGCATCAAAAGTGATGCTGTCCTCGTTGTGGGAGCGCACCATACCGGGATTCGTTTGACCGACAATCTCCAGTGCTTCATTCACATTCACTTGGCATCCCCTGTTCTTCTCACTTCAACGCGGAGGCACACTGGCGTATCGCTTCCGCCATCGCCGCACCACCCTCGAAACGCTCCTCCACCTTTTTCGCCAGAGACTTCTGAATGATGGCCACCACACACGGAGGGATATCCGGCTTGATACTCAAAATATCAGCAGGTGGCTCATTCGTGATCCTGAACATCAGCTGCGCCATGGAATCCCCTGTGAAAGGAAGCTTACCACAGGCCAATTGATACAAACTCACTCCAAGCGAGAACAGATCGGAGTGACCTTCTATCTTGACACCGGACAACTGTTCGGGCGACATATAGGATGGCGTTCCCAACACCATTCCGGTTTTAGTTTTGGAGGAATCAGTAATGCGCGCGATACCGAAGTCGGTGACCTTGACGGTATCGCTATCCATGTCATACATGATATTCGCCGGCTTGATGTCACGATGCACTACATTCAAGCCGTGCGCATAGCCGAGCGCATCCGCCACCCGGGCCATAATTGAAAGCATCTTGGGTAATGGCAACAGATTGTCGGCTTTGGTGTAAGCAACCAGATCCTTACCCTTGAGGAACTCCATCGCAATATAGGCCAGGTCGTGCTCTTCTCCCGCATCGTACATGGTGACAATATTAGGATGATTCAGACGCCCCGCTGTTTCCGCTTCACGGAAGAAGCGTGCCTTCACATCCTCCAACTCATCCGCCTCAAACTCCTGTGACAAGGCCATGGTCTTGATCGCCACGATGCGGCTGATTTTTGGGTCCTTGCCAAGATAGACCACCCCCATCGCGCCCTTGCCCAGTTCTTTTTCGATCTCGTACCTGCCCAGCATCGGCTTGGAAAGCCCGGGTTGGTCTAGTTTCATCGTACTTTCGTTACTACGGCCAGAACTGCCGCCCAGGATCACGGTCTCGGCCATGGATTTGGATTGCGCGATACGCGCTTCCAGATCACGGAATTTCGGATTGTGGCCGGCCATGTATTTGAACACTGACTCTGCTTTGTTGAATTGCCGCTTGCGCTCGAAATCCAGCCCAAGGTTGTAGAGCACATCCATCAAGCTGTCATCCAGTGGCACTTTGCGCAACTTGTCGAACGCCATGTCCAACTGCCCCTGCCCCTGGAAGGCCAGACCCAGCATGCGATTACTTTCCGCCGAGCTGGCATCAGATATCTCCTTGCCTTTTTCCGTCAGCAGGAAACGCTTGGTGGTCAGCATCAGATGGCCCACGAGCAATAAAGTCGTCGGCAACATCAGTTGCAGCCACATCGCCTGGGTTGTCATCAACACAAAATACGCAGACAGCAAAGCCGCGAACAACACACCCGTGATCACTGCACCCAGTCCGGCGCCGAGTCGCGGCAACAACAGGATCAAATACAGCGCGATAAGCAGGAAAGCACCCAACTCGGCCCACATCGACCAAGCTGGTGCCACAAAAAAATCCTGCTTGAGAATGCTGGAAACCGAATGCGCCAAAGCCAGCACCGGCGGCGTCGCCGCCGAAATTGGTGTAACTTGCATCGAACCGACACCTGCCGCCGTGGCACCGATCAGTACGATCTTGTCGCGATATTTCTCCGCCGGTATCTTGCCGGTCAGCACGTCATAGAAGGAATCCACCTGAAAGGCGGGACGCCCGCCCTGATTGGCGTAAAAGTAAGTATTCATGCGCAACGCCGGGTCGGTGGCAATCTGCAGATTACCAAGGCGCACCCCTTGACCCAGTGTCACCTGAATATCCTTGGCCTCCAAATTCAGACTTTTCGCCGCAAGCATAAGCGAGAGCGAAGGATAGTATTGATCGTAATAGGTGATGACCAGCGGCTCGGTGCGTATGCCGCCGTCCACATCCGGCATCACGTTCAGGTGACCGATGGCGGCGGCCTGTTGCCCCAGAATCGGAATCGGCGCCAGCGCGTAGAGGGCTGGAATCGGTGAGGCCGCATCCGTACCAGCCTGCACATTCTGCAGTTGGTTCTTCAATACATAATCGGGTAATGCCGCGTCCGGATTGCCTTGCGGCTCGCCCAATTCAAAGAACAGCCCGAGCAACACGTTGTGGATGTGCCCCATGCTGTCGGCCAGCTTCTGGTCGTTGTCCAGATGCAGCAAGGCCTCCTGCATCAATCCCTGCAATTCCCGCCATTGTTCGGGATGGCTCTGCGCCAGTGTGGTCTGCTCGAGAATGGCGGCGATGTTCAGGATGTAATCCAGCCCGGCATCGACCTGCGGCTCAAAAAACAAAGCGGTATGACCGACGATCTTGGGTTTGCCCTCCCCCAACACATCCAATAATTTGGCCTGTATTTCGCGCGGCCACGGCCAGCGCCCGAGATTGGCGATGCTCTGGTCATCGATGGCAATGATGGCGATACGGTCACTGGGCTGGCGCGAAGAGGCCAGCACCCCCCAGTCGTAGGCCTTGCGCTCCAGACTCTGGATCAGATCAGTGTGGGCGCCAAAAAAGAAAATCACCGCCAGCACGGCGGCAAAGAACCAGTCTGCTTTCCAGAACGATGTTTTTTTCATGGCTACCCTGACCGTTTATTCTTTTTTCTATGAACTTGCGGACAGATACTAAAACAATTTGCAACGTCAATCCATACCTGATTGATTTATCTATGCTTTGGTCGCATCAACGCACGACCATGACAGGCGCGGCAGATAAACGAAGAACTCGTTCGGCGACCGACCCGAGCAGCCATTGCGTCAATCCCTCTTTGCCTTGCGCCCCCATGATGATGAGAGAGACTTCCTGCGCATCGGCATACTGCAGAATCGCATCGGCCGGCCGACCGATACTTATGTGATATTGGTAAGAGAGTTGTGCAGCATCGAGCACGGCACGCGCCCCCTGCAATGCCTGCATTCCTTGCTCCCGCTGGTATTCATCAACCACCTGCTGGTCGAACAGAAGCTTTACATTGAGTGTCGCCACGCTCCACTGCACATTGAGCAACGATAATTGCGGTAGCTCCTTCATAGTCGCAGCAAGGGTGACCGCCTGTTCAATCGCATGCAGGGAATGTTCTGAGCCATCCACCGGAATCAACCACTTCATTTTTTCTCCCTTTCGTGTTGAGATGAAGCCTCAACCTCCACATGCATCAAGTCTCTGACCGCTACCAGCCCAGCACGGTGGCGCGCAATCAGCCAACCCGTCCCCAGCACCAGCAAGGCGCACACGCCAGGCACCACCCAGTGCAGATAATGATGCGTCTCGAGCAAGGACCTGAACAACACCTCGCTGACCAACATCTCGCCCGCCACATAACCCAGCAACGCCCCACCCGCATAGATGATGAATGGATAGCGGTCGATTAGCTTGAGCGCGAGTTGGCTGCTCCAGGCAATCATCGGGATGCTGACCAGCAGGCCGAACACCAGCAACCACACATTACCCTTGGCAGCTGCTGCCACCCCCAACACGTTATCCAGACTCATCACGAAGTCGGCGATGATGATGGTCTTCACCGCACCCCACAAGTTTGCCTCGGCCTTGATGCTGCCCGCGCCGTGCCCTTCATCTTCCGGCAAGATCAGCTTGATACCGACCCACAACAACAACAGTGCGCCGATAACTTTCAGGTAAGGCAAGGAAAGCAGGCTGACCGCAAAGAAGGTCAGCACGATGCGCAGGCCGATCGCCCCACCCACGCCATACATGATGCCTTTGCGACGCTGCGCCTCGGGTAAATTGCGGCAAGCCAAAGCAATTACTACCGCGTTGTCGCCCGATAACAGCAGATCGATCATGATGATCTTGAACACATCCACCCAAAACTGGGGGGTTTGCAGCATTTCCAGCATCTAGGAACCTTTATGGAGAAGGGAGAAGGGATGGTGCCTGCAGCACCCAAGGGAGAAGGGAGGAATCTACCTTCCCCTCTTTTCCCTTCCATCTTCTCAACCTTTAAGTATTTTCTGCATCACGCGCCCCATCTCCGCCGGATTGCGCGTGATATGGATACCGCAGGCTTCCATCACCGCCAGCTTTTCGTCCGCGCCGCCCTGCCCGCCGGAGATGATCGCACCAGCATGGCCCATACGCTTGCCGGGCGGCGCGGTCACACCGGCGATAAAACCGACTACCGGTTTCTGCATATTGCCCTTGATCCAGCGCGCGCAATCTTCTTCATCGCTGCCGCCGATCTCGCCGACCATCACTACCGCGTCGGTTTCCGGGTCATCGTTGAACAGGCGCATCACATCGACGTGCTTCAACCCGTTGATCGGGTCGCCGCCGATGCCGACACAGGAAGACTGCCCGAAACCCAGCGCGGTGAGCTGCCCGACAGCCTCATAGGTGAGCGTACCGGAACGCGACACCACACCGATGCGGCCTTTCTTGTGAATGTGTCCGGGCATAATGCCGATCTTTATCTCGTCCGGCGTGATGAGACCCGGACAGTTCGGCCCGATCAGCAAGGTCTTCTTGCCTTGCATCTTGTAGCGCGTCTTGATCATGTCATGCACCGGAATGCCTTCTGTGATGCAGATCACCAGATCCAGCTCCGCCTCGACCGCCTCATCGATCGCCGCCGCCGCGCCCGAGGGCGGCACATAGATCACCGACACGGTCGCGCCGGTCGCGGCTTTTGCGTCGCGTACCGAAGCGTACACCGGGATATCTTCAAATGTTTCGCCTGCCTTCTTCGGATTCACGCCCGCCACGAAACAATTCGCACCGTTCGCATAGGCCTTGCATTGCTGGGTGTGGAACTGGCCGACCTTGCCGGTCATGCCCTGTGTGATGACTCTTGTGTCCTTATTGATGAGGATGCTCATTTCGCCTCCTTGGCTGCGGTCACGACCTTTTGCGCCGCATCTGCCATGTCATTGCCAGAGATGATAGGCAGACCGGAATCGGCCAGTATCTTCTTGCCCAGATCGACATTGGTACCTTCCAGCCGTACCACCAACGGCACAGTCAGATTCACTTCACGTGCAGCGGCGACCACGCCTTCCGCGATCACGTCGCATTTCATGATGCCGCCAAAGATGTTGACCAGAATCGCTTTGAGATGCGTATTCTTCAGCATCAGCTTGAACGCCTCGGCCACTTTCTCCGTGGTCGCACCGCCGCCGACATCAAGGAAATTGGCCGGACTACCGCCATACAGCTTGATGATGTCCATAGTGGCCATCGCCAATCCCGCGCCGTTCACCAGGCAGCCGATGTCGCCGTCAAGAGAAATGTAGGACAAGTCGAACTTCGATGCTTCGATCTCGGCCGGATCTTCCTCATCCAAGTCGCGCAGCGCCACCACTTCGGGATGACGATAGAGCGCATTGGAATCGAAATTGAATTTGGCATCCAGCGCCAACACACGGTTGTCGGCGGTGAGCACCAGCGGATTGATCTCCGCCAGCATTGCATCTTTCTCGACAAAGACGCGGTACAAGCCCTGCAACAATTTGACTGCTGCTGCACTGGCCGCATCTGGAATACCAATGCTGCGCGCCGCCCGGGCCGCTTGGTCAGCAGTCAAGCCCAGGGATGAGTCGATCCGCACGGTGAGTATCTTCTCTGGTGTGTGTTTGGCGACCTCTTCGATTTCCATGCCGCCTTCGCTGGAAGCCAGCAATGCAACCTGCTGTGAAACGCGATCCACCACCATGCCGATGTAAAATTCCTTGGCGATCTGCGCGCCTTCTTCTATCAATAAACGGCGCACTTTCTGACCTTCCGCTCCGGTCTGATGCGTCACCAGCTGCATACCCAATATCTGCCGGGCAAATTGACGCACTTCCTCCGGCGATTTGGCCACCTTCACGCCGCCGCCCTTGCCGCGACCACCGGCGTGTATCTGCGCCTTCACCACCCACACACTGCCACCAAGTTGTTGCGCGGCGAAAACCGCCTCTTCGACGCTGAAACACGCCGTCCCGCGCGGAGTCGGCACGCCGAATTCGCGTAGTATTTCTTTACCTTGGTATTCGTGAATTTTCATGATGCCCCTCCTGAACAGGATGGAGCGAATGTACCAGACAAGGAATGAATATGCAGCGCAATCAAACGAAACAGGCGCTGGTGTTGGTGAATGGGTCGGGTTAAGACCCGACCCACAAAACCTGCGCCGCCCCCTGCGGGTCGGGTTTTAACCCGACTGGCTCAAAGACAAGTTTTTGCCGCGTCAATCCGACCCACAAGCCAGAACTAGAAATACCAGCGCAGACCCGCCGAGCCAAAGACTCGCAGCGTCGTGGTTGAAACCTGGGTGCCGTCATTCTTGCTGCTTTCGATCCCGCCATCCACATCGAACATCAATTGATCACTGATGCGATATTCACCGCGCACCATCGGCGAAATGCGGGTGGTCACCGCGTTAAACTGGTCGGTCTGCCGGTACAACTGCAAAGAACTGTCCATCCCCCAGCCACTATCAAACCCGGTGTGGTTGTATAAGAATATCGACGTACTATTCACGGTTCCGCTGTTACCGATACTGCCGCTGAACGACCAGATATCACCCGTCTTGTACAAGCCGCTGCCGATAATCTGTGCACTGACGATCTTTTCATGGCCGCGACTGGGAATTGCCGCCACAAATCCCTGGGGAGAATTGATTGTCCCGCTGGCTCCCATTCTTCTTGTGTAACTCATGCGCACATCGCCGCCCACTTGCCACTTCTCCATGAATGGCCTGGTGACACCAACTTGCCCCATGCTGGTTGTCGTCGTCCGCGCAATCGCCAACCTGCGCAGACTGCTGGCAGACATGGTTTGCAGCAGATCGCTCACAGAAGAAACAGACGCGCCGTTCAGCGCGTTACGGATGCTTAACGATGGCGTTTTGCGCCTGTCCAGCATGAAGTTGACCGTTGTATCCGACAAGCCCCAGGTTCCCATCAACTGGGCCACATTCAACGCATTGAAGTAGGTATCGACGTCAATCAATGCATTGAGCGTTTTCTTGTCTTGATAGTAGCGCCATTCAGCACCGACAGCTTGGCGATCAGTTGTTCCGTCGACACTCTGATTGATGCCGTACAGACTATATTCGCCCAGATTGAAGTCACGGAGAATCCTGGCGCTGTCGACACTTGCACCATAAAAGGTCGGCTTGGTGCCGCTCGAGTAATCAACCAGCGAACCCGCCACACCGTTGACTCGCAAATCCTGCGCGTCACCGTAGCCGCCGCTCACCCCATCAAAGCGTCCACCCACGCCGCCACCCGTCGCCGACTGGCGACCGAGTCGTGCCTGATAATTTATGGTGCGTCCCTTGAGTTCACCATACAGCGCGCTGATGCGGTTCTGACCGGACTGATCGGCGATAAAGTTCTTGGTGTTTGCTCCGCGAAACACGATGCGTCCGTCATACTCTTCCGTCACATATCGCGCCGATGCATCCTCGGTTGTGACCAGCATGGATTGATCGGTCAGCGAAATCGACTGGGAATCAGTCGCATTATTGAATGTTGTGGTCGAGTCGATATTGCTCTTGCCGAAATAATAACGGGAAGTGAAAGCGCCGAAAGTGGACCAGCGTGCGCCTTGCTTCTTGTCCGTCACCTCCACGATTCCCGGCCCGCTTTTTTTGCCGCCCAAATCGGCCAGACGTTGCACCACGCGCGGCACACCTTCACTTTGCGGATACATATTCAGATACAGATCGTACTCGGTCTTTGCCTTGTCGAACTGCCCGGCACGCTCGCGCGCAACACCCACCCACTCCTGTGCGGATTCGGTGTAATCATTGGGTGGCAACAGCAACAGCTTGTTCATTATCCCGATCGCCGCATCATTATTCTTTGCCGCCAGCGCCTCGCGCGCCTGAGTCATCAACTCAAAACCCTGGCGGTTGTTTTCCGCCAGATTGGCATTGGCAGGCGGTGTGGCAGGCAGCGGCTTGATCGTCGGCAACAGTGGCAAAGTAACGGGTGCAGTCGCCACCCGATCCGGCTTGATGGTCAACAGAAAACTGCGCTGATCCGGCCCGGGGGCAACGCTATATTGCGCCTCGCGTGCAAATTGGATCACCAGTCTGGGTTGGGTCTGCTGGTCGCGTGTCGTCACGGTGAATGCCGGAAACAGGCCGGAAGGTGGCGACTGGCGCACCTCGTTATCCACCCATGCTTCAGCAACAGCCACGCCCGGGACACGCTCGTAATAGATTTCCAGCGTCGTGCCGCCACTTGACGGGAAATGACGCAGATAACGCACTGGTGCAGTCATATGGATGGTGGCGATGATGCCTGTACTCTGGTACTCCACCCTCACCTCATCCAGCGGTTGCGCCAGCACAATACCCGCATGCAGACCCACCGGCAGCAAGAGGGCAAGAAAAACACGTTTCAATATTGAGGACATAACTCTGCTCCCGAAAATGTTTTATTTATTTATTTATTTATTTATTTATTGATTTATTGATTAATTGACCGCACAACAGTCGCGCAAGCCATGGCTTGCGCGACTCCGCATGCAACACCCGTCAATCCCAGTTGATGTACAGATTACCTTTGCTTCCCAGAGGCCGATGACAGCCGCTGGCGGAGCAGTCTGTCGCACCGGGGTTCTTGCTGCTCTCGTGGAAATTCGGCCACCTTTCTGTCTTCTGGCCTTGACCGGAGTAGACCGTGTTGCTGCCATGGCAGGTATAACAAGCAATACCACCCAGGTAGGTATGCAGTGCACTGCCCGTTTTGACGGAGGAAGTACCTACATGGCAAGAGGTGCAGGGCTCCGATGCATTGCTGTATGGGATATGTTTGGGCGGCTTGGCTCCCAATGCACCCGACCAGGTGGTGGTGTTCATATGGCATTGATTACACTCATTCGTCGTAGCCACGTGACCCACACTCTTCCCACCTGCGACTATGCCGTCGTGACAACTCGAACATGCAGCGGGTGAGGTGTGTCTGTATTGCGCTGGCAACCAACTTGTTGTGGTGATGTGGCAATCATTGCAGGCAAAGGTTGCCTTCGAAGTCGTGGTATGGCTTCCTGTCTTGCCCACTGCGATGGAACCATTGTGGCAACTTGCACATGCTGCACCCGTATTGTGCTTGAACCGATTTGGATACCAGCCGCTGTAGCTGTGACAAGCATCACACGCCTCGGTGCCTTTCAGTGCGGGCGCTGCATGTCCTGCCGGCTTGAGGTTCGGCGCAGAAACTATTGCGGCGTTGCTGTGACAGGTCGAACAGACACCCGGACTCAAATTATGGTTCCAGCTGGCAGGCGTCCAGGCGAAAGTGCGGTGGCAACTGTCGCAAGACTCGGTCGCCTTCTTGCCGGTGCCATGACTCCCCGGTTTGCCCGTGGCCATGCGCCCCACGTGGCAGTTACGGCACTGCCCCGGTACCGCCGAACCATGGTTGTAGCGTGCTCCAAGCCAGGTATGCGAATAGAAGTGGCAGCTTTCACAAGGTGCATCCGTCACGATGTGACTGTTCGGCTTGGGCGTGGCGACGACGCGTTTACCCATCGCGTGGCAGCCGTCACAGGCGCGCGGCGTGCCCTTGAAAACCCCGCCAACGTGACAAGTCTCGCAAGCCGCCGCGGCGTGCCCACCCGTCAGCGGAAAGCCGGTGGTCATGTGTTTGAAATCGCGTCCGATGACTTGTGTTTCCGCTCCGACTGCTTGCACTGACCACAGCGCAAGCACAAGAGTGACCAGCCCAGCCAGCATTCGTCCTGTTTTTTGCATGACACACCTCCTCAAAAAATACACTTCAATCAGAAAATTTGTTGCTACCAAACCTGACGCTCTGCGTCTGACTACAGATTGCTGTCGGGATGCACCTTCGACACATTTCCGGCATAGCCAGCCGATTACAGAAGAAGGTGCAAGCGCCCCCCGCACCAGAGTGCTTTGCATCGCCGTGTCGTAGCCGCAGTCCGACCCACAAACGTCTGGTTAAATCCAGAACCACATTCTACTACTTGGCCGCCGCGCCCATCTTCACCGTCTTCCAGTCGTCACCCTCGTGGCAGCGTTCGCAACGATCACCGAAATTACCGTTGTGCACATCCTCGCGCGCATGGCAACCGCCGCACGTGGTGGTGGTCACGACCTTCTTGTCCATCGGCTTGCTGTGGCATGCATAGCACTTATTGGCGGTCTTCTTGTGCGCACCATCCAGCTTGAACTTGGTCTTGTTGTGATCAAAATCCCATGCGCCCCACGAACGCGTGGAGTGGCAAAGTTGGCATTCGGTTCCCAGCCTGCGCTTGTGCACTTTCTCGTCATCCTTTTCATGGCATGACCAGCAGTCCGACTTGGCGTCCTTGAAGGTTGGTGCCAGATGGCACTTCTTGCAGGTGACCAGCGAATGTTTGCCTAGTAACGGGAAGGTGGACATACGGTCATGGCTGAACTTGTCCACATCCTTCCAGGAAGTCTCGACGTGACATGTCTCGCACTTCTTGCCTTCCTGGCCCTTGTGCTTGTCATCCTTCTCGTGACAGGAGAGGCAGTCCTGCTTCAGCTTGTCCTTGTACATATCTCCCTTGTGGCAGTCTGTGCACTTGGTCTTTTTGTGCTTGCCGAGCAGCTTGTACTTGGTGTCCTTGTCGTGGTCGAACTTGATCTTCTTCCAGTCGTCCTCGACGTGGCAACTCTCACACTTTGGTCCGAACTTGCCCTTGTGCGTCTTGTCGTCGGCCTTCTGGTGACACGAGACACAGGTCGTGACCTTGATCTTGTCCTTGTACAGGTCGCCGGTATGGCAGTCGGTGCACTTGGTCTTTTTGTGCTTGCCGAGCAGCTTGTACTTGGTGTCCTTGTCGTGGTCGAACGTGATCTTCTTCCAGTCGTCCTCGCCGTGGCAGCTCTCGCACTTGGGCCCGAATTTACCCTTGTGCGCTTTGTCATCATCTTTTTTGTGACAGGAATTGCATAGTTTCGGCGTGTCCTTGTATTTCTTGTCGATGTGGCACTTGTCGCACTTCACATCCTTATGTTTTCCCAACAAGGGGAACTTGGTCTTCTCATGGTCGAACTTGGTGGTCTTCCAATCTTTCTCGCCGTGGCAACTTTCGCATTTATCCCCCAGCTTGCCCTTGTGCGCCTTTTCGTCATCCTTCTTGTGACATGAGACGCACGCCTTGGGCGTATCTTTGAACTTGTTGTCGATGTGGCACTTGATACACTTCACATCGATGTGCTTGCCGAGCAACTTGAACTTGGTCTTGTCGTGATCGAACTGGGTAGTCTTCCAATCCTTGTCAACGTGGCACTTCGCGCAGTCCGTACCCAACCCGCCCTTGTGCTTGTCGTCCTTCTTGTGGCAATCGTTGCAGTAGCTGGGCGCTTCGCGGAACTTCTTTTCCGGCTTGTGGCAACTGTCGCACTTGACCTTCTCGCCCACGACGTGCTTGCCATTGAGCTCGAAATCGGTCAGCTTGTGATCGAATTTCTTGTGGTCGAACTCGGCAGCCTTGAAGTCGCGCCCCTTGTGCTCGGCGTGGCATTCCTTGCACTCCTTCTCGGGCTCAATGCGGCCGTGGTAACCCTTCTTTTCAGCGACATCCTTGCCCACATCCTTGTGGCAATCCATGCACAGTTTCGACTGCGCCTGTTTGTCGAATTTCTTGTGGCACAGCTCGCATTTTTCCTCTTCCTTGACGTGCCCCTTGATAACGTCGCCGGGCATCAGTAATTTATTGGCCTGCGCCTGCAGCGGCAGCACAAAGAGGAAAACGGTCAGGGCGAGGGTGCGTAAGAACAGTGGCATGATGGCTTTTACTCAATAAGCGTGAACAGCATAGACGTGGTAGAGGGCGCTGAACACCATCATGAACACCAGCGGGATGTGGAAGATGTGCCACCAGGAAAAGAGGCGCTCATAGGTGTGGAACTGCGCCGTATCACGGATCGCCTTAAGGTAGGACTCGATCTTTTCCCGATATTCGACGAACATCTGCTCCATGCGCTCTTTCTGTTCGGGAGTAAAACCTTCTGCCCGCGCCTTCTCCTGCATCACGGCATGCAATTCGCGCGGCAACCGGTGCACAAGGCTGAAAGTTTCGATTCCTATCTTGAAAAAATGACCAAAACCATAGCCTGACTCCTTGGCGTAGACGACTGCCTTGTCACGAAACTCTTCCAGTGACCGCTCGATCCCGGGTGCAAAATCAAACATCGACTTGACGTCCCCGGTCTGCGCCATCTCAGCCTGCAATTCGTTCATCGTCGCCTGTCGACCGTACAGACCGTGGTGGATCTTGGTATAAAAAAAGCGGCCGAAGGTGCCGCTGGTCGAGACCAGGATCATGCAATACATCGCGACGGCGGCATTGATGGATCCGGTGGGGTGAATAAATGGAATATAAACGTGATAGGTGGAGTGAAAAATGATGAACAGTGGCCCCAAAATCCCCAGCAACATGTGCCACTTGAACCAAAAAGCGAGAAAGCCGATTTTCTCCAGAAACGGCAGTCGTTTGCGCAGGGGATACAGCAGCAGCAAAACCATCATCAGGCCGCCAATGAGCCCCAGGTTGTAACCAAAATCGAACAGTTCTTCGCCTGGTTTGTACAGGGTCTGAGGATAGACCACAAAATAGCCGGCAAAGGTGATAACTCCAACAATGGTGATAAATATCATCCAGCGCAGATGTTCGGATTGTTTTTTGGTCCGCATGTGTATTTTCTATTCTTCTGTTCGAGTTTGTGCGCGATTCTATCTTAGTTCTTATTTTTTGCGGTCTGCCGCTGACCCATTATCACCCTAATATTTGTCTAAAAAATGCCGGGGACATAGAATGTCGCGCACTCCGACCCCCCACCGCAGATTAAGTTCCTTGCGGATGGAACCGAATTCGACAAAACATAGTCCACCTCCCACAAGAATACACAACCAACTACGCTCACTATGAATATCACCGATCTCGCCGTCTATCTCGTACCGTTGGTCGTCATCATGCTTTTCTACGTAGGCCGTAGGAAGAGAGCTGAAAAGACATCGACGACCCAAATGAAAGAAGCCGTCGCCCAAGGTCTGACAGAACCGACCTCTCTACATCCGGTGATTGATCCTTCACGCTGCCTGGGCTCGGGCAGTTGCATCAAAGCTTGCCCGGAACAGGCGCTGGGCATGATCAAGGGCAAAGCCGTGCTGATCAACCCCACCTATTGCATCGGTCATGGCGCATGCGCCGCCGCCTGCCCGCAGGAGGCCATCACGCTGGTGTTCGGTACTGAAAAACGCGGCATGGATATCCCGCAGGTTGCTCCGACCTTCGAGACCAACGTCAAAGGCATTTATATTGCAGGTGAACTGGGCGGTATGGGATTGATCCGCAAATCGGCCAGCCAGGGCGCACAGGCGATGGACTCTATCGCCAAGATCAAGGGCAGCAGCAACGACTACGATGTGGTCATCGTCGGCGCCGGTCCCGCCGGACTGGGTGGCACACTGGGCGCCCTTCACCACAAATTGCGCTATGTCACTCTCGAGCAGGAAGCCTCGCTCGGCGGTGCAATTTTCCAGTATCCGCGCAACAAGGTGGCGATGACCGCACCGGTCAAATTGCCTGTCATCGGCGAAATGCATTTCAAGGAAGTAAGCAAGGAAAGACTGCTGGAGTTCTGGCTCGACATCATCGAGAAAACCGGCATTCGCATCAACTACAACGAGCGTATGGAAGACATCACACCGATTACTGGCGGATTCATCGTCAAGACCAGCAAAGGCGAATACAAGACCCGCACGGTGCTGCTCGCCATTGGGCGCCGCGGCAAGCCGCGCAAGCTCGGCGTACCCGGCGAAGACCTGCCCAAGGTGGTGTATCGCCTGGTCGATCCGGAACAGTACCGCAACATGCATGTCATCGTGGTCGGTGGCGGTGACAGCGCGGTGGAAGCAGCCATGGCCGTGGCGGAAGAGCCCGGCACTACCGTTTCGCTGCTCGCGCGCGGAGAGGATTTCGGCAAGGCCTTCGGCGGCGCAAAACCGAAGAACCGCGACAAACTAAAAATAATGGCTGATGCCGGCAAGTTGAAGATATATCTCAAATCCGGAGTCAAACAGGTCAACAAGGATACGGCTGTCATCAAGTATGGCGACGAGGAGGCGGAAATTCCGAACGACGGCATCATCGTCTGCGCCGGCGGCACGCTGCCCACACCCTTCCTGAAACAAATCGGCGTGATGGTGGACACCAAATTCGGTACTGCATGACCATCTAATGAAAAGCAAAAAGGCCTGCAATCAATGCAGGCCTTTTTAATTGGTGCCGCTTGTCGGATTCGAACTGACGACCTACCGCTTACAAGGCGGTTGCTCTACCAACTGAGCTAAAGCGGCGGTGGTGCGAAATGGTGGGTCGGCCGAGATTCGAACTCGGGACCAACGGATTAAAAGTCCGCTGCTCTACCGGCTGAGCTACCGACCCAAAAAGAGCGCGCATTATACGGATTAAGACCGGGGTGTCAAACCGCCGGTTACCTTGCAAGCCTTGCAATACCGCGTGGGATCGGGGATCCCAGCCGCCCTGAATCCTTCGCGCCGCAGGCGACAGGAGTCGCAACGACCGCAGGCCTGTCCCTGCTCATCTGCCTGATAACAGGAAACCGTCATCGCATAGTCGATCCCCAGTTGCATGCCCTGCCGGATGATCTCTGCTTTGCTCAAATCGATCAGCGGAGCATGCAACTTGAGTTGGTTCCCTTCGACTGCTGCCTTGGTTGCCAAATTCGCCATCTCTTCAAACGCGGTGATAAAAGCGGGGCGGCAATCCGGATATCCGGAGTAATCCACCGCGTTGACACCGATGAAAATATCCTGCGCCTGCAACACTTCCGCCCAGGCCAGTGCCAGGGACAACATGATGGTGTTGCGCGCCGGCACATAGGTGAGCGGGATACCGCTGCTGGCCTGCTCCGGAACTGCAATGCGATTATCGGTCAACGCCGAGCCACCAAAGGCAGTCAGGTCGACCCGAATCACGCGATGTTCGATTGCTCCCAGCGTATTGGCTACACGCTGTGCTGCCGCCAGCTCGGCGTGGTGGCGCTGTCCATAGTCAACGTTCAAGGCGTAGCACTGAAAACCCCGCGCTCGCGCCATGGCCAGCACGGTCGCCGAATCAAGCCCACCCGACAACAATACGACTGCCCGTTTCATCGCCCTGCCTCGTTATCCCACAGCAGTTTGTGCAACTGCAACTGAAAACGTACTGGCAGATGATCACGCAAAACCCATTCTGCCAAGTCTCTTGCAGCGAGTTGCCCTTGCGCTGGCGAGAAGAGCACCCCACAACGTTCGGCTAATTTGCGTTCAAGCAACACCTGCTTGGCCCATCGATAGTCCGCTTCATCACAAAGCACGAACTTGATCTCATCCTGCGGCTTGATATGATCCAGATTGCTCCAGTGATTTTTTCCAGCCTCACCGGAGGCCGGCGTCTTGATATCGAGCACAACCATCACCCGTTCATCAACTCCGGAGATGTCGAGCATGCCCCCTGTTTCCAGTGAAACGGCATAACCCGCATCACACAAGGCACTCAATAGCGGCAGGGTGTTTCTTTGCGCCAGTGGCTCACCACCGGTCACGGTCACATAACGCGGCACATATTGTGCGACGGCTGCCGTGATCGCCGGCAAAGTCATGCTTTGTCCGCCGCTGAAAGCATAAGCAGTGTCACAGTAAGTGCAACGCAAAGGACAACCGGTCAGGCGTACGAACACGGTCGGCAATCCGGCACGGCTGGTCTCACCCTGCAGGGAAAAGAAAATTTCGCTGATACGCAGCGCGGCAGCAACGGTTTGATTCATGGACTGCGAACTGATTATTTTAGAGTCGTCAGCCGCTTCTTGGCTTTGTCGGAGGCATCACTGCCGGGGAAACGGGTAACCAGCTGCTTGAGAGTTGTTTTTGCATTGGATTTCTGCTTCAGCAACAGTTGACTCTCAGCCAGATTCAACATGGAGTCAGGCGCGCGCGGATGGTCGTCATGCTTGTCGAGCAGGGTACGATAGGCGGGTACTGCATTGGTGTAATCTTTGCTCAAGAAATAGGCGTTACCCATCCAGTAATAGACATTAGCCTCGTGGACTGATTGAGGATATTGTTGCAAAAACTGGCTGAATGCATTTGCCGCATCCGGATATTTCTCGGCACGATAAAGACCATAGGCTGTCTCGAATGCGCGATTCTCATCCCCCGGAGCGCTGCCGCCCACCCCCGTCACGGCTCGGGCCATGCCGCCTGTTGCCCCACTTTCCAGAGGACGCAAACGCGCATCCAGATCGGTATAGAAATCTTTTTGGCGTTTCTCGGTCTCTTGTAACGCATGCCAGAATTCCTCGAACTGTCCACGCTGTTTGCGCATTTCAGCGGCCTGCATTTCAAGTTGCATTTGCAGGTCGAGGACGGAGCGTACGGCCAACTTATTCTGAATCTCGGCCTCAGCCAGTCGCTGTTCCAGTTGAACAACACGTAATTCCAACTGCTGGATCTGTTTGCGGGCGTCGTCATCAGAAAACAGCCCCGCAAAAGCGGGGCTGTTCACCAACAACAACCCACCCAACAAGCAGGAGGCCGTCCTCAACATTATTTACTGTGCATCGTAGTTGATATCAGCACGGCGATTCTGCCACCAGCAAGCTTCATTGTGGTCAGTACAACGTGGCTTCTCTTCACCATAGCTGATAGTCTCGACCTGCATGGCGTTTGCGCCACCCAGCACCAGTGCGCGCTTGGTGTTCAATGCACGACGTTGACCCAATGCCAGGTTGTACTCACTGCTACCGCGCTCATCCGCATTTCCTTCAACGCGCACCACCACTTTGGGATTGGTGGCCAGATAACGCGCATGCATCAGGATGGTTTCACGATCACCATCTTGTACAGCATCCACATCGAACGGGAAATGCACGCTATTTTTACTTTTCAATGCAGCCAGCTCATCGGCGGCAGCGGCAGCGGCTGCTTCAGCGGCGGCGGCCTGGGCATCGGCAGCGGCTTGTGCATCAGCCTGCGAACTAGTTGTAGTAGATGTCGGAGTTGTCGCCGGAGCAACTACTTCTTCTTTGGGTTTGTTGCTGGCACAGGCAACCAAGAAATTGGCCAGAAAAATTGCCAGAATCAGTTTTTTCATTGTATGTACTCCTTATTTGATCGTTATTTCAGGAACGGGCCCCACATCGGTTCGCGGATATCACCGCGCTGGGCAACCATTTTTTGCTTTACTCTGCCATCGCTTGAAACTGTGGACAATATACCACGGCCCGCCACTTCTGTGGCAAACAGAATCATTTTGCCGTTTGGCGCGAAGCTGGGTTTCTTCTCCCAACCACCTGTGGTCAGAATTTGCATCTGGCCTGTTTCAAAATCCTGTACCGCGATATAAAACACTCCTTCCTTATACAGGGAGTATACGAAGCTCTTGCCCTCAGGTGAAATCCGCGGGGAAAACGCGCTGCCGCTCGCGAAAGTAAGCCGTTGCACCGATTCATCAGCCAAGGTCAGGCGGTATATCTGCGGACTGCCGCCCCGATCCGAGGTGAACAACAGGCTTTTCCCGTCTGCCGTGAAGGTCGGCTCGGTATCAATTGCATAACCTTGTGTGAGACGGCGCAGCCCCTGTCCCTGGCTGCCCATCAAATAGAGATTTGAGCTGCCATCACGGGTCAACACCATGGCCAATTGCTTGCCGTCCGGCGTCCATGCCGGCGCACTGTTGCTTCCGGGAAAATCAGCAAGCAAGCGGCGCTGCGCGGAATCAAGAGACTGTACGTACACCATCGCCCGTTGCCGCTCAAAACTGACATAGGCAATCTGTCGACCATCGGGAGACCAGGATGGGGACATGATGGGCTCTTTTGAAGTCAGCAAGGATTGCTCACCATAACCGTCGCTATCCGACACCACCAACCGATAGACACCCTGATCCCGGTTGACATAGATGATGCGCGTGCTGAACACGCCGGGGCTGCCGGTCATCCGCTCGTACACCATATCCGCGATGCGGTGCGCAATCGCGCGCACATGCGTCCGCTTTGCCGTCACCACTTGCGCCATCAGTTCCGCATTGCGCACCACATCGAACAGGCTGAACCTGACCGCAAGCTGCTCACCATCAAGCTCCTGAATCGTACCGAGCAACAAGGTCTCTACACCTGCCCATTCCGCCGTGCGCACCTCCGATACGCTGTGCGGCAACTTGCCGGCGGGGTCGATCAGCTTGAACAGGCCGGTGCGCGACAGATCGTTACCAACCACCTCCAACAAACTCTGTGCAAGCAGCGGATCACCCGCAAAGCGCACCAGCGATACCGGTGTTTGCCGCTCGCCCGCACCGGTGATCTCGATACTCAACTCGGCATGTGCAGGCCATACGAAGCACACCAAGCATAAAACTATCCAACGCAACATAAATCACTTCTCCTCTGGTCTAATCTTCAGATTCAACACACGAAATTGCTTCTTCAGCAGCGGGTCTGTCGGCAATGGTAACGGCTGCGCTTTGTAAATGGCGCGTTCCGTCGCCTCGTCATAAGCCGGGTTGCCGCTGCTTTTCTGGATCACCGCATCCAGCACCGAGCCGCCGGGTAACAAAGTTACCTTGAACACGACCTCTGCGCTGGGTGACACATCGGGCGGCATCACGATTTCGTGGCGGATCTTGCTGCGAATCATATCCGTATAGCGCCCCATTTCGGCCGCCGTTGCAGCCCTCACCTCATCACGTATCCGCGCCTGCTCCATTGCCCGGCGTTGCTCGGCTTGTTCTTCCAGCAAGCGCTGCGCCTCCACCTGCTGTCGGCGACGCCGCTCCTTTGCACTCGGCTGAGGCGGCGCCTTTTTGATGACTTTCCTGTCACGCAGCTCGATTTCCGCTTGGGGTGTCACCGGCGGGGGCGATGCAGGCAGCTCCTCTTGCTTGGGCGGGGCAACCGTTTCCTGTTTGGGCACGACGGGCGGTGCCGGTTCGTTCGTGACGACCACTTCGTCCATAGGCAAACTCTGCCACAATTCCACCGCAAAACTGTCCGGAGCACGATTCTGCCAGCGCACGCCAAACATCAACAGCAGTAAAAAAATCACATGCACCGTCATCGCCAACATGCCGGCCGTCAGGCGCTTCGGCTCGCGATAATGTAACGCCCTGCTCATTTCGTCCGGGTGAGCAGTCCGACTTTCTTGACGTTCTGCTGCTGCAACATATCCATCACATTGATCACTTCTTCGTAACGTATTTTTTTGTCGGCCGAGATCACCACCGCCTGTTCCGGATTCTGCGCCAGCTTCTGCTTGAGCAAACCGATCAACTCATCGCGCGACACCGGCTGTTCTGCACCACCCCGTGCGTGATCGCGCAGCACCAGCGTCGCATCCTTCCTGATCATTACCTCCAGCGGAGCCGCCGAGGGCGTTGATGATTTGCCCACACTGGGCAGATCGATCTGCCCCGGATTCATCATCGGTGTGGTCACCATGAATATCACCAGAAGCACCAGCATCACGTCGATGTAAGGCACAACGTTGATCTGGCTCATCAGCCGGTTACGCGAGCGGCGCTGGGCGAGCATGCTCATTTTTTATGGCTGGCGCTGCAACACATTGGAAAATTCCTCGATGAAACTATCGAAGCGGGATGCCAGGCGATCGATATCACGGGCGTAACGGTTGTAGGCCACCACCGCCGGGATAGCGGCAAACAAACCCATCGCGGTTGCCACCAGCGCCTCGGCGATTCCCGGTGCAACCTGTGCCAGTGTCGCTTGCCCCACGCTGGACAGTCCGCGGAACGCATTCATGATGCCCCACACCGTGCCCAGCAAACCGACATAGGGACTGACCGAACCCACGGTCGCCAGAAAAGACAGGTGCGATTCCAGATGGTCCATCTCGCGTTGATAACGCGCACGCATCGCACGGCGCGTACCTTCCATCAGCGCTGCACTATCCACGCCATGCGTCTTCTTCAGCTTGACGTACTCGGCAAAGCCCGCGGCAAAGATGTGCTCCAGCCCGCCCTGATCGTGGCGCATCTGGCTCGCCGCCTGTTGGTACAGCGCGACCAGGTTTGGATTACTCCAGAATGCATCTTCGAATTCGCGTGTCTGGCGCAGGGCAGCGCGCACCGCGAACAACTTTATAAAGATGTACCACCACGACATCAGCGACACCGCCAGCAACAAAGCCATCACCAACTGCACCGGCAGGCTGGCATTGGTCACCAAATGCAGCAAAGACAAATCGCGAATCATATCCATCGTTTCAATCCCATTGTTTGCGCAGCACATCCGGCACGCTTACCGGTTTGAAAGTCTGCACGTTCACACACACCAGATGCACCTCACCCTCGGTCAGCAACTCATCACTGCGCAACACGCTTTGCAACAATGTCACCCGACTGCGCCCGAGCGCCTTGATGCGCGCCGTTACCGTCAGCAGATCATCCAATAGCGCGGGCTTCAGATAATCCAGCTTGATCGAGCGCACCACGAACACCACACCCAGCTCTTTCATCAACCCTGCGTTGCTGTGACCGAAGGTACGCAACCACTCTGTCCGCGCCCGTTCCATAAAGTTCACATAGTTGGCGTGATAGACCACCCCGCCGGCGTCGGTGTCCTGAAAATACACACGAATCGGCATAGAAAAAACCTGGTGCTTACTCATCCCACAATTCCTTGTTGCCTCCGTTACGCGGCTGTACCAGACCGAAATGCTCATACGCGTTCGCTGTAGCCATGCGGCCGCGGGGGGTGCGCTGCAAATAGCCTTGCTGGATGAGGTAGGGTTCCAGTACATCCTCGATGGTGTCCCGTTCTTCGCCGATAGCGGCGGCCAGATTGTCCACACCGACCGGGCCGCCCATGAATTTCTCGATCACCGCCTGCAATAGTTTTCTGTCCATCACATCCAGACCGCGTGAATCGACATCCAGCATCACCAGCGCGGCATCTGCCACTTCGCGTGTGGCATGCCCCTCTGCCTTTACATCAGCGTAGTCACGCACGCGGCGCAACAAACGATTGGCGATACGCGGTGTACCGCGCGAACGCTTTGCGATCTCCAATGCACCATCTTGCGAAATGGGCAATTCCAGCAGGCCGGACGAACGGGTGACGATACGCTGTAATTCTTCCGGGGTGTAAAACTCCAGCCGCGCAACGATACCGAAACGGTCGCGCAGCGGATTGGTCAGCATCCCGGCGCGCGTGGTCGCGCCGACCAGGGTGAATGGCGGCAGGTCAATCTTCACCGAGCGCGCCCCCGGCCCTTCACCGATCATGATGTCGATCTGGTAGTCCTCCAGTGCAGGATAGAGTATCTCTTCCACCACCGGCGACAAGCGGTGGATCTCGTCGATGAACAGCACATCGTTGGGTTCGAGATTGGTCAGCAGCGCTGCAAGATCACCCGCGCGCTCCAGCACCGGGCCGGAAGTGTGGCGGATGTTGACCCCCATCTCACGTGCGATGATCTGCGCCAGCGTGGTCTTACCCAGTCCGGGCGGACCAAACAACAGCACGTGGTCGAGCGGTTCACGGCGCATCTTCGCGGCCTGAATGAATATCTCCAGTTGGCCGCGTATCTTTTCTTGCCCGACGTATTCATCAAGCTGCTTGGGCCGCAGCGCACGCTCCAACGCCTCCTCCTGTGGCGAGGCCGTTGCAGCGGAGATGATGCGTGGCACGGCGGAAAGGTCGTCGTTATGAATCATGCCTTGGATAATAACTTAAGTGCCTGGCGGATGCCGTCCGAGACGCCGACATCCCTGGGCAATTGCCTGGCCACCCAGTCTGCCTCTTTTTCGTTATAACCCAATGCCAGCAACGCATTGGAGATGTCATTTCCTGCGGAGGCTGCCACGACTACGCCGGTACTTGTACCGCCCGCCGCGAACTTGCCTTGCAGTTCCAGCAGCAGGCGTTCGGCCGTTTTCTTGCCCACACCGGGAATCTTGTTCAGCCGTGTCGCATCCTTGTTTGCCACCGCTACCGCCAGATCGCTGATACTCAAACCCGACAACACCGACAGCGCCAGCTTGGGACCGACTCCGCTAATCTTGAGTAATTGACGGAAGGTGATGCGCTCTTCATGGGTCAGGAATCCGAACAGCAAATGCGCATCTTCGCGCACGATGAACTCGGTGTGTAACACTACCTTTTCGTTGAGTGCGGGCAAGTTGTAGAAGGTACTCATTGGCACCGCCACTTCGTAGCCAACACCCTGCACATCCAGCAAAATCTGTGGTGGAGTTTTTTCCAGCAAAATACCGGTCAGTCTTCCAATCATATGTTTCCCTTGCTTAATATCAACGCCAGTGACAGCAGCGCGCCATGCGCCATCATCGCCGCGATAGTCAGTTTGATCGCAGCGACCAATTGCTGCGGTTGTGCAGCATGAAGCAGCAACAAACGGGCGGCTTTCACGCTCAACGGCAATGCAAACAGCGCCAGCGATGCAAGCGGCGGCAGCCAGCCCAGCAACACACTCAACAGCAACCATGCGTATGCCAATGCCGAAATTAACACATAGCCCCAGCGCGCATATTGCAGCGGGAGACGAGCCACCCAATGCAGCTTGCCTGCCGCCGTATCGGCGCTGCGGTCGGGGAACTGATTGATATAGAGCAGGCTGGTCACCAGCAACGCGTAGGACAAGCCCGCGACGAAGGGGGCGGCAGCGAACCCCTTGCGCTGCACAAAATCGCTGCCGATGCTGATGGCGAGGAACCCCGCCGCCACGCACAGTTCGCCTAGGCCGCGACTGTTGAGCCGGAACGGCGGCGCGGAATAGGCCCAGCCGATGAACAGGCCGACCAGACCGACATACGTCAACTGCGGTGCAGAGCGCGCCATCAGCCAGAGTCCGGCAACCACCACACAGGCTATCAGCGCAAAACCGAAATTACGTGTCTGCACCAGCGTGAGCACACCGTTCTGGATGAAGCGACTACCGCCGGTGAAAGGGAAGATGCGTTCGGTGTTTTGCGCGTCTGTCCCATTGAGCGCGTCGTAGTAATCGTTGAGTACGTTCATGCCGGCATGCGCCATCAGGGCGAACAACAGAGTGATCAACCCCAAAGCCACATCGAATGCAAGACCATCCCGCCAGACGACTGCCAGTCCGACGAGGCAAGCCATCATGCTGGCGGCAAGAAAAGCTGGGCGGGTCGCGGCGACATAACGTACGAGCGGATTTTGAAAAAATGCCAGCGTCGGTTCCCGCGTCATACCAGCCTTCCTCCCCGCACCCGAAAACCACTTGTTCCCAATGCACCCAAACCCATGCCACCGTGCGCATGACAGATGGCGCACGCCAGCGCATCCGCCGCATCCGGGCTAGGCGTGCCGGATAGCTTCAGCAAGCGCTGCACCATAGCCTGCACCTGCTCCTTGTCGGCGTGACCGTTGCCAACCACCGCCTGCTTCACTTGCAGCGCGGTGTATTCCGCCACCGGCAGATCGGCCTGCACCGCCGCACAAATCGCCGCACCGCGCGCCTGTCCGAGCAACAAAGTTGATTGCGGATTGACGTTGACGAATACTTTTTCTACTGCAGCTTGCTGTGGCTGGTGCTGTGCGATGACTTCGCCCAATGAGCTCAAAATAATCTTCAATCGTTGCGATAGTTCGCCATCGGGCGTCTTGATGCATCCGCTAGCGACATAATGCAGATGCTGTCCTTCTTTATCGATCACCCCAAAGCCAGTGATGCGCAGGCCGGGGTCGATGCCAAGAATACGCATTACTCTTCAATCACCGCCGTGGTATAGACCTCCTGCACATCGCCCAGGTCTTCCAGCGCATCCAGCAGCTTCTGCATCTTCACCGCATCGTCGCCAGTGAAACTGATCTCGTTTTCCGGCTTCATGGTGACCTCGCCCATCTCCGGCTTGAAGCCTGCGCCTTCCAGACGCTGCTTCACCGCCACGAAATCATTGGGGGAGGTGATGACCTCGATACTGCCGTCGTCGTTGTTGATGATGTCTTCCGCGCCCGCGTCCAGCGCCACCTCCATCAGCGCGTTCTCGTCGGTGCCGGGTGCGAACACCATCTGCCCGCAATGTTTGAACAGGAAGACGACAGAACCGTCGGTACCGAGGTTACCGCCGAACTTGGTGAAGGCGTGACGCACATCGGCCACGGTGCGCGTCTTGTTGTCAGTCATGCAATCGACCATCACCGCCGCACCATTGATACCGTAGCCTTCGTAGCGCAATTCCATGTAATCCACGCCCTCCAGCTCACCCGCACCGCGCTTGATGGCGCGCTCGACATTATCCTTTGGCATGTTCTGGTCGTATGCCTTTTCCATCGCCAAGCGCAGGCGCGGGTTGGTGTCTGCATCACTGCCACCCAATTTCGCCGCAACGGTGATTTCCTTGATCAAGCGCGTGAATATCTGCCCGCGCTTGGCATCCTGCCGTCCCTTACGGTGTTGAATATTGGCCCATTTGCTATGTCCCGCCATGAATTCTTCCTCAAGCTAAGTTAACTGCGCGCATGTTACCACTGCGCTGCTTTTGGCCCAAAGCGATGGCCCATCCGGGCTATATCACCCTGTCACGGATGTGGGAGTAGAATAGCGACTATGTAATTTCCAACCACTGCCAAGGAGCAAATCATGAAGGTGAAAGTTCAAGATGTACTGATGTTAACCGCCGGCTTGATACTGTCAACTTCGGCTCTGGCCGCTGACAGTGCGGCCCTGCTGCAAAAGAACAACTGTAGCGCCTGTCACCAAGCCGTCAACAAGACTGTCGGCCCCAGCCTGAAAATGATTGCAGATAAATATGCCGGCGATCCCGGTGCTGCGGCCAAACTGGAGGCCAAGGTGCGTAAAGGTGGTGCGGGTAGTTTTGGCAACATGCCGATGCCACCCACTCCGGCCAAAGTAAGTGATGACGACATCAAGACCATGGTCGCCTCGATACTTGCGGGCAAATAACCCTGTTGCCAGCAGCAAAAAGGCCGGGTAAACCCGGCCTTTTTCTCTTGCGGCTGGCAATATATCAATATTTCCGCTGCATCCCCTGCTTGTGCTGCGGGTGCGACTTTTGCATATATGTCATCACTTCTTCCTTACTGATCTTGCCGTCCTTATCACTGTCGATTTCAGAGAAACGGCTGAACAGCATCGGCATGCCGATTTCTGCTTCATCTTTGCTTAATGCCCCATCGCCGTTGATATCCACTTCATCAAAGCGGGTGTCAAACCGGTTTTTTCCGTCTTTCATTTTGCAGTCATACTTGTTGGCCATCTCATCCCGGCTGATCTTGCCATCATGATTCGCATCCATCTCCTGGAATCGCTGCTCATGGAAAGCTGTAAATTCTTTTTTATCGATGTCACCATCACCGTTTTTGTCCATTGTGCTCATACCCATACTGCCGTATTGACCAGCAGGACAAGCCGAGGCCAATGGTGCCGCGCAGAGCAGGCTGCCGGCAATGATCAATAGAGGGAACGTTTTCATGAATTTTGCTCCTGTGTAGGTTGGGGATATTGCCGAATTATTGTGGCGGCCCACCAATGACAGGCAAACTTGGATAAAGTTCGGCATCAGGTCGTCGGTTATAATCCGCCACATTCTTTCCAGCCCCATCCCATGAACATCTTTTACGAAGAAGACGGCGGTTTCAAGGTCGGCAATATCCTTGCCGACAACAACACCTCCCTGCAGGTCGAGAACACCCACGGTAAACGCAGCAAGATTAAAACTGCCAACGTGATGTTGCGCTTCGAACAGCCGGGGCTGGCGGAATTTATGGCACAAGCGGAGGGCGTAGCGGCCGACATTGATGTTGAATTTCTGTGGGAAGCTTCGCCTGCGGATGAATTCAATTTCAACGTGCTGGCAGAGGAATACTTCGGCCACACCCCCAACCCCGTCGAAGCGGCAGGGGCGCTGATACGTCTGCACTCGTCGCCGATGTATTTTTACAAAAAGGGAAAAGGGCGCTACAAGGCCGCGCCGCCGGATGCACTCAAGGCCGCGCTGGCCAGCGCCGAGAAGAAACGGCTACAAGCCGAGCTGCAAGCACGCTACACCGGGTCACTGGCCAGATTCGAACTACCCACGGAATTCGGTGACAAACTGGCAATGCTGTTGTACAAACCGGATCGCAACACGCTCGAAGTCAAGGCACTGGAAGCGGCCTGCGCCACCACTCACCTGTCTGCCGCACACCTGCTGGAACGTTGCGGCGCGCTGCCGTCCACGCACGATTACCATCTGAACAAATTCTTGTTCGAGCACTTTCCGCGCGGCACCGGCTTGCCCGAGGTGACGGTGGATGAACATCCGGAACTGCCGCTGGCAAACATCACCGCCTTCAGCATCGACGACGCCAATACCACCGAAATTGACGATGCATTCTCGCTTGAAAAACTGGCGGGCGGCAACTGGCGCATCGGCATCCATATCGCCGCCCCCGCACTGTGTGTCGCACCAGGCTCGGAAATCGACATCATCGCCGCGCAACGCATGTCCACCATTTATATGCCGGGCGACAAGATCACCATGTTGCCGGACAACGTGATGCAGTCGTTCACCCTGAGCGCGGACAAGGTCTGCCCCGCACTCTCGATGTATGTGGAAGTGGAGGCGGACTCGCTGACGATCGTGAACAGCGAAAGCCGCGTCGAACGCCTGCACATCGCCGCCAACTTGCGCCATGACACGCTGGAACCGCTGTTCAATGAGGATACGCTGGCAGCAGGGAAGCTCGATTACCCCTATGCGCCAGAACTCAAACTGCTGTGGGATTTCGCGCAAAAACTGGAAGTGGCACGCGGCAAGTCGGCTGACAACAGCACGCAGCAGATCGACTACATTTTCCATGTCGAAAACGACCATGTCACCATCGGCCGGCGTCTGCGCGGATCGCCTATCGACAAAGTGGTATCGGAATTGATGATCCTGGCCAACAGCACCTGGGGCAAGCTGCTGGAAGACCACGCTGTGGCCGGCATCTACCGTACCCAGAACAATGGCAAAGTGAAGATGAGCACGGTCGCCGCCCCGCACCAGGGATTGGGCGTGGCTCACTACGCCTGGTCAAGTTCGCCGCTGCGCCGCTACGTTGATCTGGTCAATCAGCGTCAGATCATCAGCGTGTTGCGCGGCGAAACACCATCCTATACCAAGAACGACACCGCGCTGTTTGCCATTCTGCGCGACTTTGACGCGGCCTACACTGCCTACAGCGAATTCCAGCGCAACATGGAGCGCTACTGGTGTTTGCGCTGGCTATTGCAGGAAGATATCAAGCAATGCGAGGTGCTGGTGCTGCGCGAGAATTTGGTCAAGCTGGTCAACATCCCGCTCATTGGTCGCATCCCTTCCCTTCCCGAAACACCACCCAACACCCTGGTGACGGTGGAAATCGGTACGATCGACCTGCTCGAACTCAATTTTGACGCGCGCGCTATTGCCGGCGCCGCCGTTATGGCATGAAACGCTATCTGGCTTGGACGCTGGTGCAGGAACGTCTTTCCTTCGCCACTGCATTCTCGCTGCTGCTGCACGCCTTCGTCCTGTTTGGCATCACCTTCTCCGCGCCGGATGTACGCAATCTGGCGAAAAAATTACAACCACTGGAGGTCACGCTGGTCAACAGCCAGTCACGCTCCAAGCCCGACAAAGCCACGGCTTATGCCCAGAGCAATCTGGATGGTGGCGGCAACACGCCGGATGATCGCCGTGCCAGCACCCCGTTTCCGGTGCTGGGCAAAGACCAGAGCTTCACCCCGGAGCAGGCAGCACAAAAGGTCAAAGTGCTGGAACAGGAAGTCAAACAATTGCTCACACGCAACAAGAGTGATTACCAGATTGAACAAAAGAAAATTGCACCAAAGAAAGTTGAAAGCACGCTCAGCGGAGAGGAACTGGTGCAACGCTCACTGGAGATCGCGCGTCTCGAGGCCGAAATCAGCAAAAATATCTCCTTCTACGAAAAATTACCCAAACGCAAACGAATCGGTGCACGCACCGAAGAATATCGCTATGCCCAATACGTGGAAGACTGGCGTGCCAAAGTTGAACAAATTGGCAATCTTAATTACCCGGAAGCTGCACGACGGCAGAAAGTCTTCGGCAGCTTGCTGCTGACCGTCAACATCCGCGCCGATGGCAGTGTGGAAAGCGTGGAGATCAACAAATCTTCCGGGCAGCGCATCCTCGACGCCGCCGCCCAGAAGATCGTCCGCCTCGCTGCCCCTTACGCGCCTTTTCCGCCCGACATACGCAGGGAAACGGACATCCTGAGCATCACCCGTACCTGGACATTTACCACCAACGACCAGTTGCAAGCCAACTAGCGGGCAGGCTGGCGGCTTGCCAAGCCAAGCCGCCTTCTCTACCATGCGCCGCATGTCTCAATCGCTCGTCCTGCGTCTGCTGCTGATCGTCGCCCTACTGCTCACCCAGTTGGGCGGAATGACACACGGCATCGCACATGTGATGGCGGATCAGGCGCAAGACCAGTCGCAGCCACACGACAAACAGTGCGACCTGTGCGCGGCCTATGCACAGGTTGGTAGTGCGCTGCCAGGCTCCCCCGCTCACCTCTTTGCAACCGAGCAAGGATTGTCGTTTCTGGCCTTAGCTACTTCCAGTTTCCATTCCTTTGTATTCAGTGCATTCAGCGTGCGCGCGCCCCCCTACTCCGCATAAGTCCATTCTTGAATCTCCGCGTCAATGGATGCGGGGCCTGGATTACTTTATTGGAGTGAAACCATGTTCAAAAATATTCTTGCAGGCACGGCCATCGCCGTGCTGAGCAGCCATGCGCTGATCGCTCACGCTGCCAACAATGGCAACAACGAAGCCGCCTTCAACCCCGCCTTTTCGCTCATCTTGTCCGGTATCTACGGCAGCTTGCAGCAAGACTCTGCGATCCCTCCCACCGGCTTCGCCATGAACCCCAATCCGGGACATACGCAAGGCTTCAATCTTTGGGAATCGGAGATAGGTATTGCCGCCAATATCGATCCGCAGTTTCGCGGCGTGGCAACGTTTGCGCTTGACCCGGCTGGCGGCATCAGCGTGGAGAACGCCTTCGTGCAAACCACTTCTTTAGGTGATGGTCTTAATCTCAAATTCGGTCGCTTTTTTTCCGGCTTGGGCTACCTCAACAAACAGCACGCGCACGCCTGGGATTTCATCGATCAACCACTGGTGTATGCCGTGCTGTGGGAGAATCAGCTGGGCGAGGACGGTGTGCAGTTCAAGTGGCTTGCACCGACGGACACTTTCATCGAACTCGGCGCGGAGGTGGGCAAAGGTCGCGGTTTCCCCGGCACCGACCGGGCGAAAAATGGCAATGGCGCGGGTGTACTGTTCGCGCATATCGGCGATGACATCGGTATTGAACACAGTTGGCGTGCTGGTGTTTCCCTGCATCAGACAAAACGCGTCGATGCGGAAAGTACGGACGTTCCCGATCTTCCGGGTAACAGCGTGACCAATCTTTTTACCGGTAACAGCAAAACAGCCGGGTTAGATTTCGTGTGGAAATATTCGCCCAATGGCAACGTGCACAACCGCTATGTGAAATTACAAGGCGAATATTTCCGGCGCAAAGAAACCGGCGAACTGACTTACAACACAGCGGGTGCCGCCATTGCCGACACTTTCTCTGTCGCCCATGGCGGCTTCTACTTGCAGAGCGTGTACCAATTCATGCCGCGTTGGCGAGCAGGTTTGCGATATGACCGTCTTGATCCGGGTGTCGCACAAGTCGGTGCATCAAATGCCGGCAATGTCCTCAGCGACTACGCCTACCACCCGAAACGCGCCACTTTTATGATGGACTTTAGTCCGAGTGAATTTTCGCGCCTGCGCGTCCAGGTAGTGGATGACCAATCGCGTCAAGGCTTGTCCGATAAGCAATTCTTCCTGCAGTACATCATGAGCCTGGGCGCACATGGTGCGCACAGCTACTGATTCGGAGTGCGCAGACATGTCTGCGCTGACAAAGGCGGCGGCACGTCGTCGCGCACCATAAACTGCAACTCACAATAAATATGAGGATTTATCATGAAGAAAATCGTCTACGCAATCTCGCTGCTGCTGTTGAGCAGCCAAGCCCACGCCGCCCTCAACGTGCTCGCCTGCGAACCGGAATGGGCAGCGCTAACGCAGGAATTGGCTGGTGACAAAGTCAGCCTCTACACCGCCACTGGCGCATTGCAAGACCCGCACCGCATCGAAGCGCGTCCCAGCCTGATCGCCAAGGCACGCCGCGCCAATCTGGTGGTGTGCACAGGTGCGGAGCTGGAGGTGGCCTGGTTGCCCGTGGTACTGCGTGAGTCCGGCAACAACAGAATTCTTCCCGGCGGCGATGGATATTTCGAAGCTGCGCATTTCGTCACCATGCTGGAAGTGCCTGCACGTCTGGATCGTGGCGATGGCGATGTACACGCGCAGGGCAATCCGCACATCCAAACGGATCCGCGTAATTTCCTGCCTGTCGCCACTGCATTGAGCCAACGCCTGGCGCAACTCGATCCTGGCAATGCCGTGCATTACCAACAGCGCCTTGCCGCCTTCAATCAAAAATGGCGTGCGGCGATCAGCGACTGGGAACAACAGGCAGCGCCGCTCAAAGGTGTAGCCGTCATGGTGCAACACAAAGGATTCCCCTACTTAAGTAATTGGCTGGGATTGAATGAGATCGTCGCACTGGAACCCAAGCCCGGCATGGAGCCGAGCGCCGCACATCTGGCGCAGGTGTTGAATGCACTGCAACACCGTCCCGTCAGAATGGTGTTGCGTGCCGCTTACCAAAATTCCCGCCCGTCAGAATGGATCGCGGAACGCGCGCACATCGCTGCGGTGGAACTTCCCTACACCGTGGGTGGCAGCGAGCGGGCGAAGGATCTGTACGGTTTGTTTGATGACACGATGGCACGCTTATTGGCGGGGCTGAAATGAACGTGCTCGAATTCGACATCCTGCTTCCCGCCTTCATCGCCGGACTGTTGGTGCTCGCCACACACATCCCGTTCGGCATACGCGTGTTGCAACGTGGCGTGATCTTCGCCGATCTGGCGGTGGCGCAGATCGCAGGGCTAGGTGTGGTCATCGCCGGCTTGCTCGACCTCACGGATAAACCGCTGCTGGTGCAGCTCATTGCGGCCAGCAGCGCCCTGTGTGGGGCCGCATTGTTGGCCTGGATCGAGCGCAACGCCGCCGAAGTGAAGGAGGCATATATCGGTTTGACCTTCGTCCTCGCGGCCAGCCTCGGCATCTTGTTGATGAGTCGCGACGCGCATGCGGACGAACATCTGAAAGACCTGCTGGTCGGGCAGATTCTGTGGGTAAACAACACGCAACTTATCGGCACAGCCGTGCTCAGTGCCGTGCTACTGTTCGTGTGGCGCAGGTTGCAGAATAGCCAAAACCATTTCGTCTTCTACGCCCTGTTCGCGCTCGCCATCACCGCATCGGTGCAGTTGGTCGGAATCTATCTGGTGTTCGCCAGCTTGATCGTGCCCGCGCTCGCCACGTATAAATTACAGCAATACCGCGTGGCATTCGCTTTTGGCATCGGTATCGCCGGGTATGCGTGCGGGCTGTTGCTCTCGGTATGGATCGACCTGCCAGCGGGTGTCGCCATCGTGTGGGCAATGGCGTTGATCGGCCTGCTGTCGGCGTTACTGAAACGTACGGATTAAGCCGCTATAATCCGCGCACTTTTACCCATCCAAATAGAAATGACCGACAAATACGCCGTCATCGGCAACCCTGTCGCCCACAGCAAGTCGCCGCTGATCCACACCCTGTTCGCGCAACAAACCGGACAGGACATGAGTTACGAGGCGATCGAAGCGCCGCCGGATGGCTTTGCCGCGACCATCGCGCGGCTCCGTGCGGAAGGCTACAAGGGTTGCAATGTGACTGTGCCATTCAAGTTCGATGCCTATCAACTGGCGACCCAACGTAGTGGCCGTGCGCACGATGCCAATGCGGTGAACACACTGATCTTTGAAGGTGACGAGATTCTTGGTGACAACACCGACGGTGTGGGACTGCTCGCCGATATCGAGAAGAATATCGCCTACAAGCTTTTTCTCAAGAATGCGCTGATACTTGGCGCGGGTGGCGCGGCGGCCGGTGTGCTGTGGCCGCTGTTCAATGCCGGTGCCGGCATCATCATAGCCAACCGTACCCTGGAAAAAGCGGAAAGACTCGCTGCCCCGTTCGAGGGCGCAGGAACTGTATTTGCCAAATCTTATGAAGACTTGGCCGGACGCAGCTTTGATCTTGTCATCAATGCGACCTCCAGCGGCCTGGCCGACCAGCTACCACCATTGCCGCCGGGTTTGTTCAAGCCTGGCGCGTTGGCCTACGACATGATGTACGGCAAGGAAACACCCTTCATGGCGTTCGCCCGGCAACAGGGTGCAGCCATCGTTGCCGACGGTCTGGGCATGCTGGTGGAACAGGCAGCCACCGCCTTCGCACTGTGGCGCAAGGTTCGCCCGGACACCAAACCCGTCCTCGAAATACTGCGCAAATAATGCGGCTACCGCGCAGTCTTTTCTGGCGCATCGTGCTGCTGCTATTCGCAGTTCTGGTGCTCTACCAATTGTGGTTGTTCGCACATATATGCTGGTGGATCAAGTTCAATCCCGCGAGCAGTTCCTTCATGGCGAATCGACTGCAAGTAATGCAGGACAAGAACCCCAATGCGGGGCTCAAGCAAAAATGGGTGCTATACGGCAATATTTCCAACCACCTCAAGCGTGCGCTCATTGCAGCTGAGGATGCCAAATTTGTCGATCACGACGGCTTCGATTGGGAAGGTATCCAAAAAGCTTACGCAAAGAATAAAAAGAAGGGGAAGATCGTTGCAGGCGGCTCTACCATCAGCCAGCAACTGGCGAAGAATTTATTCCTCTCCACCAAACGCACGCCGTGGCGCAAGGCGGAAGAAACGCTGATCACCCTGATGCTGGAAGCAGTGATGGACAAGCGGCGCATCTTCGAGATATATCTGAATGTGATCGAGTGGGGCGACGGCGTGTTCGGGGCGGAAGCCGCGGCTCGCCATTACTTCGGTGTCAAGGCTTCTCAACTCACCGCCGAGCAAGCCGCGCGTCTCGCTGCCATGGTGCCTAATCCACGCTATTACGACCGCCATCGCCAGGCGCCCGGCATGCTCGCCAAGACCCTCATCATCCTCGACCGCATGCCGGACGCCGAGATACCCTGACGGCGGCCTGTTATTTTCCTTACAATAGCGCGCAATTTTGAGGCGTACCATGGTCGAGAACACGGAACACCAATTTACCGATAACGTGCAAGATTATCTCCGACAGGTGCAACACCTGCTGGAGAAGCAGGCGTTGCTGGAAACCGTGGTACATAATCAGGAATTGCCACGCGCAGAACGCCACGAACTGCTCGACAAGATGCTGCACAAGCGCCATCTGGCGGAATTGAGCGAGAAACTGGAAGGCCTGCACACCGCCGATATCGCCTACATCCTGGAAGCGCTCCCGATCGAACAGCGCCTGCTTGTATGGAATCTGGTCAAGGCCAATCGTGACGGTGAGATTCTGATCGAAGTTTCCGATTCGGTGCGCGAATCGCTGATCGCCGACATGAGCCGCGACGAACTGCGCGAAGCGGCCGAGCAACTCGACACGGACGAAATCGCCGATCTCGCACCCGACTTGCCGCATCACGTGATCCGCGATGTATTCAAGTCGCTGCCGATCGAGGAACGCGAACAGCTGCGCGCGGCGATGTCCTATCCGGAAGATGCAGTCGGCGCCCTGATGGATTTCAACATAGTGCATGTGCGCGAAGATGTCACCCTGGAAACGGTGACGCGCTATCTGCGCCGTTTTGATGAGCTACCCGACCACACCGACCAGGTGTTTGTGGTGGACAGGAATGAACGCTTCAAGGGTGTACTTCCGATCAATCTGATTGTTATCAACGAACCGGAAACCGTGGTCAGCCAGTTGATGATTGCCGATGTCATCCAGCTCCATCCCGATGACAAGGCAGAACATGCCGCACAAGCGTTTGAACGCTACGACCTTGTTTCGGCACCGGTGGTGAATGAAGACGGAAAATTATTCGGTCGGGTCACGGTGAATGTGGTGCTGGATTACATCCGCGAGGAATCTGAGATCGACCTGCTGAATCAGGCCGGCTTGCGCGAAGAGGAAGATATTTTTGCCTCGGTGTGGAAATCAGCACAGAACCGCTGGGTCTGGCTGGCGCTCAATCTATGTACCGCTTTCTTTGCCTCGCGCGTGATTGGCAAGTTCGAGGAAACCATTGTGCAAATGGTCGCTCTCGCCACCCTGATGCCGATTGTTGCCGGCATCGCGGGCAACTCTGCCAACCAGACCACCACCATCATCATCCGCTCACTCGCACTCGGCCAGATTAATCAGAACAACGCACGACGTCTGATGCTGAAAGAACTCGCTATCAGCGGGTTAAACGGTATTGTGTGGGGGGGAATTGCAGGCCTGTTCGCTTATTTTCTGTATCACAGCGTACCGCTCGGCCTGGTGATGACCAGCGCCATGTTACTCAATCTCACCTTGGGAGCAATGGTCGGTATCGGCATCCCGCTCATGATGCAGCGACTGGGACGCGACCCGGCAATCGGCGCCAGCGTCATGCTTACCGCAATTACCGACAGTGGTGGTTTCTTCATTTTCCTGGGGTTGGCGACACTCTTCCTGGTCTAAAGCAAATCTGGTGAAAGATGCCATTCATTACACGGCAAGTTGAGCTACTGTGTCAGATTGATATAGAGAAAGAGACGCCACCGCCACGCAGCTTAACCACGTGAGATGAAGTGATCCCGCGCGAGACGGGAACGATAGAAAGGGCGAAACGCAACAACCCGGCGCCCGCCCCAATCTACCGAGTTCAGGCGCCGAGAATGCCTTTGCCTGCAGCCTTTTTGGCGGCCGGCTTTTTCGCTGCCGGTTTCTTGGCAGCAACTTTTTTAGCAGCTGGTTTCTTCGCCACGGCCTTTTTCGCTACCGGTTTCTTGGCAGCAACTTTCCTGGCAGCTG
>JBAZFV010000003.1:0-57322 GCA_041653255.1 Sideroxydans sp. | reverse complement strand
ACGAACACGGTCGCTATACCCATGCCCAGCGCGTTGAAGCCGGACACGGTCACCGCCAGCGTTGGACACATGCCGAGCACCATCACGAACACCGGATTCTGGCGCCAGATGCCTTCGAGAAACTGTTCCGTGTTGGAAGGCTGTTTTGTGTTCGTGCTCATTGCGCGACTCCCTCGCGTTTTATCTCTTCCAGATGGCGCAGCAGTTGCGGTAACAATTTTTGTGCACTGTCGTTGATGCCGCGTCCGATTGCCTTGGAGGTGATGGTCGCGCCGGAGATGGCATCGATCTCCCACGCAAAGCGTTTGGTGCCGTGTTTCACTCCGCGCACGGCGTGTGCCAGTGCCTGCAGATCTTCGGCCAGCGAAAGATCCAGACTGCTGAAATTGGCCAAAAAGTCGGGATCGGTTGCGACATTGTCGCCGATACCCGGCGTCTCTTTCATCTGTATCACTTTCATGCCGAAAACACATTCGCAGGCCGGGCGATAACCGTACAACACCCGCACCGTGTCGGTATAGCCTCGCGCAGCCCCTTCGGCGGCAATCGCCTGCAATTCACCTTTTGCGTCGTAAGCAGCATGAAAACGTATTGCGCCGGGTGTTGCATCGCCGCTGGCACGATGGATGCCGAGTGGGGTTGCATCGAAGTCGATGATATTTGCCGCATCCGGCACCAGCGCCCGTACCGCGCGTTCCAGCACGATCTTCTTATTGGCCGCAATGGCGGGCAGGGTGATCTGCCATACGGCCACAATCAGTGCGCCGCACAGGGTGGTGACCAGTCCCAGCGTGGCGACCAGACGTGCCCCCGACGTAACGTCCACGGGTGGCGGGCTGGCGATGGGTTGGTCGGTGCCGGTCATTTTCGTTGCGCTCCGAACACCTTGGGTTGCAGGTATTTATCCAGCAGGGGTGCGGCGGCATTGCCGAATAGAATGGCGTACATCACTCCTTCGGTGAGGCCGCCGTAATAACGGATGACGATGGTCACCGTACCGATCAGTATCCCGTACACCCATACCGCGCGCGGCGTCACCGGCGAGGTGGCCATGTCGGTCGCCATGAACAGCGCACCCAGTACCAGACCACCTGAAAGCAGTACCAGATGTGCCGGCGGGTAGGCTTTGGGATCGATCTGGTGAAAGGCCAGGGCGAGCAACAGCGCACTGCCGATGACGGCCACCGGTATGCGCCAGTCCATGAAGCGGCGCGCAATCAGATACAAACCGCACAATAGCAACAGCAGGGTCGAGGATTCGCCCGCCGAAGAACTCGACATGCCGGTCAACAGGTCTTCCACCGGATAAACAAAATATTCGAACTTCCAGCGTGCCAGCGGCGTTGCACCGGTGAACCCATCCACAGTCGCCGACGCGATCCAGGCGCTGAGGTCGTTCGGTTGCATCAGCGGCAGGGTCAGCGTGGAGGGAATGAATTCGGTAAAGCGTTGCGGTGCGAAGGCCGGTGCCCAGGTGGAGATGGCGGAAGGAAAGGAAGCCTGCACGAACGCACGGCCGACCAGTGCCGGGTTGAACGGATTGTGCCCCAGTCCGCCGAACAGCGACTTGCCCAGCCAGATTGCGGTGAAGCCAGCCACAACGCCCATCCAGAGTGGGAACGCGGGGGGCAGCGTGAGTGCGAGCAACACGCCGGTGATGGTCGCGCTCCAGTCGGACAGGGTGTTCACCGTACCTGAGAGATGATTGGCGATACGCTCGGCGGCGAGGCAGGACAGGGTGACGGTGACGATCAGCGCGATCGCCGACAGCCCGTATTGCCAGATCGAAAAAGCACAAATCGGCAGCAGTGCATACACCACATGGCGCATGATGGTCGGTACATCGCGGCCGCTGTGCACGTGGGGCGAGGCGTGCAGCTCGATACTCACAGCGGTTTTCTTTCGCGCAGGTATGCCTTGGCGGCGCGGAACTGCTGTACCAGCGGAATGTGCGAGGGGCAGACGTAACTGCAACAGCCGCATTCGAAGCAATCGCCCAGATGGTAGCGTTCCGCCATCTCGTCGTACTCGCGCTTGGCTGCCAGCATGCCGAGCTGGGTCGGGTTCAATCCCATCGGACAGACGTTGACACACTCGCTGCAATGGATGCATGCCCACTCGTCACGGTTGAGCGATTGCAGCATGTGCCGGTCGAACACCAGAATGCCGGACGTACCTTTGGTTACCGGAATATCGAGCGAAGTCGCCGCCTGTCCCATCATCGGCCCGCCGAGGATGATCTCGCGCTCGGTGCATGCAGGGTCGCCCGCCCACTCCAGCACGTCGCGCAGGGTGGTGCCGAGCGGAATCCAGTAGTCGCCGGGTTTCTTGATGCCGGGACCGGCCAGGGTCACCACGCGCTCGATCAAGCCTTCACCGCGCGGCAACAAGCGACCGAGCAGGGCCAGCGTGCCGACGTTATTCACCACCACGCCGACTTGCGAAGGCAGACCACCCGCCGGCACATCCAGCCCGAGCAGAGACTTGATCAGCATTTTCTCCGCGCCCTGCGGATATTTTGTTTGCACTGCCTGCAACGTGATGCTGCCGTCTGGTGGCAAGTGCGGGCGGATGGCCTCCAGTGCATCCAGTTTGTTGTCTTCCACGCCGATGATGGCACGTACCGCCCCGCACGCACGCATCGCGATGCGGGTGCCCGCCACCAACTCGCGCGGCCATTCGCGCATAAGCTTGTAGTCGCAGGTGAGGTAAGGCTCGCATTCGCAGCCGTTGGCGATCAGGGTATGAATCTTTTGCGTTTCCGTCACATTCAGTTTGGCGTGGCTCGGGAAGGTCGCGCCGCCGAGGCCGACCATACCGATGTCCTGGATGGCGGCGATGAGCTGTGCGTGATCCAGTGCGTCGACATCCTGCGGATTGCTCCAGCGCACCTCCTGGGACGAGGCTTCATATACGCGCAACACGATGGATTGAGTCCACGCGCCGCGTGCGCCCGGCATCAGTGTGATCGCTTCCACCACACCATCGGCGGGTGCGTGAATGGGGGCCGACATCGCCCCATTGGCACTGGCGATGGGTTGGCCGCGCACCACTTCCTGGCCGACCGTGACCAACGGGATGGCCGGTTTGCCGATGTGCTGAGCCAGCGGCAATATCAGCTTGCGCGGGAATGGCATGCGCCGGATCGGCTGCGCCAGCGCGTTCTTGTGTGAAGCAGGATGGATACCGTGCGCGAAGGTGGCACGGCGGAAGGCAGAAAAAAGTGAAGCGAGCAAGGGGGAGGCAGCAAAGCCTTCCGCCAAGGAGGGATGCGCAGAGCACGCAGGGGAGAGAAGCCCGCCCTTTGTATTGCCCGCTTCACTTAAAAACATCAGACGCATGATCGTCGTCATATTCCGTTTGGTTGAACTTCACCACCCGTTTTGTGGGTCGGACTTCAGTCCGGTATGCCGGGTTACCCCGCAGGGGTTCTCGCACCCTTTGGGTGAAACCCGACCCACAAAAAAGCAGCGCTTTGTATTTATTCAGTTGAACCTTGCCGCCCGCGCGGCGAGTTTATCCAGATTCGCCTCGTTCGGGTTCCACGGCGTACCGGGGTGAATGATACCGGCGGTGCATTTCTCCGCTGCCTTGACGATATCGAGGAAGGTTCCCGCTGTCGGATTGATGACGATGGCCTTGTTCTGGTCGTTGTAGGCAAAAATCTTTGGGTTGAGATTGGTGCACTCGTCGCATGCGGTACATTCCGGAGTGTCGATCCATACCGCATCAAAGGCGGTTGCTGGAGCGGTGGCAGGGCTGGCAGAGCTTGCACCGGGCGTTGCGACGGAAGCGGAACTGCCGAGACTGTCCGTGATGCGCTGCAACAATTCGGTGCGCACTCGTGCCGCCACTTCTTCTTCATTTGCTGCCGGGCGATCCAGTCCGGCAACATCTTTCATTTGTTGCCAGAGCTGTAGCCGTTCGATGCAGGCATTCACCATTTCCTGCGATACCAGCGCCCGTAGCAGACTTTGCTTTTTGTCCACCGCCCAGATGAAGGGGAACTTGCCCTCACGTTCATCGGCGGACAGCTTGAGAAAGTCAGCCAACAGCACCATGTCGTCGTTCCAGGTTTCCGGCGGCGCTTTCTTGAATTGTTTGGCGAAGCGGCCTTCGGTCAGTGCAAAATCGGCAAAAGTCAGCGGCAGCGTCATCTTCTGCACCGTACCCGCTTCATCCAGATAATCCAGATTATATTCGAGCCAGTCACGGTCGAGAGACGGGTTGCCTTCCAGTGTCACGCACTCGGAGAAAGTTACGCCGGCATCCGGGTCATAGCGGAACAGCGGGTAAGCACGCGATTCCACCGCCAGCTTGCTCTGGTTGGTCAGCATGTCGTCGCCCACACCCTGCTCCGGCGGGCACACGGCGTAGATGTTGAACAGCGCCGGGCGGCGGCTGTTGAGGCCGTCGATATAGCCCTCGATCAGGTGGGTCGGATGTGCCACGCTGCTCTGCAGTACGAAGGCGCTGCGGTGGGTCATGCCGATCAGGCTGATCTCCTTGCGGATCTCGGTCTTGCCGTGGTCTTTCGTGCCGTACGGTGACATGTCCGCCACCTGGCTGATGAAGCCGGAGGTGCAGGCCTGGCCACCGGTATTGGAATACACCTGCGTGTCCACCACCATCACCTTGACCGGCAAACCGGACATCAGCATGCGTGACAGGTTCTGGAAGCCGATGTCGTACATCGCACCGTCGCCGCCCACGGCCACCACCGGTGGGCACAGATGCCACTCCTCGTCGGTCAACTGTTCCCAGTTGAGATGAGTGAAGAAGCCATCGTGCTTTTCAGAATCATAACCGTCAGCCAGTTCGATCTCGGCCATGCGCACCGCCTTGAAACCATCCACCATTTTTGCCATGTGCCCTTCGAACACGCCCATCGCGACCGAAGTCGAGTCCTGGAACAAGTGCGAAGTCCACGGGAAGGGATAGGGGTTGAACGGGAAGGTTGAAGCCCACACCGAGGTGCAACCGGTGGAGTTGATGATGCCCATGTGCGCGCGGCCCTTGTGGTTCTTGCCTTCCATATAGCGCCAGCGCAGGTCATTCAATTTCTCCAGCAGGTGCGTCACCCGTTCCAGCCATGCCTGATCGATCGGCTCACCCCCGGTATGCTGCGACAGCGTCGCGGAAAGGTTGGCCAAGGTCAGGTCGTCGCCGCGGTGTGCCTGCATCGCCTTGAGCACGGCCTGCGTATCTGTCAGGTTGACGGTGCCGGCCAGCTTCATGCGCAGATGGTTCTCCAGTTTTTCAATCAGGCCATCGAGCTTGCCCACGAATGCCTGCACGCGCGGTTGCATCAGTGCGGTGACGGTGCTGGTAAACAGATGGATCGCGGTCTTCTCGCCGCAACCGAGACAGGCACCGTCGCCGCTGGACATCGAGTTGTAGTTATTCTTGTCGAGCAGCAGCGTATCCAGCGCACCGATCTTTTCATTCAAATCGTCGATGCGGTTGTACTGCGGCGGCGTGGTCGGCAGGTCCTGCCAGAAGTCCCAATCGCGGCGCAAGGTTTCCACGCTGTCGGTCGTTTGCGTGACCATGCGCAACGCATTGTCGTCGCACACATCCACGCACACGGCGCAGCCTTTGCAGGTGTAGGGGTTGACGGTGATGGAGAACAGACCGCCGCTGCCCGGCTGTTTCTTTTCTTTCTGGTTCCAGTAGGGCTTGGTGGTGGCGAACTTGAAGCCGCCCAAAACTTCGCGCAACAGACCAAGCTCCTTTTCCAGACGGCCACGATCGTCACCCTGCGTCGGGTCGGCGGCGAAAGCTTCGGTGATGGCCTGGCCCAACAGTGCGTGTACATCGAGGCCGTCTTTTTCCAGCGTACCGCGCAATTGCTTGTCGATGGCGCGGCTGAATTTGCGCAGGAAGCGTGTCGGCCGTCCGCCGATCTCGATCTTCTGGATCGCGGTATTGAGTACGTCGCTGGCGGTCGAGACCAGGCCGGGGATGGCGTTATCAGGGCACTGGGTGTAGCACGCGCCACAGGCGGTGCAGTTCTCTGCAATCCATTCAGGATGCTCGAAACGGATCTGGGTCATGTCGCGAAATACGCCGGTGACTGCCGGGATCAGCGCCAGACCCATGAAGGGATCGACCAGGTTGTCTGAGCCCTGCCCCTTCATATAGAAGCTGCCGGTCTGTTCCCAGAAACGGTGGATGTCGGTGATACCGCCGTCACCTTCCGGGATACGTTTGAGCATCGCCGGCATTGATCCTGCGGCTACCGGCAGGTGTTGGCGCTGGCCAACCTGTTTGGCGGCAGCGGGAATCTCGTAGATTTCCTCGAAGCCGCGGCGCACCACGCGCAGATTATCCGCGACGATGCGCTTGCCCTTATTGCCGAACTTCGCTTCCAACTGGTTCTCGATGGCGGTAAACAGATTTTCGACAGTCAGCCCGGCGCGTTCCTTGACATCGGAGGCATGGAAGAAAGCACCCTGGAAGGCGTTGCCCTGCATGCGCAGTTGCAGGTCGGGGTTGGAGGACTCCTCGCGTGCGATCTTGAATGCGTCCAGATAGAACACACGAATCTCGTTATCCGCGATGTATTTCTGGGTGTGAATGGGGAAGGTGGCCCACACGGCTTCCGGAGTGGTGAGATTGCTCTGGATGATGAATACGCCGTTCTTTTTCAACCCGGCCAGTGCGTTGGTGTGCAGGAATACCTGCGGGTCGGGCGACAGCGCCACGTCGATACTGCTGTATTCGCAGTTGATGCGGATCGGTTCCGGTGCGGCAGACAGATAGTAGGTGGTGGGCTGGCCTTTCTTCTCCGAACCGTATTTCGGGTTGGCCTTGATGTCCCAGCCGAGTAATTCGAACAGGGTCATCGCCAGATTCTTGCCGGTGGTGACCGCGCCCCAGCCGCCGATCGAGTGCATGCGCACCGCGATTGCGCCCTTGGGCATCAGGTTGGGGTTCTCCGAGCCGCGCAGCGCCATTTCCTTGATGCGCGGATAGGCAGCCTGTAATTCCTGCTGGCGGAACTCCTGTTTCGGCGTGGCCGATTCGTCGCGCACGAAATCCACCGACAGGTAATAGAACTTGCGTTGGGCGGCACCCGGCAGCATATTTTCCACTGCGGCGATCAGCCCCTCCGGTTGCAGGTCGCGCGAACCCAGACCGTAGCAGCCGGAATACAGCGACGGCATATCCTTTGCGCTGGCGTAGTTTGCATACTCCGGATAGGAATTGTCGCGGCCGTTCTCGATACACTTGGTGACGGTGGCACGCACTTCACGCATCAGCGGCAGATCCTCCGCCAGCGGCTGGTCGGTACGCTCCAGCACTGCCACCCCTTTTTTGCCTTTAAGCAGCTTGCCCAGCAAATCGCCGGGGAAGGGACGGAACAGGGTGAGATTGACCACACCGATCTTGATCTTGCGGTTTTCGCGCAACCAGTCTGCGACCGCCGCCGCCTGCACCGTCATGCTGCCCTGGCCGACGATGAGATAATCGGCATCGTCACAGCGGTAGGGATCGATGCGCTGATAGTGCCGCCCGGTGAGTTGGTAGAACTCTGCCATGCTCTGTTCCAGCAGTTGCGGGATGTGCTGGAAAAAGTAGGGGCGCTGTGCCGCGACCGCCTGCATATAGCCATCCTGATTCGTCACCACGCCGGATTGCACCGGATTGTCCACATCCCACAGTTGCGGCACGCGACGGCGGGTGTCGCCGTAGAGGATGCGCTGCGCCGGGGTGGGGGTGTCGATGATGTCATCCGCGTGGCCGAGGAACTCATCCACCAATCCCCGCTCCGGCACCAGCACCGGCTCGATCAGATGCGTGGTGAGGAAGCCGTCCTGTGCCACTATCGCCGGGGTCAATGACAGTTCGGCCGTCTTGCGCCCGATCAGGTTGAGGTCGGCCGCTTCCTGCGCATTCTTCGCCATCACCTGAATGAAACCGGTGTCGTCGACGCAGTGGTAATCGTCGTGCGCGCAATGCACGTTTAGCGAGTTCTTGGTAATGGCGCGGCAGCCAACGTTAAGCACGTACGGCAGGCGCTTGCCGACGGCGGCGTACAGTGATTCGTGCATGAAGGCCATGCCTTGCGAGGAAGTGAAGTTGACTGCGCGCATGCCGGTCATGGACAACCCGGCGGTCACCCCGGCGGCGGCGTGTTCCGACTCCGGTTCGATGAAGATCAGCGGTCTGCCTGCCGTGTTCACGTGACCTGCAGCTACCGCTTCCGCCCAGTATTCGCCCATCTGGGTTGAAGGCGTGATCGGATAGGCGCCTGCGCCATCCGAGGCTTCGCGCTCCACCATGATGACGGCGGTGTTGCCGTCGATGGCGTCGCGCACCCCGGGATATTTGAATTCGGTTTGTTGCTCGGCACCGGTAATGGCGTCCAGCAACTTGAATTGTTTGATCTTGTTCAGCATGGCAGGTCTCCTTGATGTTTCAGGTCAGGCTTCTGCCATGACAGGCAGTGGTTTGATACGGATGATCTTTTTGGCGGCATGCCCCTTGTCGATACGCTCGCCTTCGAGCCAGACGATGGCGCCGGTGGGGCAACGCTCGATGGCGTGGCGGTCGGCCTGCTCGTTCAGGTCGTAGTCGATCACCGCCAGATTGTTCTTGAGTTCGATCAGACCGGTGGCGCTATCCACCACACACTTGCCGCAGGCGGTGCAGGCCACTTCACATACTGCTTCGGCGGCCAGTGGATCGGCTTCGTTGCGGCACGCCATCCACAGCTTGCGTGATATGGGTTGCAGCGAGAACAATTGTTTCGGGCAGATATCCACACAGTCGCCGCAGGCGGTGCACTTATCGACAATGACGTGCGGCAGGCCGTACTGGTCCATTGTGATGGCATCGAAGTCGCACACGTCGGCGCAGTCCCCGATGCCGAGGCAGCCCCAAGTACAGGCTTTGCCACCGCCCCCGGCGATTGCGGCGGAACGGCAGGAAGCGTGACCGACATACTCGGCGCGGATCTTGGCGACATGGTGCCCCCCGGCGCAGGCCAGACGGGCGACGCGTTTCTCCACGTCACCCAAGGTGATGCCGAGCATCTCGGCGATGGACAGGTTCTGCTCGGGCTGGTTGACGGTACAGCGGGCGGGCTCGAGTTTGCCTTCGACTACCTGCTCGGCGAAGTTGCGGCAGCCGGCGGTGCCGCAGGCGCCGCAGTTGGAGTGTGGCAGCATGTCTTCGACAGCGTTGATGCGGGGGTCTTCAAAGACATACAGGCGCTTGCTGGCGATCGCCAGAAACAGCGCCAGCGCGCCGCCCAGTGCAGCCATGAATGCGCCCGCCAATAGAACATTGTGCAGTGTTTCCATGATGCTTCTCCCCGGTTGAAATGAGCGCGACACTCGTCCAACTTATTTTTGTGTGTGCAAGGTTATTGAAGTTACAATCATTTTGGGAATCAATTATTTCAATTTTAATTATTAGTAATTGCGAGAACCGGGTGTGAGGAGGGGTAAATGCCGACAGACAAACAGGCGTACTACAAGAACAACCGGCTCAAGCAGATGCGTGCCTTTTGTCAGGTGGTGCGTTGCGGCAGTGTGACGCTGGCGGCAGAGAAGTTGTTTCTCAGCCAGCCGTCGATCACCCTGCAAGTGCAGGCGCTGGAAAGAGAGTTGAGCACCACTCTGTTCGAGCGCCACGGACCGACGATGCGCCTGACCCCGGATGGCGAGGCGCTTTACGCACTGGCAGAACCGCTGGTGCGCGGTATAGACGACCTGCAAACCAATTTCGTGGCACAGCATGGGCGTCTGGAATCCGGTGAGCTCAACATAGGCGCGGGAGAATCAACCATTCTCTACATCCTGCCGGAAGCGGTTAGTCGTTTCGTCAAAGCCTATCCCGGCGTGCACGTGCGCCTGTTCAATGTAACCGGGCGTGACGGGCTCAAGATGCTCAAGGCGGATGAGATCGATTTTGCCGTCGGCTCCATGCTGGAAGTGCCGGACGACATCTCCTATCAGCCGGTCGTTACCTATGATCCGGTATTGATCGTACCGCCCGGCCATGCGCTGGCAAAAATGAAGAATGTCACACTCGAACACATCAGCCAGTACGGCCTGATCCTGCCGCCGCGCCATCTTTCTACGTGGGGCATGGTCAAGTACGTGTTCCAGCAGCACAACCTGTCGTTCCGGGTCACGCTCGAAGCGGGTGGTTGGGAAGTAATCAAGAAATATGTGGAGATGGGCATGGGCATCTCCATCGTGACCGATATCTGTCTCACCGGATGCGAGAAGCTGGAACGGATTCCGCTCAAGGAGTATTTCCCGCGACGTGACTACGGGCTGGTGCTGCGCAAGGGCAAATTCCTGTCGCCGCAGGCACAGCGTTTTGTCGAGATACTCATCGAGGTCTATCAGGATCGCGTTGTCGCCTGATTCAAAATCAGTCAAACGATTAAGTCGTTTGACTTAATTTTGGGCGTCGATTAAGGTGGCGCCCCCGTTTCCGCTGTCGGAGCCCGCTTGAACACCAACACAAAGTCGAATTGCCCTCTGGTCAACATGGCGCAGCGCCTGCTCGGGCATCCGCCCGCCTCGCAGGAAGAAACACGCTGGCGCCTGTTGCAGGCGGCGACCGAGGTGTTCGCCGAATCCGGCTATCGCGCTGCGACGACACGCGAGATCGCGCGCCGTGCCGAGGTCAATCTGGCGGCGATCCATTATCACTTTGGCGACAAGGCGGCACTCTACCGTGCCGTGTTTCAACTTCCCTTCCTCAATGAATGCAACGGCTTCGTCTCGCTCGATCTGGCGCGGGTGACTCTGCGCGAGGGTTTGCATGCGTTTTACACTTGGCTGTTCCCGCCAACTGCAGACGAGGATCCGATGCTGCGCCAGTTCATGCGCCTGCATGTGCGGGAGGAAGCCGAGCCTAGCGGCGTCCTGGATGATGCGATGGTGCAGGCTTACCGCGCCAATCACGAAAAAATGCAATCAATCCTGTGCCGGGAATTCGGCCTCACAACTGCCGACGACGAGGTGGACCGCCTGTGTTTCTGTCTGGCTGGTCTGGCCACCGTTTATTTTCACGGTGGGCGCAGTGCAGTGGAAAATCTTGCGCCGCAACTGGTCAAGGGCGTGGCGGCACGCGAGGCGATGGTGGCAAGGCTGGTCGATTACGCAGAAGTGCTGATTAACGGCGTCCGCGTTCACCGCCATGGGTGACATTCACCAAACTGATCAATCCAGAGAAAACAGCATGAGCACACCCGCCTCTAAACTTAAACCGAACCTCCTTCGCATTTTGCTGGGGGCAATGCTGCTTGCGGGCGGGGTTGTCTGGCTGATGAATCGACACAGCGTGGCGGCACCCGCTGCGGAGGTGGTCAGCCGTCCGGCATTGACGGTGCGCACCACGCAGCTGCGCGAAGACAAATGGTCGGAGACACTGGCTGCCAACGGCAGTATTCTGCCCTGGCAGGAAGCGATTATCGGCGCGCAGTTGCAGGGGGTGCGCATCGCCGACGTGAAGGTGAGTATCGGCGACCGCGTACAGCGCGGTGATGTGCTGGCGACGCTGGACAATGCGCTGCGTCCGGCGGGCGATGGTCTGCCGCAAAGCAAGATCGTGGCGCCGGACGATGGTGTCATCTCATCCGTCAGCGCGAGCGTCGGCTCCATGCCGCAGGCCGGAACCGAATTATTCCGCCTGATCCGCCAGGGTCGGCTGGAGTGGTGGGCGGAATTGACTGCAGAGGAATTGATGCGCCTGCGCCGTGGCATGCGCGCCACGATCACCTTGAGCGGCGGCAGAACAGTGCAAGGCAGCGTACGCGCCATCTCGCCCAAGGTGGAGATGCAGACGCGCTTCGGCCACGCCCTGATCCGCCTCGACGATAGCCGCAACATCATCGCCGGTGCCTTTGCACGCGGGACGTTCGATATCAGTGGCGAGCGCAAGGTGCGCTGGTTGCCGCCGACCGCCGTCATGCAGCGCGGCGATCTGACCTTCGTACTGGTGGTGGATGCGACGGGGCGGGTGCATGAGCGTCCGGTGCAGATCGGGCAACGCAACGGCATCAAGGTCGAAATCAAACAGGGCCTGCAGCCGAATGAGTCCGTGGTGGAAAGCGGCGGACCGTTTCTGACCGACGGCGACAGGGTTCAAGTCGTAAAGTGAGCGTAATCACATGAATGTTTCATCCTGGTCCATCCGCAACCCCATCCCCGCACTGCTTGGCTTCGCGTTGCTTACCTTCGTGGGTCTGGCGGCGTTCAAGGCGATGAAGATCCAGTTATTCCCCGACATCGACCTGCCGATGATAACGGTGACGGCTTCGTTGCCCGGCGCTTCGCCCGACCAGATGGAGGCGGAGGTGGCGCGCAAGATCGAGAACGCGCTGGCCAGTGCCCAGGGTTTGAAGCATATCTATAGCCAAGTAAAAGACGGTACCGCAATCATCTCGGCCGAGTTCAGGCTGGAGCGCGATTCGCGCGAGGCGCTGGAGGATGTGCGCTCCAACGTGTCACGCATCCGAGGTGATCTGCCGCGTGAGATGCTGGACCCGGTCATCAACAAGGTGGAATTAAGCGGCAAGCCGCTGCTGACATATGCCATCACCGCGCCCGGCATGAGCGAGGAAGAACTGTCCTGGTATGTGGACAACAACATCGCCAAACTATTGCTGGGTGTAAAAGGTGTGGGGGCGGTCAATCGGGTCGGCGGCGTAACGCGTCAGGTGCGGGTCGAACTCGACCCGCTTAAAATGTTGGCATTGAATCTGGGTGCTGCTGAGGTTTCCTCGCGCCTGCGGGAGATCCAACAGGAAGCACCCGGCGGACGCACCGACCTGGGCGGGCTGGAACAATCGGTGCGTACGCTGGCAACGGTGAAGACGGCCGCCGAACTGGCGCAGATCGAGATCGCCCTGAAGGACGGGCGAAGCGTGCGCCTGGCGCAGGTGGCGAATGTCAGCGACACCATCGCCGAGCGGCGCTCGGCGGCCTTGCACAACGCAAACCGGTGGTCGGCTTCGAGATCGTCCGCTCGCTCGGGGCCGGTGATGTGGCGGTGGCTGAAGGTGTGGCAAGCGCACTGCAAGGATTGAATAAAACGCGGCCTGACATCGAGACCGAACGCGTTTTCGACAACGTGGACGCCGTTTATGAAACCTATCAGGGCTCGATGGAGATGCTGTTCGAGGGTGCGTTACTGGCGGTGATTGTGGTGATCTTCTTCCTGCGCAACACACGCGCCACCATTGTTGCCGCCACCGCCTTGCCACTGGCCATCATTCCCACTTTTGCCCTGATGTATCTGTTCGGTTTCACCATCAACATGGTGACCCTGCTCGCGTTGTCACTGGTGGTCGGTGTGCTGGTGGACGATGCTATCGTCGAGATCGAGAACATCATGCGTCATCTGGAAATGGGCAAGACGCCCTATCAGGCGGCGATGGAGGCGGCAGACGAGATCGGCATGGCGGTGATCGCCACCACCTTCACCCTGGTTGCGGTGTTCCTGCCGACCGCTTTCATGAGCGGCATCCCGGGGCGTTTTTTTGTGCAGTTCGGCTGGACGGCAGCGGTGGCGGTGCTGTTTTCACTGGCGGTGGCACGTTTGCTGACACCGATGATGTCGGCCTATTTCCTGCTGCCCCGGGTCAAACACGCAACGCCCGGATGGATAGCGATCTATCTCAAATGGGCGCAATGGTGCCTGCATCACCGCAAGGCCACGTTGCTGGCCACCGCCGCGTTCTTCTTTGGCTCGTTCTATCTCGCCGCACTGCTGCCCACCGCCTTCCAGCCAAAGGATGACCGTTCGCAAACCCAGGTTTCGCTGACCCTGCCGCCAGGCAGCAAGTTCGAGCAGACCTACGTGCTGGCCGAGCATGCGCGCGAAATCGTGATGCGCAATCCCAACGTGGTGCTGGTCTATACCGCCATCGGCGGCGGCGCCTCGGGTGGTAACGCTTTCGAGCCGACCGGAGCGGCAGAAGCACGGAAGGCCTCTTTGTCGATCCAGCTCAAGCCGCGTGCGCAACGTCAGAGCAAGCAATTGATTGAGGACGAACTGCGCGAGGCGTTGACGATTCTGCCCGGAGTGCGGGTCAAGGTCGGCCTCGGGTCGGCATCGGACAAGCACCAACTGGTGCTGACCAGCGAGAACCACGAGTTGCTGGCTGCGCACGCGCTGCAGGTCGGGCAGGAGTTGCGCACCATCCCCGGCATCGGCACTGTGGTGTCCAATTCCAGCATCCTGCGTCCCGAGATCGTGGTACGTCCCGACTTCGCGCGCGCGGCTGACCTCGGCGTCACGACGACGGCAATTGCCGAAACCCTGCGCGTGGCGACCAATGGTGATTACGACCAGACACTGGCCAAGCTCAATCTACCGGATCGGCAACTGCCCATCATCGTCAAATTACCCGATTCTGCGCGGCAGGATTTGGCGTTGCTGGCGCGCCTGGTAGTATCCGGGGCACATGGGCCGGTGATGCTGGGCAACGTGGCGACCTTGAGCATGGAAAGCGGGCCGGCGCAGATCGACCGCTATGACCGGCAACGCAACATCACCTTCGAGATCGAGCTGGCCGGGCAGCCGCTGGGGAAGGTACAGGCGGCAGTGAATGCCTTGCCTGCGATCAGGAATATGCCGGACGGAGTGGAGATGGCCGCCATCGGCGATGCTGAGGCAATGAACGAACTGTTCGCCAGTTTCAGCCTGGCCATGTTCACCGGCGTGATGTGCATCTATATCGTGCTGGTGCTGCTGTTCAAGGATTTCATGCAGCCTGCCACCATTCTGTGGGCGCTGATCCTGTCCGTTCCCGGCGCGTTCCTTGCCCTGTTCCTGACGCGCAGCGCGATCTCGATGCCGTCGATGATCGGCCTCATCATGCTGATGGGCATCGCCACCAAGAACTCGATCCTGCTGGTGGAATACGCCATTGTGTCGCGGCGCGAGCGCGGCATGAACCGCTTGGAAGCGCTGCTCGATGCCTGCCGCAAACGCGTGCGTCCTATCGTGATGACCACCTTGGCGATGGGTGCGGGCATGTTGCCGGTCGCGCTCAATCTCGGCACCGGCGACGGCAGCTTCCGTTCACCGATGGCGATTGTGGTGATAGGCGGCCTGATCACCTCGACCTTCCTTAGTTTACTGGTGATCCCGGTGGTGTTCACCTATGTCGACGACGGCATCGAATGGCTGCGCACTGCCTTTGGCAAACTGCGCCGGGCATCCGGCAAGTTGAGGGCGGGGGGTGCTGTTGCTATACTCCCGCGTGATTGAACGAACAACCATGCAGCATACGAGGAGAGATTCATGAATCTGGAGCAAGCACGTTTCAATATGATCGAGCAGCAGATCCGTCCGTGGGATGTGCTCGACCCCCACGTGCTGGAATTGCTGAAAGTGATGCGGCGCGAACAGTTTGTGCCGCCTGCAAGCCGTGCGCTCGCCTTCGTTGATAGCGAGATCCCGCTGGGGTATGGGGCGTCGATGTGGCAACCGAAACTTGAGGCGCGCGCCGTGCAGGCGCTGGGTCTGCAAGCGACCGACAGCGTGCTGGAAGTCGGCAGCGGCAGCGGCTATTTGACTGCCTTGCTGGCGCGGATGGCGGCGCAGGTTACCAGCGTAGAAATCGAGCCGGAATTGAACGCCCAGGCCAGCCGAAACCTGGCGACGCACAACATCAATAACGTCAATCTGCAAATCGGCGATGCGGCCCAGCATTGGGGCGAGGCCGAATACGACGCAATCGTGCTGACCGGCTCCACACCCATGTTGCCTCCGGCGTACAAGCAGCAACTCAAGGTGGGCGGGCGGCTGTTTGCCATCGTCGGTGATGCACCCGCGATGCAGGCGCAAATCATTACCCGTACGGCGGCGAATACATTCGAGACGCGCACCCTGTTCGAAACCAATGTCGCCCCGTTGCGCAACGCGCTGCAACCAGAACGCTTCGTGTTTTAACCACGGCGATTGCAACAGGGCAGTTTGCCTGTCCTTGTGCTTAAGCTATAATATTAGCAAATACTAATATCTGGAGTCCCCATGAAATACATCCGAACCACCCCGATTCTCCTGCTGGCCGCCAGCCTGGCCGCACCGGTACAGGCTGCTGACCTGATCGACATCTACCGCGCCGCACAGAGCCAGGATGCGGTATTTGCCGCTGCCCGTGCCGCCCATCTTGCCGGCCAGGAGAAGCTGACGCAGGGGCGTGCCCTGCTGTTACCCAGCGTCAATCTGAATGCGAACACCACCTACAATGATGTAAGCGCGCCCACTTTTAACCAGAAGTACAACAGTAATGGCTACGGCGTGAACGTGGTGCAACCGCTGTTCCGTGAACAGAATTGGGCAGCCTACAACCAGTCCGAACTGCAAGTGGCCATCACCGAAGCGCAATTCAAGGGTGCACAACAGGACGTCATTTTACGCAGCGCCCAAGCCTATTTCGATGTGCTGATCGCGCAGGACACCGTGCAGCTGACCGCTGCCCAGAAAGCGGCCATCGCCCAGCAACTGGAACAGGCGAAGCGGAATTTCGAGGTGGGCACTTCCACCATCACTGATACTTACGAAGCACAGGCGCGCTACGATCTGACGCTGGCGCAGGAACTGGCCGCGGCGAACGATCTGGAATTGAAGCGGCGCGACCTGCAGCAACTCATCAACGCCGATATGCCATCTCTGAATATACTTGGTGCCGGATTCAACCCGGTCACGCCAGATCCGGCAGATGTGCAGAAATGGGTGGATGACGCGCAACGCAGCAACGTGCAGGTCATCATCGCCGAAGCTGCTTTGCAACTGGCCGAGGAGGAGGTGGCGCGCACTCGCGGTGGACATTTGCCGACGGTCGATCTGGTGGGGAACTACGCCAAGAACGCTGGATGCAGCTTTGGTGTATGCGGCGACACGCGCAGCACTTCAGTCGGGGTACAGCTCAATATGCCGTTGTTTCAGGGCGGAGCGACCCAATCGAAATGGCGCGAAGCCGATGCCAATCGTGAAAAAGCCAAACAGGACCTGGAGAATGCACGGCGCAATGTCGCTTGGCAAGCGCGTCAGGCTTACCTCGGAGTTGCTACTGGGATCGCGCAGGTACAGGCATTGCAACAGGCATTCAAATCCAGCGAAAGTCTACTCGAGGCGAGCAAGCTGGGGCAGGAAGTCGGTGTGCGTACCAGCCTCGACGTGCTCAATGCGCAACAGCAATTGTTTGCCACCCAACGCGACCTGTATCAGTCACAGTACAACTATCTGGTCAGCCATCTGCGCCTGAAGGCAGCGGCAGGTAATCTGCTCGAAGCCGATCTGGAGCGGGTCAACCAGGCATTGCACTGAAAGAGTGGGTCGGGCTGTGCGTGTGATGCAGGGGCATTAACCCCGTGCAGTTACGGCCTGCCCCTTGTGGGCATCAGCCCGTCGGATCGCGGTATATCTCCTGCATACATTCCGCCAGATCGTCCTGCCATAGGGGCAGATCAAGACCGAAGGTGCTGAGAATCTTGTCGGTCGCCAGCATCGAATTGGCGGGGCGTTTGGCCGCGACCGGATATTCATGGGTGGCGATGCCGTGGATGGTCAACGGCTTGTTGCGCAGTGCCGGATCATGTTGCTTTGCCAGACGTACAATCTCCTCGGCGTAATGATGCCAGCTGGTGCGGCCGCCCGCGGTCAGGTGATACAAACCTGATTGAGCCTCACCAAACTCATTGTTTTGCCAACCCTCCACTATTCGTGCGGTGGAATTTGCCAGCAAGCGTGCCCACGTCGGTGCACCGAACTGGTCGGCGACGATGCGCAACTCGTCGCGCTCCCCGGCCAGCCGCAACACCGTCTTCACGAAATTGCCACCGTGCACGCCATAGACCCAGCTGGTGCGCAGGATGAGATGTTTGCCATCCACTGCGCGGATCGCGTTTTCGCCGGCCAGCTTGCTCTGGCCATAGACACTTTGCGGGTTGGGCGGGTCGTCTTCGGTGTAAGGCGCGGTCTGGCTGCCGTCGAACACGTAATCGGTAGAGTAGTGCACCAGTAATGCACCCAGTTGTCGAGCCTCTTCCGCCAGTATGCCCGGCGCGATACCGTTGATCGCCTGTGCCAGTTCAGGTTCAGCTTCGGCCTTATCCACCGCGGTGTAGGCCGCAGGGTTGACGATTATGTCCGGGCGATGTTTGCGCACGGCCTGGCGAATAACATCGGGCTGACTCAAATCGAGTTGCGCACGGTTGAGCGTCACGACGTTTCCGAGCGGCGCAAGCGTTCGCTGCAATTCCCAGCCGAGCTGACCGTTGACGCCGGTGAGGAGGATTCTACTCACGCAAAGACCTCGGCATCTTTTAACAGTTTCCCGGCCTGATCTTTGGCGGCAAGCAGGGGAGCCGCCCCGTTCAATTGCCAGTCGATACCGAGTGCAGGGTCGTTCCACAGCAAAGAGCGTTCATGTTCCGGTGCCCAATAATCGGTAGTCTTGTACAGGAATTCGGCAGTCTCGCTCAATACGACGAAGCCGTGCGCGAAGCCGGGCGGAATCCACAGCATGCGTTTGTTCTCCGCGCTCAGGATGATCGTTTCGACCTGACCAAAGGTGGGCGAACTGCGGCGAATATCTACCGCGACATCGAGCACCTCGCCCACTACGGCACGCACCAGTTTGCCTTGCGGTTGTTTGATCTGGTAATGCAGGCCGCGCAACACGTGGCGCGCGGATTTGGAGTGGTTGTCCTGCACGAAAGAAGCACTGACCCCGGTCAGTTCGGCGAATCGCCTGGCATTGAAACTCTCATAGAAAAAACCGCGCGCATCGCCGAAGACTTTTGGTTCGAGGATCAGTACGTCAGGAATCGAAGAAGGAATCGCCTGCATGTCAGAATTTCTCTTGCAGCATAGCGAGCAGATACTGACCGTAGCTGTTCTTCGCCAGGGGTTGCGCCAGTGCCTCCAATTGTCCGCGCGAAATGTAGTCGCGCCGGAAAGCAATCTCCTCCGGGCAGGCAATTTTCAGTCCTTGGCGTTTTTCAAGCGTCTGGATGAAAAGCGAAGCATCCAGCAAGGAGTCGTGGGTGCCAGTGTCCAGCCAGGCACTGCCTCTTCCCATCACCTGTACATCCAGCTTGCCGCGCTCCAGATAAATCTGGTTGACGGTGGTGATCTCCAACTCGCCGCGGTGTGAAGGCTTGATCGACTTGGCGATATTGACCACTTCGTTATCGTAAAAATACAGGCCGGTGACCGCGTAGTTGGATTTGGGTACAAGCGGCTTTTCTTCGATGCTCAAGGCATGGCCGTTGGCATCGAAATCAACCACGCCGTAGCGTTCCGGATCGGTCACGCGATAGGCGAACACCGTGCCGCCTTCTCGCTTGGCTGCTGATGCCTCCATCATCGTTTCCAGACCATGGCCGTAGAAGATGTTGTCACCCAGTACCAGCGCGCAACTGTGGTTACCTATGAATGACTCACCGATGATGAAGGCTTGGGCCAGACCGTCCGGTGAGGGCTGCACCGCATAGGAAAGATTGATTCCCCATTGCCGGCCATCGCCGAGCAGTTGCTCGAAGCGCGGCGTGTCCTGTGGTGTGGAAATGACGAGGATGTCGCGAATCCCCGCCAGCATCAGCGTGGTCAACGGGTAATAGATCATCGGCTTGTCGTAAATCGGCAGCAGTTGCTTGGAAACCGGCAGCGTCACCGGATAGAGACGGGTGCCGGATCCGCCGGCAAGGATGATGCCCTTCATGACGCGCTCCTGTTGGTGTAGTTCTTTTGCATCCAATGCTGATATTCACCGCTGGTCACCCCCTGCACCCAGCCGGAATTGGTCAGATACCACTCGACCGTTTTGCGTAGTCCGCTCTCGAAAGTTTCCACGGGTTTCCAGCCCAATTCCTTGGCGATCCTGGTTGCGTCGATGGCATAGCGTTGATCATGTCCGGGGCGGTCGGCAACATAGGTAATAAGTTTTGTATGCGGCGCACCTTGCGGGTGCAACTCATCCAGAATGGTGCAGATGGCTTGAACTACTTCCAGATTGGTCTTTTCATTCCAGCCGCCGATGTTGTAGGTCTCGCCCGGTGTGCCGCGTTCCAGCACCAGGCGCAGCGCGCGCGCGTGGTCATCGACGTACAGCCAGTCACGGACGTTGTCCCCCTTGCCATAGATCGGCAGCGGCTTGCCGTTGACGGCATTCAGGATCACCAGCGGGATGAGTTTCTCGGGAAAGTGATACGGTCCGTAGTTGTTCGAGCAGTTGGTCGTAACCACCGGCAGGCCGTAAGTATGATGCCAGGCACGCACCAGATGGTCGCTCGCTGCCTTGCTGGCGGAATAAGGTGAGTTGGGTTCGTAAGCGGTATTTTCGGTGAAGAGCCCCTCGTCGCCCAGACTGCCATACACCTCGTCGGTGGATATATGGTGGAACCGGAAAGCGGCTTTGCGCGGCACATCCAGCCCGTTCCAGTGGGTGCGTGCCGCTTCAAGCAGGGTGTAAGTACCGACGATGTTGGTTTGGATGAAATCTGCCGGTCCCGTAATGGAGCGGTCCACATGCGATTCGGCCGCCAGGTGCATTATGGCATCTGGCTGGTGTTCGCGGAGCACGCGCGCAACCTCGGTGGCATCGCATATGTCCACTTGTTCAAAGCGGTAGCGCGGATCATCGGAGACGGATGCGAGCGACTGCAGATTGCCCGCGTAGGTGAGTTTATCGACGTTGACCACGCGGTGGTCGGTGTCACGGATGAATTGGCGCACAACGGCAGAGCCGATGAAACCGGCACCGCCGGTGATAAGGATGGTTTTCATAAACGGTATTTTACCCAATTAAGCCATTAAGGATTTACGGAATACGTTCAAGCAAGGCGTCAATCAAAGAGACCGCGCGTTCGGTCGCACCCTGATTCGCCTCGACAAAATATCGGCCCGCCTCACCCATTGCCTTTAGCCGCGCCGGGTTGTACATCAGCACGTTGAGCAGGTGTACCAGGTCGTCCGCATGCTGCACACGCAGGGCGGCACCGTGCGCAATAGCGGCTTCGGCGGCCTGGGTGAAATTGAAAGTGTGCGGACCGGTCAGCACCGGCTTGCCTACGGCACAGGCTTCGATCAGGTTTTGACCGCCCAGCGGCAACAGGCTGCCACCGATGAAAGCGATGTCACAGGCGGCATAGTAGGCAAACAGCTCGCCCATGCTGTCGCCCAGTACCACCTGTGTATCGGTGGCAACGGGTTCGTTCCCGCTACGGCGTTGCAGACGGAATCCGCGTTGTTCGATCAGCGCGGCCACCTCATCGAAACGCTGCGGATGGCGCGGCACAATCACCACCAGCAAGTGGTCGACTGCCGCGAATTGCAAAGCCTTCAGCAGCAGCGCTTCCTCCCCTTCGCGCGTACTGGCTGCCAGAAATACCGGACGTTGTGAGCCAAACTGCTGGCGCAATTCTGCGCCGAGGGCAAGCATGTCGGCGGGTGGCGCAATATCAAATTTGAGATTACCCATCACCGGCACGGCGCGGTGCCCCAGGCTGGCCAAACGCAAGGCATCCTCCTCGGTTTGAGCGGCAATCAGCGCCAGCGAGTGCAGGCCCTCGCGGGCAAGCGAAGGAAAACGCGCATAGCGGCGTGCCGACCGGGGCGACAGCCGCGCATTCAGCAACAGCAAAGGTATGTCGGCCTCGCGGCAAGAACGGATCAGGTTGAACCACACCTCCGTCTCCAGCAATACGCCCAGGCGCGGTTTGAAATGAGCGAGGAAGCGTTGCACGGCGAACGGGTAGTCGTAGGGCAGATAAACACGGATCACGCCGTCGCCGTAGAGTTGATTGCTGGCGGCGCGTCCGGTCGGCGTGGTATGGGTGAGCAGGATCTGATGGTCGGGATAATGTTCGCGCAGTTGCTGTACCAGCGTAACAGTCGCGCGGGTCTCGCCGACCGAGACGGTATGCAGCCAGAGGACAGGTTTGTCAGTCGTTACATCGTAGCGCCCGAAGCGCTCCCCAATATGCTGCAGGTATTCCGGTTGCTTACGCGAGCGCCACCACAGATGCAGCAGCGCGTAGGGCAGCAGCAACCACAGCAGCAAGGTATAAAAGAAACGCAGATTCACGGCTTGTCATTCCCGCACAGGCGGAAATCCAGTGGGTCGGACTTCAGCCCGACAGATTTGGCTGATACACGACTAGCCAGGCCGGCGCACGCACGGTCCGACCCACGTCCGGTGCGGTATGGCTGCTCAATGTGATGCATGGGTCATCTCCAGAACATTCGCCAGTTGCCACATCACATCCTCCACTTCGATCAGCGCCATCGCGTTTGGATGATGCACACGGGTGTTCCATGGTAATCGTTTCATATCCTTGCCAAGGAATTTCTCGACGGCCTGCGGATAACGATTCACACAATATTCCGTCCGCTGGTAAGGCCCCGTCAATCGGGGTGAGGCGACGGCATACAAACCGACCACCGGTGTATCCATCGCCCGTGCAATATGCACAGCACCGGTGTCGGGCGCCAGCAGAACGTCTGCCTCGCCCAATAATGCAGCCAGTTGTTTTGGTGTGGTCTGGTCGCACAGATTGCGCGTGCGTTCAGGCGCGATGCGCGCCAATTGCTTGCACAACTCTTGTTCAGCGGGTGCATTACCGCCCGTCAGCAGAATGCAGCAATCCCATCGCGCAACCGCCTGCTCGATGACGGCGGTATAACGTTCGGGCAACCAGTTGCGTTCCGTCTTGCTGGCATGAGGATGGATGGCAATCCAGCGTGTTGGGGAAATATTGTGCTCTCTCGCCACGCGGGAGGGGGTGATGGATTGCAATTGGTTTATTGCCCACTGGCTGTCCGTTGTGTCCAGCGGCAATTCCCAGTTCGCCAGCGCCGTGTAGCCGGTCAGCGTTTCGGTGAAAGAAAGAAAGCTATCCACCAGATGTGTGTCGCGGAAAGGAATGTGCTGGTTGCAGAATAGCCATTGTCCCTCGCGTGCTCTGGTGCGGTCAAAGCCGATCTTGAGCGGTGCATGCAGTGCAGGGTAAAGTAAATTAATGCGCAGGCTGGCCTGCATCGCCAGCACCGCATCAAAACGCCGATCACGGAACCTGCGGTAAAAGGTGCGGTAATCGGCCAGGCTGCGGGGCTTGTCCATCACTTCGAAGTCCACGCCGTCCATACCGTGCAGCAATGCATGAGCGAGCGGGCTGGTGATCCAGGTTATCAGGGCGCCGGGCAAAGCACGGCGCAACGCCCGCACCGCTGCCGCTACCATCACCACATCGCCCAACGCGGAAAAACGGACGATGGCGATGTGTTTGGGTGATTCGGCCGGATGGGTCACATGTGGCAGACAGGGGTTGAATGGAAGGGCATTGTAGGTCGGACTTCAGTCCGACAGCAAACGGCAAAGCCAAACCTGTCGGGATATCCCGCATGGATTCTTGCCCTCCTGGGGGAAAACCTGGCCCACAGGAGCGGGGTGGATTTGGTGAATCTGGCTGAGTCTGTGGTCCCAGTCATGGCCTATGCGGGTGTCAACCCGACAGCGAACCTTGACACGGAGCCCGCACGGCTGCTTTAATACGCAATGTTCACTGACTGAACGCACTATAAATGCTCGACGAAACCACCCATTACAGCCTGCTCAAGACGCTGGAAGAGAGCCCGGACCTGTCGCAACGAGATCTGGCGAAGAAGCTGGGCATCAGCCTCGGCAAGGTCAATTATTGCCTCAACAAACTGGTCGAAAAAGGCAGCCTCAAGATCAATAACTTCCGCAACAGCGACAATAAACTGGCCTACGCCTACCTGCTCACCCCGCAGGGCATCGAATCGCGGGCGAGAATGACGGTGGAATTCCTCAAGATTAAGATGCAGGAATACGAACGCCTGCGCACCGAAATTGAGTTGTTGCGACAGGAGGCCGAGCAAGAAGGTCTGCTGGAGAAAACACATGAGTGAAGCGAAAAGCACAAGATCCAGCAACACCGTCTGGCATCACGCTACGGTCACGCGTGCACGGCGTGAAGCCCAGAATGATCATCGCGGGGCTATCCTCTGGTTCACCGGACTGTCAGGTGCGGGTAAATCTACTCTCGCTCACGCCGTCGAAGAAGAATTGCACCAGCGCGGATGCCGCACCTTTGTGCTGGACGGCGACAATGTGCGTCACGGACTGTGCGGTGACCTGGGTTTTTCGAACGAAGCACGGATTGAAAACATCCGTCGTGTCGGCGAAATAGCCAAACTGTTCATGGAAGCCGGCGTTATTGTGCTCACCGCCTTCATCTCTCCTTTCCGTGCTGATCGCGAACGGGTGCGCGGTATGGTCGAGCATGGGGACTTCCTTGAAATTTACTGTGACAGCTCCATCGAAGTATGCGAAACCAGAGATGTAAAGGGGTTCTACAAGAAGGCGCGTGCCGGACAGATCGCCGACTTCACCGGCATATCATCGCCTTATGAGAAGCCGGAGAATCCTGAACTCTCCGTCAACACGGGAGGCCTCGAGCTCGAAGCCTGCGTTGAGCAAGTGATCGATGTGATGGTGTTGCGTGGCATCCTGAAACCGGCTTGAGGAAGTGATGAAGCAAGTTAACTCAAATTTGGATCTTGCCATCAATGGCGCCCCACCGTCTTTTGAACAACCCGTACATGTTGGTCGCCCCAACATCGGCAGTCGTGAAGCCTTCATGAAGCTGACCGGTGAGATGTTCGACCGTCGCTGGTTAAGCAACAACGGCCCGCTGGTGCAGGAGTTTGAAAGGCGCGTGGCCGAATATCATGGCGTCAAACACTGTGTCGCCATGTGCAACGGCACCATTGCGCTGGAGATTGCCATTCGGGCACTGAAGCTGGAAGGCGAAGTCATCGTTCCTTCCTATACCTTCATCGCGACCGCCCATGCCTTGAGTTGGCAAGCCATCACCCCGGTGTTCGCCGATATTGATCCGGTTACGCACTGCCTTGACCCGGATGCGGTGCGCCGCATGATCACACCGCGCACCACAGGCATTATCGGTGTCCACCTGTGGGGGCGTGCCGCTCCCGTCGAAGCACTCCAGCAGATCGCCGACGAACACGGGCTCAAGCTGATGTACGATGCGGCGCATGCTTTCGGCTGCTCACATGGCGGCAAAATGATCAGCAACTTCGGCGCCTGTGAAATACTCAGCTTTCACGCTACCAAATTCTTCAACACCTTCGAAGGCGGTGCTGTCGTCACCAATGATGATGAGTTAGCCGAAACCATGCGCCTGATGCGCAACTTCGGTTTCGCCGGGCTCGATAACGTCATTCATCCCGGCACCAACGGCAAGATGATCGAGATCGCTGCCGCGATGGGACTGGTCAACCTGGATGCCATCGATAGCGTCATTGAGGCCAACAAGCGGAACCACGAAACTTATCGCGCGGGTCTTGCTGGCCTGCACTGCATCAGTCTGCTGGCTTTCGACGATACCGAGCACAACAACTACCAGTATGTGGTGATGGAAGTCGGTCCAGATTGCCCGGTAACGCGCGACCGCATCATTGAAGCGTTGCATGCCGAGAACATCCTGGCGCGCAAATACTTCTGGCCGGGCTGCCACAACATGAAACCTTACCGTGAGTTGTATCCACATGCGGGATTGCTGTTGCCCAACACACAAAAAGTGGCGGATCGCGTAGTCGTGTTGCCAACCGGCACCACCATGAGCAGGGAAATGGTGGAAGCGGTGGTGGCTGTTATTCGTGTCATGGTAGAAGGCAATGTATGAAGCTTGCCCTCATGCAGCCCTACCTGTTCCCGTATCTGGGCTATTTCCAGCTCATCCGGGCGGTGGACACCTTCGTGGTCTATGATGATGTGAACTACATCAAGGGCGGCTGGATCAACCGCAACTTCATACTTGGGCAGGGCGGCAAGCAGCTTATCACCCTCCCGCTGCAAGGTGCCAGCCCCAACCAACTCATCAAGCAGGTCGAGGTTGGCGGCATGCAGCAAAAGTTGTTGCAGACCATTCGCCATAACTACAGCAAGGCTCCCCAGTTTGCCACCGTGTTTCCACTGATCGAGGACATCCTCATGCAGCAGGAGAAGAATCTGGCTCGCTTCCTCGATTATCAATTGCGGCAGATTTCCGATTATCTTGGGCTCCGCCCCCAGTGGCATGTCTCGTCCGGGCTTAATAAGGACAACGAACTGCGCGGACAGGACAAGGTATTGGCCATTTGCGAGGAGCTGGGTGCCACGCATTACATCAACGTCCCGGGCGGTCGAGCACTTTACGAACAGGAGTCGTTCGCCGCGCGCGGGATGCAGCTTTCTTTTATCCAGCCGAAGGCGGTGGCCTATCGCCAGTTCGGCAAGGAGTTCGTGCCGAATCTGTCCATCGTCGATGTGATGATGTTCAACGATCGGGAACAGTGCGCGAGATTGCTTGAGGAGTACGAGCTTGTCTGAATCAAGAACGAACACATTCCGCAGGAACGAACTGTTGGAAAAAATGCTTGCAGAACTGAACAGGGATTTGCAGCCAGCCGAAAAAAATCTGATGGTTGGCTACGAGCACAAAATTGAAATGCAGTACCCGCTCATTTTGGTGATGGGGCCATTGCGCAGTGGGACCACCCTGTTCATGCAATGGCTGGCCAACACCGGGCTGGTTGCCTATCCCACCAATCTGTTGTCGAGGTTCTATCAGGCACCGATCATCGGCGCGAAGATACAACTGTTGTTGACCGACCCGCGTTTTAACTTCCGCGATGAGCTGGGCGAATTCGCACAGCAGGCGGAATACTGCTCGGAGAACGGCAAGACCAAGGGCGTGCTGGCCCCCAACGAATTCTGGTATTTCTGGCGGCGCTTCCTAGCGGAGTCGGGGCGTGATGTGTGGAGCGACGACGAGTTGCGACAAAGCATGGATATCAAAACTATGCGGGCCGAGCTGGCTGGCATGATGGACGTGTTCCAGAAGCCGTTTGCTGCCAAGGGGCTGCTGTTCAACTACAACATCCCCTTCCTCGACTCCATATTCGACAAGGTGTTGTTCGTTCAGATCAAGCGCGATCCGGTCACCAACGTAGCCTCGGTGCTGGAGGCACGGAAGCGCCAGCTTGGCAGCGAGGCGGCTTGGTACTCGTTCGATATACCCGAATATAACGAATTGAAAGGCCTAGATCCTATTGCACAATCGGCGGGCCAGGTGCAATTCATCAATCGCGCCGTCACGCGTGGGCTGGAAAAGGTGGATGAATCCAGAAAGCTGGTGGTGCAGTATGAGGATTTTTGTGATGACCACCGACAGGTGTTTGGTCGATTGGTTAAGAAATTGAACCTTTCTGATAGTGATTACAGTGGGTTGGTACAATTCAAGGTGACGAGGTCGGATGATTTGCCGAATCGTGTTGCGATCGAGCGCGCGCTGATGGGGTTCGAAGATAAATGAGAGCAAGGCTGTTAGCGAACTTGAACTGGTTGTTCGTGGACAGGGTTCTCCGGCTTGTTGGGGGGTTGCTAGTCGGGGTATGGATTGCACGCTATCTTGGCCCAGAACAGTTTGGCATTCTCAACTACGCGCTGGCTTTTGTTGCACTCTTTGGCGCCGTGGCCAAGTTGGGAATCGATCAGGTTGTGATTCGTGATCTGACCAACACCCCCGAGAAGCAGGGGGCCATCTTGGGAACGATCTTCGCGCTCAAGCTGGCGGCAGGACTGATTGCATTAGTCCTTGTTTTTCCTGCAGCATGGGTGGCACAGGGCGGTGATTGGTCGTTCATGGTGCTGATTGCGGTGGTCGCAGCCGGCATGCTTTTCAATGCGCTGGATGCCTATGATCTTTATTATCAGGCGCACGTGTTGTCGAGATATGTGGTGTATGCGCGCAGCGCTTCGTTCCTAATGTTTTCGGTAGTGCGGGTGGCGTTGATTTTGGGTGAATATCCGCTGGTGTATTTTGCTGCTGCTGCAACATTGGAAATTGCACTTGGCAGCGCGGTATTGGTGTGGCTATACCGGCGCAAACATGTGACTGAGCAGAGGTGGTATTTCCATCGACAAACGATGGTGTCTCTGTTAAAGGATGGCTGGCCGTTGATTGTCAGTTCGGCGCTGATTGCCATTCACACACGCATCGATCAAGTGATGATAGGTCAAATGCTGGGCCACGCCGAAGTTGGGATTTACAGTGCGGCGATACGTTTATCCGAGTCTTGGTTGTTCGTCCCTTTGATCATTGTGCAGACGGTGACACCTTATCTGATGAAGTTGCGCGAGAGCAACCCGCAGTATTATCGGGCGCGTCTGCTCCAGCTCTATAGCTTGATGTTCTGGCTCGGGGCGCTGGTTGCGGGAGCGACCATCGTGTTTGGAGAGTTCTTTGTGGTATTACTTTTTGGGGAGCAATACCGCGCAGCCTACCTGCCGCTGGTTTTGACTATCTGGACCGGTATCTTCATCTCTCAAGCAGTGGCAAGAGGTGTCTGGATGGTGGGTGAGAACCTGCAGGGATTCCGTCTTGCGAACAATCTGGTTGCAGTACCGATGAACATTGCATTGAACTGGGTTCTGATTCCGGCATACGGGGTCATTGGGGCATCGATGGCAAGCCTGGTTTCCATCGGTTTCAGCACTTGGTTGTTTCCGTTCCTGTTCAAGCCGATGCGAGAATCCAACAAGCAGATGCTGCTTTCTATCAATCCAAAATATTTACTGTTGGGGGCAAGGTGAAAGATTTTTATCAGGAGATCAGCCTGTTTCTGGCTAAGTCGATAGGTAACTATCATCCTGCGAATTTCGACACGGAAATAAAAGAGCTTGGCATGTATCGTCGAGCGATCATATTCTTGGAGGGTGTGGTTGGTCGATTGGGGCGTCTGTTGTCGAGAGACTTGTCTGGACTGGTTATCTCACGGAAAAACTTCTATTTCGATAATTTACCTCGCTTCAAGGACTCGTTTGACCTGCTGTGTGATGAAGGCAGCCGGAAGAAATATATCGAGCTGCTGGCCTACAGGATGCTGGGCTTCACCAAGGTGAAGCTGTCGCTTAACCAGCCGGAGTTCTGGAATGCCAGAGCGGCGGCCGCTGCATACCGTCAGCCGGAGAGATTGCCAGCCAATTTCAAGAAGGGCTATCTGGAGTTGTATGACCTGACCAAGGCCGGTTACGACGGTCTCAGGTTGTACTTTGTCCAGAACGGCATCTTTGTGGATTTCATTCTGCAGCAATACAACTACAACGATCTGGTTTGCGTAAACAAGGGCGATGTCGTCATCGATGCTGGTGGGTGCTGGGGCGATACGGCACTGTATTTTGCTGCACGCGGAGCAGTGCAGGTCTTCGTTTATGAGTTCATTCCCTCGAATATCAAGATCTTCAACCAGAACCTGGCGCTGAATCCGCATCTTGCAGAACGGATCAAGCTGGTAGAGAAGCCAGTTTGGGAAAATTCCGGAGTGGATTTGAGTTTTGAAGATCAGGGCCCGGCGAGCCATGTCGCGGCAGCGGGTGTTTACAGCGGAATGACCCAGACCCTTTCGATAGACGATCTGGTCAGGGAGCGCGGCCTGAGCAAGGTGGATTTCATCAAGATGGACATCGAGGGCGCAGAATTTCCAGCGTTAAAAGGCGCTGCTGAAACGATACGCCAATACAAGCCCAAGCTGGCCATCTCGGTCTATCACCAGCCCGATGACCTGGTCACGATTCCGGCATATATCCAATCCCTGAATCCGGATTACGAGTTTTATCTGGATTACTACACGGTCGTCGGGGACGAGATTATGCTGTATGCAATGGACAAACATGCGAAATGATCTGGCTCCTATCGGCATGTCTACCTATGGCCGCCTGCAGCATGTGCAGCAGACCATAGCGGCATTGCAGAAGAATGAGCTGGCAAAGGAGAGCGAGCTGTTTATTTTTTCTGATGCCCCCAAGGCGGGCGATGAAGAGAAAGTCGAGGCGGTGCGGCGATTTTTGCGCACTGTCGATGGGTTCAAGGTCGTGCACCTGTTCGAACGTGAGAAGAACGACCGGGTGGCAAACAATCGCGGTGGCATGCGTATGCTGCTGGAAAAATACGGAAGAATGATCTTTCTTGAGGAAGATATTGTCACTGCGCCTTCTTTCCTGTCATTCATGAATGAAGCGCTGGATAAGTATAAGAACGATCCGCAAATCTTTGCCGTGAATGGGTACACGCCGCCGATCAATATCCCGGCGGATTATCAAAGTCCGGTGATTTTGCTGCCCAGATTCGCGGCATGGGGCTTCGGAATGTGGAAAAAGAAATTCGACGAGATCATCATGGAGATCACGCCGGAGATGTATCGCGAACTGCGGTCTGACAAGAGCCGCGCACAACAATACTGCCAGGGTGGAGAAGACATCATCACGCAGCTTTGGCTGCAGGCTCATGGTTTCATCGAGGCGCTGGACGTGAGGATAGACTACACCATGTTTGTAAGAGGGCGGCAATACGTAGTGTGCCCAACAAAGTCTTTAGCGCATACCACAGGCTGTGATGGCTCGGGGGAACATTGGGTGCAGGCGACAGGCAAGCATGGTGTAGAGATGGATGTTGCGTCGAGATCGGTTGTGATCGAGCATGGGATACGGCCGGATGTTCGCGTCATCAAGCAGCTAAGCCGGTTTTATGCGCTTACGCTCAAAGGCAAGCTGATAAAATTTGCCATGGATCTGGGGCTGTATTGCAAACTGAGATCGATCAAGCGGCGTTGGCGTTAAAAAATTATTGCATGGTCGTGGTTAGGTCAGAATGAAGGGGCGGTCTGTGGAAATACTGTTGAACAGAATCAAAGAGTATGAGAAACAGTACATGCACGATTATGGCTTTGAAAAAGTCATGGTATGGGCACGCCAGAAATATGTTGAATCACTGGTCAGAAAGCTACAGCCGGCAACGGTAATGGAAATCGGTTGCGGCTTCAATCAACTATTCACGCATGTTGTGGATGTATCTTCGATCAAAAAATGGACTATCGTTGAGCCGGCCGATTTCTTTTCGGCTGCCGCACGAGAAAAGCTGAAAGACGATAAGCGCGTCGAAGTGATCCAGGGGTTTGTAGAGAGCGTGGTGACGGACACAAATTTCTCAAATGTGGACTTGTGTATTTGCGCAGGACTGCTACATGAGGTGGAGCACCCGGACCAGATTCTGCAAGCTGCGAAAAAGAGCTTGTCCGAAAATGGCGTACTGCATATCAGCGTCCCTAACGCAAAGTCATTCCATCGCATGCTGGCGGTCGAGATGGGTCTGATCCCTTCGCCTTATCAGTTTAGTGACCGGAACGTGACATTGTCGCAGTATCACGTTTTTGACGCGGCATCGCTGCACTCGCTGGTCGATAAAGTTGGTCTGGATTCGGTGGATGCAGGGGGATATTTCATCAAGCCGTTCACTCACTCGCAAATGGAAAAAGTGATCGATGACGTTGGGGAGGAAGTCTTGGAAGGCCTATGGCATATGGGCGCCAAGTCCCCGGAGTTGGCAAGCGAAATATTTGTGAATGCCAAGCGGAGATAACGGTGCAGTGCCAGCGATACTCCAATGAGCTGCAAAGTGCATGGGATGAGTTCATTCATGAAAGTGCATGGAACGGTACGTTCCTGCATACACGGCAGTTTCTTTCCTATCATGGTGACAGGTTCGAAGATATTTCTTTGCTGGTAAACAATGAGGATGGACGGACCATTGCAGTATTCCCTGCGGCAATACACCCGGTTGCGCGCGATACGGTAGTCAGTCATCCCGGTGCCACATTCGGCGGGCTGGTGGCGGGAGGGCAATGTCGCGGCGAAAGCTGCATCTCCGCATTGGATGATATCGCGGCATATTACCGCGGCATGGGATTCAAGCGTTTACTCTACAAAGTGACGCCGCATATCTACCATCAAGTTCCGCTGCAGGATGATCTGTATGCGCTGTTCCGGCTCGGCTTTCGCCGCGTTCGTTGCGACATCAGTGCGACCATCACTGCGAGTGATCGGCCCTCACTGACCAAAGGCAGGAAGTATGAAATCAGCAAAGCCAGGAAGCTCGGGGTCGAGGTGGTTGAGGGGTTGGATCAACTAAAGGATATCCACGGCCTTATCGAAGCCAACCTTTGGCAAGCGCATCAGGCCAAACCTGTGCATGACCTCTCGGAGCTGGTGCTGCTGCATTCCAGATTTCGAGACAACGTGCGCTTCATCTCCGCCAAGATGGAAGCTGAAGTGGTTGCCGGGTTAGTGATGTTCAATTTCAAATATGTTGCACACACTCAATATATCGCTTCAAATGAACGAGGACGCGAAGCGGGAGCATTGGATCTGCTGATCGAGCGCAGCATCAATGCAGCTTTCGCCGATAATTATCGCTATTTCGATTTTGGTATCAGCAATGAGCAGGGCGGCCAAGTACTCAATGAGGGTTTGTACCGATACAAGAGAACGTTCGGTGCAGGCAGTGTCGCCCATGAATTTTACGAGTTGGACCTGTGAGGCCTGGAATGTCAGTTGAAGACAGTCGCATCATCGATCTGCCCAAGATATCCGATCCGCGAGGGAATCTGACTTTTGTCGAAGGGGGCAGGCACATTCCGTTTGATATCAAGCGTGTTTATTACCTCTACGATGTACCGGGCGGCAGCGAACGAGGTGCTCATGGCCATCGCGATCTGCAACAACTGATTATCGCGATGAGTGGCAGTTTCGACATTACGCTGGACGACGGGCATAACAAACGCAGTTTTCACATGAATCGCTCTTACTACGGCCTTTATGTTCCGCCGATGATGTGGAGAGAGATCGACAATTTTTCTTCAGGTGCGGTGTGCATGGTGCTGGCTTCCGACCATTACGATGAGGCGGATTATTTTCGCGATTATGAAAAATTTCTTAAGGCGGCAGAAAGCAAGTGATCCCTTTTCTAGACTTGAAAGCTCCATACGACGAACTGAAAACAGAGCTTGATGCGGCTTATCAACGCGTGATGAATTCCGGTTGGTATATCAATGCCGGCGAAGTTGACGCATTCGAGCACGAGTTCGCCGAATACTGTGAGGCCAAGCATTGCATAGGCGTGGGTAATGGTCTGGATGCGCTGTACTTGATCCTACGCGCCTATGACATCGGCGCCGGTGACGAGGTCATCGTGCCTGCCCACACTTTCATTGCGACATGGCTGGCGGTCTCCAATTGTGGTGCAACCCCTGTGCCAGTGGAGCCGGACGGAATTACGTACAACATCGACCCGGCCAGAATCGAAGCCGCAATCACTCCACGCACCAAGGCCATCATGCCGGTCCATTTGTACGGGCAGGCAGCGGATATGGATGCCATCAATCAGATCGCCCAAAGACACAGGCTGAAGGTTATCGAGGACGCGGCACAGGCGCATGGCGCACGTTACAAGGGGCGTCGTGTCGGTACGCTGGGAGATGCGGCCGGTTTCAGTTTTTATCCGGGGAAGAATCTGGGCGCATACGGCGATGCCGGTGCAGTTATCACCAACGACCCGGTGCTGGCAAAGAAGATCCGGATGCTGGGTAACTACGGCTCCGTGGAAAAGTACCATCACGATATCGCAGGAGTGAATTCCCGTCTTGACGAGCTGCAGGCAGCGCTGCTGCGTGTCCGCTTATCCAGACTGGATGAATGGAATCAGCGCAGAAGGAGAGTGGCGCAACTTTATCTGAGCGAGTTGGCTGGCATCAATGATTTGCAGCTTCCCGGGGTGGCAGATTGGGCGGAGCCGGTGTGGCATTTGTTCGTTGTGCAGCACCCGAACAGGGATGCGCTGCAGAACCATTTGAAGCAAAGCGGCGTGCAGACGGCGATCCACTATCCAATCTCTCCGGCACAATCCGGTGCTTACAAACAGGTTTATTCATCCATCAAGGCAGACTGTGTTGCGATGGCGGACAGCTTGCTTAGTCTGCCGATGGGGCCGCATTTGAAAGAGGCCGATGTTGAGCGTGTTGCCGCATGCGTGAAAGCCGGCCGATGACCGATGTGCATACGGACAGCCCATTGGTAACAGTGCTCCTTCTCTGTTACAACCAGGAGCGATACATTGAGGAGGCGCTGGTCAGTGCGCTGGAACAGGATTATGCGAACCTTCAAGTAGTCGTTACCGATGATGCTTCTAAAGATGCCACGCAGCAGGTACTACGTGAAATTGCGAAGAATTATTCCGCAGATAGACTGAAAGTGATTTTCAATCCACTAAATGTCGGTGTTACGAAGAATTGCAATGCCGGCTTACTACACTGCAAGGGTGAGCTGATCGCATTCATAGGAGGTGATGATGTGTTCATGCCTAGCAAGGTCTCCCGGCAAGTAGCGTGGTTCAAGGAAAATCCCGATATGGTTTTATGCGGCCATGATGTAGAGCTGATCGATGAAGAAGGCAATGAAATCAAATCACGTTTTGGCAAGATGGGTGAATTCTCTTCTGGAAAAGGTGCGGGAGGAATAATTCGCGCAGGGACACCATTTGCCTCGGTCTCCGTAATGCTAAAACGCAACAGGATCCCGCCTTACGGATTTCATCCAGCTATCCCGATGGTGTCGGATTGGAAATTCTGGATTGACGTGGTCGGAATCGATGGATGCTACGGGCATGTCGAGGGTAAATGGGCGAAGTATCGCAGGCATTCTGCCAATGTGACGGCACACATGAATTCGAAGATTATGCGTGATGTCTTGATGACGGCAGTACTATCACTGTGGCATCTGCGCGGAAGATATTTCAAGGACTGGGTACATTACTTCTTCGTGCGGCCGATACTCAAGCGTGTCCGGAGAAAAGTGCATGACTAGAACGGTCGCAATCACCGGCGGCACCGGATTCATCGGCCGGCATCTGGTCGCGCGGCACGTCGCGCTAGGTGATCGGGTACGCTATCTGACCCGAAGGATGCCTACTGAAGAAATACCGGGTGTAGGAGCGCATGTTGGCGATCTCAACTCACCCGAAACATTGCGCCACTTCGTGCAGGGGGTCGATGTGCTGTATCACTGCGCAGCTGAATTGCGTGATGCAAATGAGATGGAAAAGGCCAACGTGGCAGGGACGGCCAACCTGCTGGAGGCGGCAGTGGGCAAGATCGGGCGCTGGGTGCAATTGAGCAGCACCGGACTTTACGGTAATGTGCGTCGCGGTGAAGTGTGCGAGGAGAGTGACATCAAGCCGGGAAATCCTTACGAATGGAGCAAGGCGGCGGCAGATGTTTTGGTGTTGGAAGCGGCAGGCAAGCAGAATCTGTCCTGCGTGCTGTTGCAGCCGTCCAACGTCTATGGCGCGGACATGCCGAACCAATCGCTGTTCCATCTGATCAGCATGATTGACAAAGGTCTGTTCTTTTTCATCGGCCCGTGCGGTGCGATGGCGAACTACATTCATGTGGAGAACGTCGTGGATGCACTGTTGTCGTGCGCGAACGCCACGCTGCCCGCCAATGGACGCAGCTACATTGTTTCCGATTACTGCTCGCTGGAAGAATTCACAGGCATCATCGCCGTGCATCTGGGCAAACAGGCTCCACACATGAGACTGCCGGAACTGCCAGTGCGCATGTTGGCGAAAGCATGCGGTTGGATGCCTGGTTTCCCGTTGAGCACATCAAGGGTTGATGCACTGACCGGTCGTACGATCTACCGCACCGACCGTATTGAGTCTGAACTAGGTCACCACAACAACATTTCGTTGGAAACGGGCATGGGCGAACTCGTCGGGTACTGGAAGAATGGCACAAACTAAGCAATCTTTGCACAAGCTCAAAACTCTCCGCGAAATCACGACGGTCTATGCCACCTCGTGGCATCTTGCCAGCTTCCTCAATCGCAATGCAAGGCAGTTGTCCTATGATGGGTCCCACGGAATTAGGGTGAGTAGTTGAAAGAGAAAATCTGCCTGGTGGTCTCCAGTGCGATGACGGTAAATGCATTCCTGCAGCAACCGATCAGGCGCTTGAGTAAAAGCTACGATGTTTATATGGTACTGAATCTTGGTGCTGGCGAATCTTTGCAGGGCCTTGAAAATTTGGTTACGGTTTTACCGGTTGCAATCGAACGAAAAATAGCTCCATGGCGAGATCTACTTGCGTTGGGGAAGATAATCATTCTGTTCCGTCGTCACCGATTCAAACTGGTTCATTCCGTCACCCCCAAAGCTGGATTATTGGCGATGCTGGCGTCATCTATTTCAGGTGTTGGAATTCGTATCCACACCTTTACTGGTCAAGTATGGGTGACCCGTCATGGCATCGCCAGATGGGTACTGAAAAGCGTGGACAAACTGATTGCCTTGCTTGGTACATATGCGCTGGTAGACAGTCCATCGCAACGGCAATTTCTGCTTGATGAAGGCGTGTTACGAGCATCCAAGTCTGGTGTGTTGGCACAAGGTTCTATATCCGGCGTGGATACAACACGATTTTGCCCTGATGCGGAAGCCAGAAGGCGGATACGCGAAGAATTGAAGATTGCCGAAGATGAAACAACTTTCCTTTTTTTAGGGCGATTGAATCACGACAAGGGCGTGCTGGATCTGGCTGCTGCTTTTGCGGGGATGCAGGATGAGCGTGCACATTTGTTGGTAGTGGGGCCTGATGAAGAGATCATCGCCTCTCAAATGGCCAAGCTAACAGAGAGGTGCGGAGGGAAAGTACACTTCGTCGGCTTTGCATCGAAACCTGAGCAATATATGGCTGCGGCAGATGTGCTGTGTCTGCCCAGTTATCGCGAGGGTTTTGGTAATGTGGTAATTGAAGCGGCGGCAGTGGGAATTCCGGCTATCGGATCGAGAATCTATGGTGTGGTGGACGCTATCCAGGAAAATTGCAGCGGATTATTGTTCGAAGCGCACGATGTAGCTGGCTTGCAGGCCGCTATGATGGCCATAGCCAATAATAAAGAGCTTCGATTACAGCTCGGCAGACAAGCACGGGAACGTGCGATCAGTATCTTTGCCAGTGAAAAATTGGCTGCAGCTTGGCTGGAGCTTTACCGGGAAAGAGTATGAAACGCGCATTTGATCTGGTCATTTCACTGCTGGCCGTCATGCTGATCTGGCCGCTGATTGCTGTGCTCGCCTTGCTGGTACGGGTCAACTTGGGGGTGCCTGTGTTGTTTCGACAACAAAGACCCGGACTTCATGCAAAGCCTTTCTATGTCTACAAGTTCCGCACCATGTTATTGAGCTGTGATGAAAACGGGAAATTGTTACCAGATGAGCACCGCATGACACACTTTGGCAGTCTCTTGCGCAAGTTCAGTCTGGATGAATTGCCGCAATTGTTCAATGTCCTGAAGGGTGATCTCAGTTTGGTTGGTCCAAGACCGCTGCTGATGGAGTATTTGCCCCTATATAATGCCGAGCAGGCTAGGCGGCACAACCTGAAGCCCGGCATCACGGGATGGGCTCAAGTGAATGGGCGCAATACATTAAGCTGGGAAGAAAAGTTCGCGCTCGATGTGTGGTACGTTGATCATCAATCATTTTGGCTGGATATGAAAATTCTACTGATGACTCTCATCAAAGTTTTCCGACACGAGGGAATCAGCCAGCAAGGGCATGCAACGATGGAAAAATTTCGCGGAAGCACCAGATAGGGATCTGGAACAGATGGAAGACAAATCTGAAATTATTCTTTTCGGCGCAAGCGGGCATGCAAAGGTCATACTGGATACGCTCGAAAAAGCCGGGATAAAGGCGAGCGGCCTTTTTGACGATAATCCGAAGTTGTACGGCCAGGATATTTATGGTTACCGAATCATGGGTGGGCGTGAGGCGTGGCTGAACAAAGTAAGTGATGGGCTGTGCCGCACGGTTGTGGCGATCGGAAACAACCGGTTACGGCATGAAGTCGCCTGCTGGGTAGAACGGCAGGGAGGCAAGCTCGCTGAAGCGGTTGTGCATCCTTCAGCCCAACTGGCACGCGGCGTCGTATTGGGCAATGGAACGGTTGTTATGGCCGGAACGATCGTCAATAGCGATGTGTATGTGGGGAAAAATGTAATTATCAACACTGGCGCGAGTATCGATCATGATTGCGTAGTGGGAGATGCGGTACATATTGCCCCGGGCGCAATCCTGTGTGGAGGCATAATCGTGGGGGAGCAGACATTGGTGGGAGCGGGAGCCATCGTATTGCCCAATCTGCGCATTGGGAGAAAGGCTGTCATTGGCGCAGGGACGGTGGTGGTGAACGATGTACCGGACGGTGTGACCGTACTGGGTGTGCCGGCGCGGATGCACGGGAAAACAAACGAATGAGTCAATTGGCAATCGAGGGCGGCCAGCCAGTGAGGAGTGTGGCCATGCCAAGCTGGCCGTATTTCGCCGAAGATGAAATCGAGGCGGTGCGGGGGGTTCTTGTATCAGGCAAGGTGAATTACTGGACAGGCCAGTTGGGCAGGCAATTCGAGCATGCCTTTGCCGAATATCATGAAGTAACTCATGCCGTTGCCGTTGCCAACGGAACGCTGGCTCTGGAACTCGCCTTGCAAGCACTCGGGATTGGCGCAGGAGATGAAGTTATCATTCCGGCTCGCACCTTCATTGCTACCGCGAGTTGTGTTGTAGCACGTGGCGCCACTCCTGTTGTGGTAGACATTGAGCCTGACAGTCAAACTATTTCTGCGGATGCTGCCAGTGCAGCTATTACACCGCGTACACGGGCGATCATAGCCGTTCATCTTGGCGGATGGCCCTGTGACATGAATGTTCTGCATGCTCTAGCGCGAAAGCATGGACTCAAATTGATTGAGGATTGCGCGCAGGCAATTGGAGCCGAGTACTACGGAAGGAAAGTAGGCTCTTTCGGTGATGCGGCTGCATTCTCATTCTGTCAGGACAAAATAATGACTACTGGCGGCGAAGGGGGAATGTTACTTCTCAAGGACGAAGCTGCCTGGAAGAAAGCATGGGCGTACAAGGATCACGGCAAGGATTTGGACTTGGTATTTCATGCCACCCACCCGCCAGGCCACCGTTGGCTTCACACAAGTTTTGGCAGCAATTTCCGCATGACAGAATTGCAGGCGGCAATCGGGTTACAGCAACTGCACAAGCTGCCAGCATGGTTGAAGCAGCGGCGGAAGCATGCCCTAATATTAATGGAAGGTTTGCGTGATCTTCCCGCAGTCAAGATTCCGGGACGACCGGAATGGGTGGTCGACGCATTCTATCGGGTCTATGCTTTTCTTGATCGAAGCCGGTTGAAGGCGGATTGGAATCAGGATCGAATTGTGGCGGCTCTTAATGCCGAGGGCATCATCTGTTTCCATGGAAGTTGCAGCGAGATATACCGTGAAAAGGCTTTCGAGCCCAGTTGGCCGCAGGGATTGCGTCTCCCAGTGGCAAAACATTCGGGGGAAACTAGCATCGCCTTTCAGGTACATCCTACCTTGGCCGAAGATGACATGTGGGACACCGTCAAAGCGGTGCACAAAGTATTGCAAGTGGCTACTATCCGATGATCACTTTCGGAACGTTTCATCCCCGCACTTGGCTCGCCATCGCTCATGATTTCGTCGCAGCGGCATTTGCCTGGTGGTTTGCCTATCAGTTGCGTTTCAATTTTGATCTCCCACCGGCTTTCGGTGCGGAGCTGTGGCAGACCCTGCCGTTCGTGGTCGCATTGCAGGGTACCGTATTTTTTGCTTTTGGCCTCTACCGTGGAGTGTGGCGCTATGCCAGCGTCGGCGATGTGCGCCGCATCGTGCTGGCGGTAGCCGCCGCTACGGCCGGGTTGGCCTTCCTGTTGTGGATGCTGAAATTACCCCTGATCGTGCCGCGCTCGGTGCTGGTGCTTGATCCTCTCTTGCTGGTGTTGGTGATGGGTGGCAGCCGCCTGCTTTACCGCATGTGGAAAGAAAATCTGTTGTATGGAGACATTACATTGCGCGGCGAGCCCGTGCTGGTATTGGGGGCGGGCGATGCGGCCGTCGCACTTTCCAAGGAACTTGCGCGCAGTGCTCGCTGGCATGTGGCCGGATTCCTCGATGATGATCCCGGCAAGCAGGGGCTCACACAGAATGGTATTCGTGTTCTGGGAGCGCTAGACGAACTGCCACGCTTGGCGGAGAAAATGAGCATTGTTCAGGCTATTGTTGCGATGCCATCTGTCTCGCATCGCGAACGCCGGCGCGCAATTACCCTCTGTGAAAGCGCACGGGTCAAAGCACTCACCGTGCCCGCGTATGACGATTTGCTCTCCGGCAAAGTGAGCGTTTCGCAATTGCGCGAGGTTGAGCTCGATGACCTGCTGGGGCGTGACCCGGTCGTGCTCGATACCGCATCCTTGCAATCGCTGCTGCATGGCAAGACGGTGCTGATTACGGGTGCCGGTGGCTCCATCGGCGCCGAGCTGTGCCAACAGGTGGCGCGCTTTGTACCGTCCAGGCTGGTGCTCTATGAAATTGGCGAGTTTGCGCTGTATCAAATCGAGCAATCGCTGGCGCAATCATTTCCCAATCTAGACATTGTTTACTTGGCAGGTGATGTGAAGGATGAAGCGCGGCTGGAAGAAGTGTTTGTCCAGTATCACCCGCAGGTTGTGTTCCATGCTGCCGCTTACAAACATGTGCCGCTGATGGAGCGCGGCAATACATGGCAGGCCGTGCGCAACAATGTGTTCGGTACCTGGCAGGTGGCGCATTGCGCGCAACGCCATGGCGCGGAAAAATTCGTGCTGATCTCCACCGACAAGGCGGTCAATCCGACCAACGTCATGGGCACTACAAAGCGCATGGCGGAAATGGTGTGCCAGGGTATGCAGCAGGCAGGAGGGACACGCTTTGTTATCGTGCGCTTCGGCAACGTGCTGGGCAGCAATGGCAGTGTGATTCCCAAGTTCAGAGAGCAAATCGCCAGAGGGGGGCCTGTCACCGTCACCCACCCTGAGATCACTCGCTACTTCATGTCCATTCCCGAGGCGGCACAACTGGTGATGCAGGCGGGCGCCATGGGGAATGGCGGTGAGATTTTTGTACTCGATATGGGTGAGCCGGTGAAGATTGTAGATCTGGCGCATACCATGATTAGACTCTCCGGCTTCAGCGAAGAGGACATCCGTATCGAATTTGCCGGCCTGCGTCCCGGCGAGAAACTCTATGAAGAGTTGCTTGCCGACGACGAAAACACTTTGCCCACGCCACATCCAAAACTACGCGTGGCGATGGCGCGCCCACCGGAGCAATGGCAGTCCATGCTGGATTGGGCGGGCGGTACGGGGACAGAGACGGACACGGAAGTTCGGCGATGCTTGCGTCAGTGGGTACCGGAATACATGCCTGCTGCCCATTGACGATGGCGCTTTCAATCATTCTCATCACCAAAAACGAAGCGGCCAATATTGGTGATTGCCTTGCGTCAGTCGCGTTTGCGGATGAAATTATCGTGGCGGATTCTGGCAGCAGCGATGACACCGTGCGTATCGCAAGCGAGCGGGGTGCCAAGGTATTCGTGTACGAGGACTGGCCCGGCTTTGGCCCGCAAAAAAACCGGGTATTGGAGCATGCGACATCCGAATGGGTGTTCTCAATTGATGCCGACGAGCGCGTCACACCGGAGTTGCGCGCCGAGATCGAACAATCGATGTTGTCAGGCAGGGCCGACGGCTATTACTGTCCGCGCCTGTCACAATTCTGCGGTACGTTCATCCGTCACAGCGGCTGGTATCCGGATTACGTGCTGCGCTTGTTCCGGCGCGGCGCGGCAAGATTCTCCGACAGTCTGGTGCACGAAAGCGTGCAGCTGACTGGCATTAGCGCCAAACTGAAAAACCCGCTGCTGCATTACAGCTACCTCACGCAGGAAGATGTCGAGCGCAAGGTCGAGCATTATTCCGACGCGGCGGCACAACAGATGTTCCAGGCAGGGAAGCGGTCAGGTCTGGCTGGCGCGGCCTTGAGTGCAAGCTGGGCATTCGTGCGCACTTATGTCGTTCGGCTGGGTGTATTGGATGGTGTGGCGGGACGGCAGATTGCGTTGATGAACATGCGGACTACCTGGCTCAAATATCGCAAACTCGCGGTGTTAAATTCAGGCCGTCTCAAAGCAGGGTTGTAGATACTTCAGTCCTGCAGGCTGCCCAGCGCCCGTTTCAAGCGGCTGCGCAGCAACTGCCAGCGCAACTCGCGCGTATCTTCCGGTTCGTTCAGCCTCAACCCCTTGGCGATTTCTCCACGCCGCAGGAAATAATGGTCGAACACTGACTGGCGCATGCCCCACTTGTGGAGGAACTGCCGCCCGCCGTCGTTCTTCTTCACCTTGCCGGTAGATTTACACTGGAAGTGATACACCAGCGAATCGCCTACACCGAGAAAGATGCGGCAACCTGCATGCCATAGCTTCATCGAGAAATCGTTGTCGCTGCTCATGCCGGGCGAGAACTCGCTGCTGTAGCCACCCACCTTGAACCACCAGCGTTTGCTCACCAGCGTCGGCGGCCATGTCGCGCCCAGCCAGTCCGCCTTGCGCAACTGCGGCAGGTCATTCAGCAAGCGGGCTTCATCAAAGGTGTGTGCCTCGGTGCCATAGTCGCCCACGATCACACACGGATTGTTCGTTTCGCGCGGTTCGATCATGGTGCCGGAGAGCATGAACAGGTCGGTGTCCAGTTGCTTCAATTTGTTCACCAGTGCCGTATCCCAGCCGGGGCAGCAATACATGTCGTCGTTCAGATACAGGATGTAATCCTGCGTGGCATGTATCGCCGCCTCGTTCACCGCCAGACAGATGCCGATGTTATCCGGTGAGGCGGTATGCGTGAGGCCTTCGGCACGCACCCAGTCCAGCGTGCCGTCGCTACCGTCGTTTACATGCACGATGATCTGGTGGGCGAAGGCGGAATTGTCCCGGATGCTACGCACACACAATTGCAGCAGCACAAGGTTGTTCCAGGTGGGGATGATGATAGAGAACATATGTGGCCTTAAGGTTTGCGTGCGCGTATCAGTAAGTTTTGTCCTGTATGCGGCTCATGCTGTTGCATGCGATGTTCGTGCAGCTCTTTGTTGTAACTCCACGGCAGCGCGCAAAGCTTATTCCACCAACTACCAGCACCGCCTTGTGCAATCTCACGACTGACACGGTAAACCACAGCGGAACCTGAAGAGCAGGTACTCGCTTCAACGATGTCAAATCCGGTTCGGCGCGTCAAAGCAGATAATGATTCCACCGTGAACAGGTGCAGATGTCGTGGTGCCTCCCATCCGCGCCAATTCGCTCCGAACTCAGTGGCGCCAAGGCTATTCGCGTTCGGTGTAGTCATCACCAGCAGGCCGCCCGGTTTCAGCAGGCGCAGGCACTCGCGTAGCGTGCCTAGTGGGTCATACAGATGCTCGATGGTCTGACTTAGCGTGATCGCATCGAAACTTTCGGCGGGCAGACCGCATTGTGGCAGGTCGCCCACATGGGTCACGATACCGTAACGGCGAGTCACTTTGGCGGCTGCCTGTTCGTCGAAGTCCGTCCCGGCCACTAGCCAACCGTGCTTCTGCATACGGCGCAGGAACCGCCCACCGCCGCAGCCAACGTCCAGCAAACTGCCGGGCGCCTCGTTGCCCAACATCATGAAACGCAGGCCATCCGCCTCACGCTTCAGGCCGCTGACTATCCATCTCGGCAAGTACGATAACCTGATTAAGCGATGGGCCAGACTCAACAACGCCTTGCCCAGGCGCCCGCGCTTCTTGCCGGTGTGCGTGTGATATGTGGTGTATGCCTTCCACAGCTCGTGTGGCGGCGGTGATGGATCGAGCCAGAGAGTTCCGCAAGCTGCGTTGCTGCAACGCCGGAACGACCATGCGCCTTCGAGCTGGCCGTCCGGGTCGTGGATGCCAGCTTGCGCAATCTCACCGACACTACCGCACAGGTCGCAGGAAAGGCGGGGTTCGCTTGGTATACTGTTCACATTGATCGTTTTGATTGGGCTAGGCTCGCATTCTAAACGACCACCCAACATTTCAGGGGCTGCATGAGAACAATCCACATTGTCAGACGCTACGGCCCCGTCGGGGGCATGGAACGTTACGTATGGGAAACCACGCGCGAATTGGTCAAGCTTGGCCATCAGGTGCAAGTGCTCTGCGAGCAGTGCATGGCCGAAAAGCCGCAAGGCGTAGAAGTGCACGAACTCGGCCGTATGCATTACCGTCCGCGCTGGCTCTATTACTGGCGTTTCAGCCGCCGCGTCGATGCCTGGCTGAAAGCCAACCCGCAACCCGGCTGGCTGATCCACAGCAACGAACGCGTCGGTGTGCATGACGTCACCACCTTCCATGGTCCGCCCTTCGCTTCGGTACGCGACAAGCCGTGGTGGAACAAGGTTTCGATCCGGGTGGCAGTGCAATTGTGGTTGGAGCGGCGCGAGTTGCGCGTGGCAAAACGCATCGTGCCAAACTCAGAGATCATCGCGCGTCAGTTGGCGCATTACTATCCGGAATATGCGCACAAGCTTACCGCCCCCATCGTTCCAGGTGTATTGCCGGGTGTCGTGCGCACGCCGCGCAGTGTGCCTGCTGACGGCGGCATCATTGGTTTCGTAGGCCGTGAATGGCAGCGCAAGGGTTTGCCGCTGGCGGTCGAGATCGCGGCACAGTTACGCTGCCAACGTCCGCAGCTGGAACTGTGGGTGATTGGCCCGGATGAGCGTGAGATCAAACACTTGTTCGCTGAATGGAGCGGTGGCTACCACCTGTTCGGCTGGCGTACTGACAACGCACACTTCGAGCAGATTGACGTACTGCTGCATCCGGCGAAAGCAGAACCCTATGGCATGGTCATCAGCGAAGCAATGGCCGTGCGCGTACCGGTGGTGATTTCCGATGCCTGCGGCGCGGCGGCACAGGTGGCAGATGAAGCGGGTGAAATCGTGAGATTCGATGCGCCACTACAGCAATGGACGAGCGCAGTGGCGGCACAACTGGATCGAAAAGAAGCGCCACCGCAGTTCATACGCGGGTGGCAGGATGTGGCCAACGATTTCGTCCATGTCTATTCTCAACTGGACAGAGAAGATCGATGATTGAAAGCCGCACCACATATTCGCACCTTGTCGAGAAAGTTGCGGCATTGCTGCTACTGGTCTATCCAACAGCAATGCTGACGGTTAGGGGTGGCATGAATGCAGTCATGCTGCTGATGTTGATCCTCGCGCTGCTGGTATGGCTGAAGCCTCCAGCAGGATTGCACAGGGTGGCGTGGCAACCGGTGTGGTCAGGCTATTTCATATCGATGTTTGGTTTGTCGGTAGCGGTCTTGATCAGTCAGCTGGCAAACAATGATCTGGCTGGCCACCCGCATGATGCCGCTTCCCGCTTGTGGCTGGCACTCTGCGTGTTTTGGCTTTTATTGAAATTGAGAGCAAGCGTGTTCAGGGTGCTGCAATTTGCATTTCCGGTAGCTGCCATTGCCGGGTGGCTTTTGGCAGAAGATGTCGGATACGGCTTCACCTTGCGTACACTGGACAAGATTCATTTCGGCAATTATCTGTTGCTGCTGGGCGCACTGTCGCTCTTTTCCATAGACTGGTTTGGAAAAGACGACTGGCCGCTGCGCCTGCTGAAATTGGCGGGGTTCACGTTTGGGTTGCTGGCATCGCTGGAATCCGGCACGCGCGGAGGCTGGCTGGCCATCCCGGTATTCATCGGCATCTATTTTTTCTTCAGGGCATCGAGGCTTTCTCTGCGTGCTATCGGGGTAAGTATTTTTCTGGGCGGCTTGATTATTGTGGTCGCCTACTTTGCCAGTGCCATCGTGCAGGAAAGAATTGAGCAACTGGCTGGGGATGTGTCGTCCTATGAACAGGGTGACCGCGATACCTCAACTGGCATTCGCTGGCAGCTATACAAGGCTGCTCTGGATATTTTTGTTCATCATCCTCTTACCGGAGTTGGCCCGGAAGGATTTGCACGTGAAATGCAACCGATGATGCTGGCGGGCAAACTTACCCCCGATGCGGCGGAATTGGGGCGAGGCGAGGTTCATAACGATATCCTGGCCAAGATGGCTGGGATGGGGGTATTCGGACTGGCTGCCATTATCGCGCTGTACTTGCTCCCGTTGCACCTGTTCTTTCTGGCTATTAAGGCTACTCAATCCCAAGTCAGGCGCGCCGGTATATTGGGAGTTACCTTTGTGACGGGACACGTGGTGTTTGGGTTGAGTCAGGAATTTCTGAGCCTGACCATGGCCACTGCGTTTTATGGATTTACGGTTGCCGTACTACTGGCGGCCTGTCAAAACTTGCACTACGATGCCTGAATTTCATGTGGACGAAACTCTGCCGTATGGCTGCACCATGCAATTCGTGGTGGCGCAATCACCATTTCAAGAAGGAAATTAAATGACCAGACATCTGGATCTCGGGTGTGGCACCAGTCCCCGTAACCCTTATGGCAAGCCCGAGATTTGTGGAGTAGATGTGCGCGACGATGCATTTATTCTTTTGTCACAAGCCGGAATCGTTATGCGCAAGGCTAATTTGATCGTGGATAAGATCCCATTTGAGGATGATTATTTTTCCAGTGTGTCTGCATTTGATTTCCTGGAGCATGTACCCAGACAGATTTGCATGGGCAGCTCGAATGAGATTGTTTATCCATTCATCGAATTAATGAATGAGATTTGGCGGGTACTTTCACCGGGCGGCCTGTTCCTTGCGGTGACGCCTGTTTACCCTTCACCACTGGCCTTTGCTGATCCGACCCATGTCAATACCATTACCGAGGAAACGCACAAGTATTTCTGCGGTGAAAGCCCGGTAGGGGGTATCTATGGCTTTCATGGCCAGTTTCGTGCACGTCTTGCAAAGAAATCAGCACCGTCCAACTTTATCCGTATGCCGCACAATCCGATTACATCATTCATCAGGGACGCTTCCCGCCACATGTCGGGAAAAGGTCTGCATCACATGGTGTGGGAGCTGGAGGCGGTAAAGTGATCAGTATCGTCATTCCCAGTTGGAACAATCTCGCGCACTTGAAATTGTGTGTGGAAAGTTTGAAAAAACATTCTACAGGTGCACACGAAATCATCGTGCATCTGAACGATGGTTCGGACGGTTCACTGGAGTGGGTCAAGGCGCAAGGCATAAAATATACGCACACAGGCAAGAACATCGGCGTCTGTCTGTCCGTGAATCATCTGGTTGCCCAAGCGACCCACGACTGGGTGTTGTACATGAACGATGACATGGTGGCAGCGCCAGGATGGGACAAGGCATTTATTGAGGCAATGGAGTCTGTCGATACCGACCTAGCCCTATTCTTTGGCACCTTGATCCAGCCAGAAACCAATGACCACCCAGATATCATCAAGCAGGACTTCGGGCGCGTGCCATCAGAATTCGACGAAGAGGCTTTTCTGAAAGGCTATCTGTCGAATGCTCGCGGAGACAAGGAAGGAGCAGCTTCGCAGCCCACGTTGTTCCACAAGAAGTGGTGGAGCATGCTGGGCGGTTACAGCATAGAATTCTCGCCCGGGATGAGCAGCGACGACGACCTGCTGATGAAGTTCTGGGTGGCGGGTTGCCGCAACTTCCGCATGGTCGGTGCAAGCCGTTTCTATCATTTCGGCAGCATGAGTACCGGACGCATCACGCACAATCAGGGCGGGCGCATGTTCGTGATGAAATGGGGTATCACCCAGCTGGAGTTCTACCGCTACTACCTGCCCTCGCTACGCCGTCCGGATGGCGGCTGCACGCCAGGCAATCCGTACAACTGCGTGCGCCCGACCTGGCTGGGGAAATTGCGGCGTGTGCGCTATGCCTTGCGCTATGGCTACCCGCTGGACGGAATCGGGGCATGGGATCCGATGCCGGGGCGCGGTAAGTGGGATGGTGGTAATTAGGGCAGGCCGGACTGAAGTCCGACCCACACTAGGTATTTCAGTTTGCGCCAGCTGATTTCGGGGATGCGTTGCTTGCTCGTATGGCCTTCAGTATCTCTTCACCCATCAGCAGATAGCCAGCAGTCGAGAAATGGGTGCCATTCGCAGGATAAAGGTCTACGACTTTGCGGTCGATCGCCTGTTGCGTCATACGCAACAAGTTTGGCGAATTGAAACGGTGTTCCGTGTTATTCCAGAACTGTTTCTCCGGGTACAGATAGGCTGTGGACTTATTCGGCACGAATACCCAGATCGGTGTGATACCGGACAGGCGTGCGTTAATCCTTTCAATATGTTCCGGTACGCCGGCATCGATTTCCACGGGCTGGTCATAGGCCAGAAACAGTGCATCGTTGCAGCGCGCATGGCTGAATAGTTCACAACCATTTTTTACACGTGCCAGCTTTACCTCGTTTGGCAGTAACCATGAGGTGAATACCGGTGACTGGCTCAATCGCTGATACTTTAGGGTGTTGATCAGTGTCTGGATACCGGTTGAAAGTTTGCCGGCATAGTTACCCAGATTCACATCGAACGATACAGCCGGAGGATAGCGAATTGCGTCGGTATTGGGGTTGGCGTGATATTGCATGTGTCGGCATTCGACCGATCTCCTGAGGTCGTTTTCCAAATTACGTTCGATGGATTCGATCACCAGGTAATTGCCAGCAAAGCCGCGATCTCGCAGCCATGGCATAAAGTCTTCACATATTCCGCGCATGCTGTCCCATGACTCTGTTCGCACTTTCAGTCCTTTCCGGACTAGTATGGTTTGCCATACACGGCTTAACGAGAAGCTGTCACCAATCACCAGTACATCAGCTTCCTGCATCGAAGCTTGTTGCATCCATTTGCCGTCGAGTACCGGCTGCGGCTTGGTCCAGCCAAACAGTGGCTCGGGCAAAAGCGCCATACGGGTTAGCTCTCCCTGAAATGTCGCTTGCGGCAAGAAATAAAAGCCGACAGCCCCGTAACCGAGTACTGCTATGAACACGATGATCGAGAAATATTTGGCGTGTCGCATATCAGAATTGGAAATAAAGAAACGGACTGTAACTGCCGAACTGGTCGATCGCCGCATATAACATGTAGAGCACCACGGCGGCTTGCAGCGCCATCAACAACACACTGCCCTTGATGAAACGGATGCGGGTCGAGTTCGGCAGCAGCCACACCCAGAGCAGACCTGGAACAAGCAAACGTAGTAGTTCACGGCCTGACATGTCGGTGAGCAGCAGCAGATTGCCATTCAGCACAGCGTCGAAAGAGATGGGCCGTGCAGCGATGCCGAACATCGCGTTCAGCATGGCCATTGCCTGCGGCATATTGTCAGCCCGGAACACCACCCAGGCGGCGACCACGGCGACGAAGGTGATGGTGCCACCGGCCAGTGTTCCTATCCAGCGGGGAACCCAGCGCAGATATCGCTCGGATACCAGCTCGCGCCACAGATGATTGATCGTAAGATACGCGCCGTGCAGCACGCCCCAGAGCACGAAGGTCCATCCCGCACCATGCCATAGCCCGCCGAGAAACATGGTGATCATCAGGTTGGCGTAACGGCGCGGTTTGCCGTAACGGTTGCCCCCAAGTGGAATGTAGAGATAGTCGCGCAGAAAGCGCGACAGCGTCATGTGCCAACGCCGCCAGAAGTCGATGATGCTGGTGGCCTTGTAGGGCGAATCGAAATTGATTGGCAGTTTGATGTTGAACATCAGCGCGATGCCCAGTGCCATGTCGGTGTAGCCGGAAAAATCGAAATAGATTTGCAGTGTGTACGCCAGCGCACCCGACCAGGCTTCGTAAATCGTGGGCAGAATACCAGTGGACAATCCGTGTTGGGCACCGTCGAAAATGGCCGTGGCGTAAGGCGCGAGCGAATCGGCCCACAGCACTTTCTTGCACAGGCCCAGTGTGAACAACAGCAGGCCGGAAGCGACATTCTGCCAGTTGATGTGGTAGGTGGAAGTGCGGGTGAATTGCGGCATCATTTCCGCATGATGCAAGACCGGTCCTGCAATCAGATGCGGGAAATAGGTCACGAATAGTACGTAATGAATGAAGTTGTATTCCCTGACCTTGCCCTGATGCGTGTCCACCAGGAATGCGATCTGGGTGAAGGTGAAGAACGAGATACCCAGCGGCAGGATGATGTCACCCAGTGAAAGGTTCGATCCGGAGAGGCTGTTTACGCTGGACAGGAAGAAGTTCGCATACTTGTAGTAGCACAGCAGCAGAATATTTGCCGCGACAGCAAATATCAGCACATGTGTTTTTCGCCGTGTCTCACTTTGTACGCCGGCCTTGGCGATCCACGTGCCGCAGGCATAGTTGAATATAATTGAACCCAGTAACAAGCCTACATACGCCGGATTCCAGTAGCCGTAGAAAAACAGCGAAGCCAGCGCCAGCCACGCCGCCGCGTAGGCATGGTGTATGCGTCCGAGCTGAAAGAATCCAAAGAAGACGATTGGCAGGAACAGGAAGATGAAGCTGTAGGAGTTGAAGAGCATCTATCAGGTGGCGGGCGTACGGCGGGTCGCGTGCATGGAAGTGACAAAGTTTTCTGTTACCCTATTTTACAGTGAATCGAGGGGGAACCAAGATGGCCATCTATGCCATAGGCGACATTCAGGGATGCTACGACGAACTCCAGCAGTTGCTGGTGCAGATCCGCTTCGACCCCACGCAGGACAAGCTCTGGTTCGTGGGCGATCTGGTCAATCGTGGACAGAAATCGCTGGAAGTGTTGCGGTTGGTGAAGTCGCTGGGCGACAGTGCGATCACGGTGCTGGGGAATCATGACCTGCATCTGCTGGCGGTGGCGGAGGGGATCGGCCAGTTGCATCGCAGTGATACGCTGGATGCGATCCTTGCTGCGCCCGACCGCGAGGAACTGCTGTACTGGTTACGTAATCAACGCTTGCTGCACACCGAGGGGATATTTGTTCTGGTACACGCCGGGCTGTTACCGCAGTGGACGGTGGCGCAGGCCGCCGAGTTGGCGCACGAAGTGGAGGCTGCGTTGCGCAGTGATGACTACGCCGTGTTTCTGGAGCACATGTACGGCAACTCTCCGCAAAGTTGGCAGGACGATCTGCTCGGTCACAAGCGGCTGCGCGTCATCGTCAATGCGTTCACTCGCTTGCGTATCTGTACAAAATCCGGTGAGATGGAATTCAAATTCAAGGGCGAGGTGGAGCACATACCGGAGGGTTACCTGCCGTGGTTTGAGGTGCCCGGGCGCAGAAATGCAGACGCGACAGTGATATTTGGACACTGGTCGGCGCTAGGTTTGATGCTGCGGGAGGATGCTGTCGCACTAGACACCGGTTGTCTTTGGGGCGGCCCGATGACGGCTATCCGGCTGGATGACCGGAAGTTGTTTCAGGTCTCGTGTGGTAATCCGGTGGCGAAGGATTGGTGACGGCCATACCGGTCATGGCGTGTGCTACGCAAATCTACAATTAAAAAAGCTGGAATATACCCAACGCTGTTCACTCCGGAGTTTTGAACGAGACTGACAACCATGGGGATTGTTCGGCAATCTCGGTATTAACCCTTCGGAGGAGTCCAAAGTGAACAGCGTTGGTGATATTCCAGCCTGATCCATGACGATTCCTGCTTGTGCCGGGAAGAAACAGCCGGAGCACAACGCTCCGGCTATTGGATTACCAGCATTTAACTACCGTGACGATGACCACCCGCAGTTGCGACGTTTGTTGCCGGCTTGCCTGTTTCACTCCAAAGCGCGACGTTGATCGCAGTGGCCAGTGGGTCAACTTCCACACTGGCAGTCAGCACCACACCGGAAACAGTCGGCACGCGATACAGATCACGCTCGAAGCTGGCCAGCACCTGGTCGGATGAACCATACAAAGCGACATCAATTGCATTCACCAGCGGATCGGCAGCCTTGGCGACCAGAATGGCCGGTGTGATGGTCGGATCACGATGCAGATCACGCTCAAAGCTGACCAATACCTGGTCGGATGAACCGTTCAGAGCGACATTGATCGCATTCACCAGCGGATCGCTCGTCTCAGTCTTGGCAACCGCCACCGATTCGATGCTCATACCGCGTTGCAAATCACGCTCGAAGCTGGCAGCCACTTGGTCGGTACCGGCAAAAGCAAAGGTAGGCAACAGGGCTGCAGCAGTCAGGGTCAAAGCAAATTTATTAAGTTTCATGTTCATCACTCCTTGTGTCTATTGGGGCGATACAGAATGACCGCCTATGTGAGGATATAAGCAGCAACCGTGCCAACGATAATTATTGATTGTTAATCAATATGTTGTATATTTATTGGTTTTTTATGAAGTGTTAATGGCGTAAAGACGAAACGTTAACACTGCGTTCATAGTGAACACTGTTGTTAGCAAGTGAACGGTTGGGCTGAAGGTTGGGGCGGTGAATATCAGTTATGCGTATTGCGATTCACTAGAATCGTGCGTTTGGCGACAAGGCAAGTCAAAAGCCTATTTGCCAAGCGCATGATCCAATATTCTTTGCTTCAGGTGTGTGAACGGCTGAATCGGGACATTCAGCGTGGTTAGGCGGTGGTGGTTTCCTGCCGAAACATGACGCCCGCCCGTGCGAAAAAGCAGGCGACCGGGAAGGCAATCGAGATCAGTATCTGCGTTTCTGTTGCGGGACGAAGGCGCCGCGGCCTTCGATGTGACGGAAGGTGATACGCGCTTTGCTCAAGTCGTAAGGGGAAAGTTCCAGCGATACTTTGTCGCCGGCGATGATGCGGATGTGGTTCTTTTTCATTTTGCCTGCACTGTAGGCGATGAGCTTGTGGCCATTTTCCAGCGTAACGCGGTAGCGCGAATCTGGCAGCACTTCGTCAACCACTCCATCCATTTCAAGTAACTCTTCTTTTGCCATGCATTATCTCCTGATAAAACAGCGGGGCGCGACCCCTGTTGGGCGATACACAAGACGGCAGGGGATGAATGAATGGTTACCGCGAGTGCGGGAGAACCTGACAACGACACGAGCGCCTGATGATCGCGGCGCGCACTATGTACCGGATTGCCGCGAATAGCAAATAAAATGTGAAGTTTTGTCCCCGTTGACTGCCGGATTTGGTTCAGAGCAATTTGTTATCCGGTGTCAGGGCGCGCTGCTTATATTGAGGCGAGCAGCCTGGTCATCATCTGCCCGGCTTGCCTTACATAACCGCCACCGAACAGGTTGGTGTGGTTGAGGATGTGATACAGGTTATACAGGTTGCGCCGTCTGTCATAGCCCGCATCCAATGGCCATGCCGAACGATAGGCCGCATAGAATTCGGTCGGATAGCCGCCGAACAATTCGGTCATCGCGAGATCACACTCACGGTCACCGTAATAGACGGCCGGATCAAAGATTAGCGGCGTGCCGTCGGCGAGATAGGCGTGGTTGCCTCCCCACAGGTCGCCGTGCAGCAAGGACGGTTGCGGTGAGTAGCTTTCAAAGAAAACGGGCAGTGCGGCCATCAGCTTCTCGCCCTGACTTTGTAGCTCACCGCCATAGCCGTTCTTCGCGGCAAGGCGAAGTTGAAAACCTAAGCGCTGTTCGCGCCAGAAGTCTAGCCAGTCATCGTTCCAATCATTGGGCTGGGACGTGGTGCCGATGAAGTTGTCCTGCGAGAAACCGAATCGATCAGCGGTATGACGATGCAGTGCGGCAAGTTGCTCGCCCAGTTGCCGCGCATTGCCACGCCCACCTAGTTGCAAGTGCTCCAGCACCAGAAAGCAGAGTCCATCAGCCGTGCCATGTGCGATGGCTTGCGGTACGCGTATCAAATTGCTTGCAGCGATGGTCTGCAAGCCTGCCGCTTCTGCGACGAACATCGCATGGTGTTGTGTAGCGTTGAGTTTGAGGAAATACAGTGAGCCGTCCACACCTTCTAGTCGGCGAGCCTGATTGATATCGCCGCCATCGACAGCTGTGGCGCGTAGCAATTGAAACGGGCGCTGTGTGGCATCGGCAATGGCAGATGCGACAGCGCCCGGTATCTTCATGCTTTACAGCTTGATGCTGAAACCGAAGTTCTTCTCGAACGTCTTCATGATCTCGGTGCGCGAGTGTTTGTGGTTTTGTCCGCCGCGGCTGGCGATCTTGAGTGAGCCCATGAGTGAAGCGAGGCGCCCCGTGGTTTCCCAGTCCCATCCGGCCTGGATGCCATAGAGCAATCCGGCACGGTACGCATCGCCGCAGCCGGTCGGGTCGACGATGGCTTGGGGTTTCGGTGTAGGGATGGCAAGCTGTTTTCCGTCGGCATAGATCAGCGAGCCATCGGCACCCAGGGTGACGATGAGCGCAGTCACGCGATGGGCGATTTCGGTCAGCGTCTTGCCGGTCTTGTCCTGCAGCATCTTTGCCTCGTAGTCATTGAGGGTGACGTAGTTGGCCTGCTCCACCATCTCCAGTAGCTCACTACCGGAGAACATCGGCATACCCTGACCCGGATCGAATACAAAAGGGATGCCGGCTTCGGCGAATTCGCGTGCATGGCTGAGCATGCCGTCGCGCCCGTCCGGCGATACGATGCCGAGCGAGACTTCCTGCGCGTCCTTTACGTGGTTCAGATGCGACATATTCATCGCACCGGGATGGAAGGCGGTGATCTGGTTGTCGTCGAGATCGGTGGTGATGAAGGCTTGGCCGGTGAAATTGCCCGGTACGTGGCGAACGTGAATTTGATTCAGCCCCAGGTTCTTCAGGCGCGTTGCATAAGGATCAAAATCATCGCCCACCGTTGCCATTATCAGCGGCTGGCCGCCCAGCAGTTGCAGGTTATAAGCGACATTACCGGCGCAGCCGCCATATTCGCGGCGCATCTCCGGCACCAGAAAGGCGACGTTCAGAATATGAATTTGGTCGGGAAGGATGTGTTTCTTGAACTGATCCTTGAACACCATAATGGTGTCGAAGGCCATGGAACCGCAGATGAGCGTTTTCATATTGTCGCCGGCAAGTGATTAAAGGTGCGCGGATTATAGCAGTGCGATGCCGGGTGTCCGCAGCGGGTTGGATAGCAGTTACAATCAAGCCGCCTCATCTTGATTCCTTTCAGCAGGAGAGAATTCATGACCACACCGAAAACCCTCATCGCCGCCACCGATTTTTCCGAGAACGCAACACGCGCGGTGCACCAGGCCGCCTATCTGGCGCGGGCATGGGACGCGCAACTGGTTCTGGTCTATGTATTCAACGACAGCGTTTGGGCCAGCTTCAAGGCGGTGTATGACCTGCCAGGGTGGGCGACGGCCAAGCCGATCGATGTGGCGCGGGTACGGTTGCAAAAACTGGGTATGAAAATCGCCGCCGAATTTGCGTTACGGGTGGAAACCGAGGTGCGGGTCGGGTGCGCCTCGCAACAGATCGGCAATATCGTAGCGGCGCGACAGGCGGAATTATTGGTGGTCGGTGAGCACGGCGAGAACTGGGTGGGCGATGTCGTGTTGGGTGGCACCGCGCTCAAGGTGCTGGAAGGGGCGCGCACCTCGGTGTTACTGGTGCGCCAGAACTCCCCCGAACTCTACCGCGATATCGTCATCGCCACCGATTTTTCCCCGGCGGCGCGCCGCGCCACAAAGCTGGTGCTGGATTGTTTCCCCACAGCAAAATTGGCCATGATCCACGCTTGGCTGGTGCCCCTGGAAAGCAGCATGCGCATGGGCGGTGCGCAGGAAGAAGATATTGAGCACTATCGCAAATGTGAGTTTGATCTTGCCGCCACAGAGCTGGAAGCGTTTGCGAGCGAGTGCGAGGGGGCTGCAGCACCGGAAAGGCTCGAGCGTATGGCGCTGCACGGTTCGCCTGAATCAGCAATATTCAGCCAGGTGCGCGCACGCGGCAGCGACCTCATCGTGATCGGCAAGCATAGCGGACGCGAAGTGACAGACCTGCTGCTCGGCAGCGTGACGCAGAACATTCTTTACCACGCAGAGTGTGACGTGCTGTTGAGCGCCTGACCGGAGCGTCATGGAGAATCTTGCACAAATTATTTTGTTGTTGGGGGTCGCCGTATCGGTTGTGGTGATCTTCCAGCGCCTGCGCGTGCCGACTAGTCTGGGTTATTTGCTGGTCGGAGTGATTCTCGGCCCACACACGGTCGGGCCGACGATTTACGTCCCCGAATTCTCGGCACTGGCCGAGTTCGGCGTGGTGTTTCTGCTGTTCACGATTGGCCTCAATTTTTCTTTGCCGCAGTTACATGCACTGCGCCATCAGGTGCTGGGGCTGGGTACCGGGCAAGTGCTGTTTACTACGGTGGCGGTGGGCTTCATCGTGTGGCTGGCCGGACTCCCTGTAGCAGCAGCATTTGTAATCGGTGCCGTGTTCGCGCAATCGTCCACGACCATCATCGGCAGTCAATTGGCAGAGCAGGGCGAAGAGAACAGTCACCACGGTCGCTTCGGACTGGCCATGTCGGTCTTTCAGGATGTGACTGCGGTCCCCTTCCTGGTGATTATTCCGGTGCTGGGAGTGGCGGTTGGCGCGGGTGCGCTGGCCGGTGCTTTGGGGTGGGCGCTCGTCAAGGCGGTACTCGCGTTTGCGTTGGTGTTCTTTGCCGGTCGATGGCTGTTGCGCCCGCTGTTTCATTTTGTTGCCGAGCGCCAGTCGGCCGAGGTATTTACACTGGCCGTGTTGCTGGTCGCCCTGCTGGCGGCCTGGACGACCAGCAATCTCGGGCTCTCACTGGCTTTCGGTGCTTTCCTCGCCGGGATGATGCTGGGCGAGACTGAATTCCGCCATCAGGTGGAGCTGAGCATCCGTCCGTTCCGCGACGTTTTGCTCGGCCTATTCTTTATCGGCATTGGCATGCGATTCGATCCGGGCGCCCTGCCGCCTATCTGGCATTGGGCGTTGCTCGGTGCGCTGCTCATCCTGCTGAGCAAGATATTGATTGTCGCCGCGATGATGCGCAAAAGTGGAATAGAACCGGCGGTCGCCTGGCGTACGGGATTGCTGTTGGCCGTGGGTGGCGAATTCGGGCTGGCACTGGTCGCCATCGCCCTCGATTCCAGCGTGATCAGCGTGGAGCTTGGACAGATCGCGATGACCTCGGTTTTGCTCTCCATGATTGCGGGAGCCTTTCTGATTCGTTTCAACCATGCCATCGCGCAATGGTTGGCGGGAGATAGTCGTTGTGAAGAGCAGGGTGTGCCGGTCGAATTTTCCGGGGAGCCTGCCGCGCAAGTCGTGATCGGTGGTTACGGCAGGGTCGGGCATACCATCGCCGTGCTGCTGCGCACCAGCGGCGTACCTTTCGTGGTGTTTGATACCGATGCCAAGCGGGTGGCACAGGGACGGTCTGATGGTTATCCCGTGCTGTATGGCGACATCTCTGATCCGGAGTTGCTCGCCTCCATCCACGTGGAGCGCGCATCCCTGGTGGTGATCACGATCGACCACGCCGCCAAGGCGTTGCAGACAGTCGGCAATTTGCGCAAAGTCTGCCCGCAGGTGCCCGTCATTG
>JBAZFV010000002.1:0-58541 GCA_041653255.1 Sideroxydans sp. | reverse complement strand
CTGGAAGCGCGCAACATAGCGCTCGGCATGGCGATGCAGAATCCGGTGCTGGCCGGTGTGCGGCCGGAAGGCCAGGAAGCCGGGCCGCAACTCCTGCTCGACATCGATCGCCTCAAGGCCGAATCACTGGGTGTTTCCATCACCGACCTGAACGAAACCCTGCAATCGCTGCTGGGCGCCTCTTACATCAATGACTTCGTGCGTCAGGGACGAGTGTTACGCGTGCAGATGCAGGCAGAAGCCGAAACGCGTCGCACGCCGCAGGACATTCTGAATATCCCGGTTCGCAACAACAAGGGCGGCATGGTGCCACTATCCGAACTAGCTCAGGCCCGCTGGATCAGCGGTTCACCCAAGCTTGACCGCTACAACGGCCTGCCCGCGATGAAGATCGCAGGTGGCCCGGCACCCGGCCACAGTTCCGGCGAAGCACTCACCGCCATGCAACAAATCGCGGCAAAATTACCCCCAGGCTTCGGCTTCGAATGGTCCGGTACGGCACGCGAAGAAGAGCAGTCCGGAGCACAATCTTCACTACTGTTCGCGGTGTCGATCATTGTAGTTTTTCTCTGCCTGGCTGCACTGTACGAAAGCTGGTCGATTCCATTCGCGGTGATGCTGGCCGTACCGCTGGGTGTATTCGGTGCCCTGCTGGCGGTGACCTTGCGCGACTTGCCCAACGACGTGTTCTTCAAGGTCGGGTTGATCGCCATCATCGGGTTGTCCGCCAAGAACGCGATCCTGATCATCGAGTTCGCACGCAAATTACAGGATGATGGCATGAGCCTGTTCGATGCCACATTGGAAGCCTGCCGCTTGCGCTTCCGCCCCATCCTGATGACCTCGTTCGCCTTCATCGCCGGCGTCTCACCACTCGCTTTCTCGACTGGTGCCGGCGCACAAAGCCGCCACGCCATCGGTACCGGCGTCATGGGCGGCATGCTCACCGCCACTCTGTTCGCCGTATTCTTGGTGCCGGTGTTCTTCGTTATCGTGCGCCGCTTCTTCCCGGGCCATTCGCGCAAGCACATCGATTAGACCGACGAACGAACAGTGGTAATCGCGCTACAATCCCGGCCATCACTCGATAGCCGGGATTCCACATGCAACAACTTACCCTCACCCGCCCCGACGACTGGCACCTGCACCTGCGTGACGACGCACTGATGGCCTCCGTTCTGCCCGACACCGCGCGCCAGTTCGCCCGTGCCATCGTCATGCCCAACCTGCGCCCGCCGGTCACCACCACCGAACAGGCCGTGGCCTACCGCGAGCGCATCCTGAAAGCGCTGCCCCCAAAAAAAAATTCAGGGGCCATGAAGTTCGACCCGCTGATGACCTTGTACCTGACCGACATCACCTCCGCCGACGAGATCAAGAAAGCCAAAGCCAGCGGCGTGGTGCATGCGGTGAAGCTGTATCCGGCCGGTGCCACCACCAACTCCGACGCGGGCGTGACCGACCTGCGCAAGACCTACGCCGCGCTGGAAGAAATGCAGCGTTGCGGAACTCCGTTGCTGGTGCACGGCGAAGTGACCAGCCCCGACATCGACATCTTCGACCGCGAAGCTGTGTTCATCGAACGTGTGATGCAGCCGCTGTTGAAGGACTTGCCCGAACTGCGTGTGGTGTTCGAACACATCACGACGAAGGACGCCGCCGAGTTCGTGATGAGCGCACCGGACACCATCGCCGCCACCCTCACCCCGCAACACCTGCTCTACAACCGCAACGCCATGCTGGTCGGCGGCATCCGCCCCCACTACTACTGTCTGCCCATCCTCAAGCGCGAAATGCACCGCGAAGCCTTGGTCAAAGCCGCCACCAGCGGCAGCAAGAAATTCTTCCTCGGCACCGACAGCGCCCCGCATGCCCAGCACACCAAAGAGAACGCCTGCGGCTGCGCCGGTTGCTACACCGCACACAACGCAATCGAACTGTATGCCGAAGCGTTCGAAGCGGCGGGTGCACTGGATAAACTTGAATCCTTCGCCAGCTTTAATGGTGCTGATTACTACGGCTTGTCGCGCAACAAAGAAACCATCACGCTGCGTAAAGAAGAGTGGCAAATGCCTGCGTCAATCGGATTTGGCGAACATCGGCTGGTGCCACTGAGAGCCGGAGAAAAGATGAAGTGGAAGTTGTCGGAGTGATTTTATCTGGGATGCGTTCCCATGTCACATAATGCGGAGAATCAATAAGTTGCAGGTACTTAATTCAGGGCTGAAGCATAACCCCTAGGGGGGGTGATTCCTCACCCGCTCTGCCGGGCAGAGTGAAGAACCAATCATGTTGAATAGCCTTACTTAACGAAGAGAACCAGAACGAGTACGACGACGAAGACGATTGCAATTGGCAGCATTGTGGTAACCATTTAACAGCTCCTTAAATATTCGAAGAACGGGGGAGCGAAACATATCAATTTGATACATGTTTGTCAACATGGCCATGCCGACATGATGGCAATAGCTCGGGGGATGCTCTACGATTCCCGTTGGCCGTGATGTGCCGCCGCAATATCGGCGCGCACAACCGCAAGGGCTGGCCGCGTTAATAACCGGCACAAAGTCAGGTCACTGTTTTAACTCACAAAGGAAGGATCATGCCACTTGCACCCTATCTCAATACCGTGCCCGTAATCGGCAAGCGCGTCTATCTCCACCCCTCCTGTCAAGTCATCGGCAATGTAAAGATAGCTGACGACGCTTCCATCTGGTGCAACACGGTGCTGCGCGGGGACGTGAATCGCATTGAGATCGGACACGGTTCGAACGTGCAGGACTTGACCATGTGCCATGTATCGCATAGAACAGAGGAGAAGCCGGACGGCTCGCCGCTGATCATTGGCGAGTACGTGACGGTGGGGCATGCGGTGGTATTGCATGGTTGCCGCATCGGCAACGAGTGTCTGATCGGTATGGGCTCGATCATCATGGATGATGCGGTGATCCCCGACCGCGTAATGATCGGTGCGGGCAGCTTGGTCTCGCCCGGCAAGACCTTGGATAGCGGAATGCTCTACATGGGGCGCCCGGCCAAAGCGGTGCGCGCACTGACTAAGGAGGAGATTGCATACCTGCGTTATTCCGCCGAACATTACATGCGGGTGAAAGACAATTACCTGAATAACTCTGGCAATTGATCAGCGAATCTTTTATGGCAACAATGAGCCCACAGGATTTCTCACGCGCGCAACTCAACCTGGAAACCGCCCGGATAGCTTGGCGGGAATTGCAACGCTATTTCGCCAGCGGGGCGACCATTACGGTCGGCCCTGAACTCGATCTGATCGAGGTTGCACTCCAGATTTCGGCAGATAACACATTGCAAGTCTCGCAATGGATGGATTCGGGTAAGATTGACCGTGTCACGGATGAACAGGCATTGGCATGGTACGAAGCTGATGCCATAGTATGGGCAGTAGTGGCGCGGCCCTATGTGTTAATTCAGGAGAACAGGAATGTACTATATCGTTGAAAGCAATAAATCTTTTGAGCAGGCCGCAACCGATCTGGATGCGGCGGTGAAACGCAATGCCTTCGGTGTGCTGCATGTACACGACATCGGCAATACATTACGCGGCAAGGGGGTGGAGTTCGCCAACCAGTGTCGCGTATTTGAAGTGTGCAATCCGCTACAGGCATCCAAAGTAATGGCATCTGACATGCGTTTGAATATGGCCTTGCCCTGCCGCATCTCGGTCTATACCGAAGGCGGCAAGACACGCATCGGCATGATCAAGCCGGCCGCGATTCTTGCCTCGCTTTCACAAAGTCCGGAGCTGGCGGAAATAGCCCGGGAAGTCGAGCAGAAAACCATGCAGATGATTGATGAAGCGAAGTAGCTGGCGCTATTTCACCTTCTTCATTGCAGCTTCAATGCGCTCGCACAGGGTCTTCAGTATTTTGATGCGGGCGAAATTCTTGTCATTGGCTTCAACCAGCGTCCACGGGGCAATCTCAGTGCTGGTGCGATCGACCATGTCGCACACCGCCTGCTCGTAGTCGTCCCATTTTTTGCGATTACGCCAGTCCTCTTCGGTGATTTTAAAACGCTTGTAGCCGGTCTTTTCACGCTCCTTGAAACGGCGCAGCTGTTCTTCCTTGGTGATGGTCAACCAGAATTTCAGCACTACTGTGCCACTCTCGGCAAGTTGCTCCTCAAAGTCATTGATCTCGCCGTAGGCACGCATCCAGTCGGCCTCGCTACAGAATTTCTCAACACGTTCAACCAACACGCGACCGTACCAGGAGCGGTCAAAGATGGTGAACTGCCCAATGCGCGGCACGTTGCGCCAGAAACGCCAGAGATAAGGCTGCGCACGCTCTTCCTCGGTGGGCGCAGCGACCGGTATGATGAGATAGTGCCGTGCATCGAGTGCGCCGGTGATGCGCCGGATCGCGCCGCCCTTTCCACCCGCATCTGAACCTTCAAAGGCAGCAATCACGGAAATCTTGCGGAATTTTGGATCGCGTGTGAGCAACGCCAGCTTGCCCTGATATTTTTCCAGCTCTCTATCGAATTTCTTTTTGGCAATCTTTTGCGTCATGTCCAGCCTGTCCAGTACATCGAGCTGGTCAATGGGCGGTTGCAGCGGTGCCACGCGAGCAACGGTTTTGACCGTGTGGTCAAGCCTGTCGCGTAGCGCCTGTAATAATGTCTTGCCGACCGTCAGGTTACGGTAACGCGCATCACTGCCTTCGACCACAAACCAGGACGATTCCGCTGTGCTGGTCTCGCGCAACGTATGTTCCGACACCCGGCGGAACCTGTCGTACAGTTTGAAGCGCTGCCAATCCTGAGCGGTCACCCGCCACCGCGTTTTTGGATTTTTCTCCAATGTTTTTAGACGCTTGCTTTGCACTTCCTTGGACAGATGAAACCAGAATTTGAGTACCAGTGCCCCCTCATTGGTAAGCATGCGCTCGAAGTGTTTGATACGCTCGATGTGTTGGTTCAGTTCAGCATTACTGCATTGCTTGAGCACCCGACGCACGATGGGCGCGGTGTACCAGGAGCCGAAAAATACACCAATCTTGCCCTTTGGCGGTGACGCACGCCAATAACGCCACATGGCTGGGTGCTCGCGCTCTTCGTCCGACATCTCACCCATCGCGTGGACCTGAATATGGCGCGGGTCCATCCATTCATTAAGCAGATTGACGGTCTCCCCCTTGCCTGCACCATCAACACCGCCGACCAGAATGATGACCTGAAACTTGCCTTTTTCCGCCAGGTCGAACTGGGCATTAAGCAAGTCTTCGCGCAGCTGGGGAACTTCCTTGTCATAGGTGGCTTTGTTGATCTTGTGTCCAAGCTCGGCTGATTCAAACATGATCCACCCTCCGTGGGTTAAAGATTTTCCGGGGCAATGGCCAGATGCAGTTTGGTCTGGTAGTCGCCATCCTCGGTGTGGCGACTGAACCACCAGATTGCACCCTTCTTGACGCTGAAGCTGTTGCCGGAATCGGCCAGCAGAAGTGCGGCGATCTGCCCGAGTACGGGTTGATGGCCCACCAACAATACGGCACCTCCCGCGTCCGGCCAGCCTGCTGCCTGTAACACAGACTGTGCCGAAGCGGCGGGGCCGAGGGCGGGTTCGGTGGTGAATGTTTTGCTGAATGCGCGTGCGGTCTGCTGGGTACGCAGGGCGGGACTGACCAGGATGCGAAGGTGTTCGGGCAGACGGGGGCGCAAGAAGGCTGCCATCTTTTCAGCCTGCTTGCGCCCCTTGTGGGTCAACTCCCGCTCAAGATCCGGTGTACCCTCTTCCGCCTCGGCATGTCGCCACAGAATCAGTTCCATTTTTCCCCCCGTTCACACCAGACGGGTGCAGCTTATACCTTGCCTGTGCGGGTTTCCAGTCATGTGCTACCAAATGATTACTCTTGTGCTGGCGCACTTGCCAGTAACGCCAGTAACGCAGCTTGCGCACTGACCGGTTTGCCGCGTGCGCTGCGTTTCCGGTGCCAGAACCCATTGAGATCCATTTCCCAAGCCTGCAGGTTGTCCTGTAAGTTGATCTTCATGCCCTCATCCAGCACTCGTTTCTTCAGTTTTTTGTCGAGGATCGGAAAGCAGGTTTCGATACGGCGGAAGAAATTACGATCCATCCAGTCGGCACTGGCCAGATATACATCGTTCTTGCCATCACGATGAAAATAAAAGATGCGCGAATGTTCGAGGAAGCGCCCGATGAGGGAGCGTACCCGGATATTCTCCGACAATCCTTTAACACCCGGACGCAAAGCACAGACTCCGCGCACGATCAGGTCGATCTTGACCCCGGCTTGTGATGCTTCGTACAGCGCATTGATGGTTTGCGGCTCCAGCAAGGCGTTCATCTTGGCGATGATATGGGCACGCTTGCCGGCCTTGGCCAAGGCGGTCTCGTTGCGAATCGCTTCCAGCACCTTGCTGTGCAGGGTGAAAGGCGATTGCCACAGATGGCGCAACTGGCTCGCCTTGCCCAGCCCGGTGAGTTGGACGAATATCTCGTTCACATCGGCGCACATATCCTCGTTGCAGGTGAACAAGCCAAAGTCGGTATACAGCCGCGCGGTGCGTGGATGATAGTTGCCCGTGCCCAGATGCGCATAGCGGCGTAATTTGCCCTCCTCGCGCCGTACCACCATCAGCAACTTGGCGTGGGTCTTGTGGGCGACCACACCGTACACCACATGCGCGCCGACCTGCTCCAGGCGCGCCGCCCAGTTGATATTGGCCTCTTCGTCAAAACGCGCCAGCAGCTCCACCACCACAGTCACTTCCTTGCCGCGTTTGGCCGCTGCGATCAGCGATTCCATCAGCTCGGAATCAGTGCCGGTGCGATACACCGTCTGTTTGATCGCCACCACCTCCGGATCAGCAGCCGCCTGCTGGATGAAGTCGATAACCGGTTTGAATGATTGGTAGGGGTGATGCAACAGTACATCGCCCTTGCGGATCACCTTGAACATGTCCGCGCCCTTTTTCTTGAGCAAGGTCGGCACACCAGGCACAAACGGCGTGAATTTAAGGTCGGCGCGATCCAGCTTGTCGGGGATTCCCATCAATCGCACCAGATTCACCGGGCCGTGCACGCGGTACAGATCGTCCGCGCCCAACTCGAACTGCTGGAGCAGGAATTCAGCCAGTTCCTGCGGGCAGTTGTCCGCCACTTCCAGCCGCACCGCGTCACCAAAGTGGCGCTGCGGCAATTCGCCCTGCAGGCTGATGCGCAGGTTCTTGACTTCTTCCTCGTCCACGAACAGATTGCTGTTGCGTGTCACACGAAATTGGTAACAGCCCAGCACCGCCATACCGGAGAATAATTCGCCAACATGTGCATGCAGGATAGACGACAGGAACACGAAGCCGTGCGCACAGCCGGCAATCTCAGGCGGCATCGGGATCGCGCGCGGCAACACGCGCGGTGCCTGCACGATGGCCTTGGCCGAGTTGCGGCCAAATGCGTCCTTACCCTGCAATTCGACGGCAAAATTCAGACTTTTATTCAACACCCGGGGGAAAGGATGGGCTGGATCAAGCCCGATCGGGGTCAGAATCGGCATCACTTCGCGCAGGAAAAAATCTTTTACCCACGCCTGTTGTGCTTCGTTCCAGTGCGTGCGACGCAAAAAACGAATGCCTTGTGCTGCCAGGGCGGGGATCAGTTCTTCGTTGAATAACTGATACTGGCGCGCGATCAATTGGTGCGTCGGCATGAACAGACGCTTCATCACCTGGGTCGCCTCCAGTCCGTCGGGGCCGGTGGCAATTCCTCCCAGCTTGATCTGCTCTTTCAGGCCGGCAACCCGTATCTCGAAGAACTCATCCAGGTTGCTGCTGACGATACAGAGGTACTTGAGCCGCTCCAGCAAAGGGACGGTAGCATCTTCTGCCTGTGCCAATACGCGCCGATTGAACTCCAACAAACCGAGTTCGCGGTTGAGAAAATTCTGCGCTGGACCGCCTTTGCTCACTTTCAGTTCTTTGGCGGCACATAACCGGGTGGCATCTGTGTCTCCGCCCCGAAAAAGTAGTTTTCCATCTGCTGTGCCAGAAACTGGCGCGCTTTGGCATCCGCCAGGTTGAGGCGATTCTCGTTCACCAGCATGGTCTGGAATTTGATCCAGCCCTGCCACGCCTCTTTCGACACACTGCTGAAAATGCGCTGCCCCAGTGTGCCGGGATAGGGTGGACGCTCCAGCCCCTCGGCTTCACGTCCCAGTTTTACGCACTGCACCATTCTTGTCATTGCTTTCTCCATAAATCAGTTGATGATAGGCATGCAATATTACACGCCGATGAAACGCGATGCGTTATTTCAGATTTTTGACGAACACTTTGGAACGGCGCTGGTAGTTGTACAGCGCCTTCTTCTCTTTCGGCAGCTGGTTCACATCAGCTTCCCTGAAATCACGTTCGACGAACCAGTGCGCCGTACGTGTGGTCAGCACGAATAACCTCTGCATACCCTGCAACTTTGCCAGACTGCTCATGTGCCTGAGAATTACTTCACCATAGCCACGATTGCGATACTGTCCGTCCACCGCCAGTCCGGCCAGCTCGGCCGCCGCCTCGTGTGGGAACGGGTAGAGCGCGGCACAGCCGATAATGCGATGGTCGTGTTCCAGCACCTGAAAGCGTGCGATCTCCTTTTCCAGTAACTCGCGCGAACGCCGCACCAGAACGCCGTCTTCTTCCAAGGGGCGCAGCAGTTGCAGGATGCCGCCCACATCTTCAATGGTTGCCGCACGCAGGGTGTTAAGCGTGGATTCAACCACCATGGTGCCGATTCCGTCGTCGCTGAACAGTTCCTGCAACAGCGCACCATCGGTGTGCCGGCTGATGAGGTGGGTACGCGCCACACCCGCTTCGCAGGCGCGCACCGCGCACGGCAAAAACAAGCTCACGTCATCCGCCAGCTTGCGCTTCTTGCCAAGGAGTGCCTGTGCATCGGCGATAGTCAACTCCTTCACGAGCTTTCCCCTACCGTCAGTCACACCGTCGGTATCCATCAGGAACACCAGCTTGTCCGCATCCAGGGCAACAGCAGTGGCGGTAGCGACATCTTCCAAAGTGAGATTGAACACCTCACCGGTGGGCGAATAACCGAGCGGCGACAACAGCACCACTTCACCGAATTCCATGCGGTCATTCAATGCGTCAACGTCCACTTTGCGCACACTGCCGGTGTGTTGCAAATCCACTCCGTTGATGATGCCGATCGGTTGCGCGGTGATGAAGTTGCCGCCCGCCACACGAATATCGGCATTCGCCATCGGTGAGTTCGCCAAGCCCATCGACAGCAGCGCCTCAATCTCGACCCGCACCCGGCCGACCGCTTCCTTCACGCATTGCATGGTCTGTGCATCGGTCAGGCGGATGCCGTGGTGGTAAGTGTCGCCCAGATCGTGCTTGGCCAGATGCTGCTCGATCTGTGGCCGCGCGCCATGCACCAGCACCAAGCGGATGCCGAGTGCGGCGAGCAGGTTGAAATCATGCGTCAGCTCGACAAACTTGCCATCTGCCACTACTTCACCGCCAAAGGCAATGACAAAAGTCCTGCCGCGAAATGCGTTGATATAAGGCGCGACTGAACGGAACCAAGCAACAAAAGCAGCAGGCGATACGGTAGCGGGCATCTGAAATTTTCCCTTATGTAATGGCACTATCTTGCACGGCTATGCTTCATCCAGCAACTTCCCGCCAATTGCCCAGCTCTCGTTTGGTAATTCATCGAAAGCGATACAGGTGCGCCTGCGACACGGTGGGACGCAGTCCGCGGTGCGGGAACAGGCGCGTGTACACCGTCATGCTTCATCCAGTAACTTTCCACCAATTGCCCAGTTCTCAATCTGGTAGTTCATCGAAAGCGATATAGGTGTACGACTTCGGCTTCAGCGCGATGCGCTCCAGCGTATCGGTGACCTCCTCGGCGATTTTCACCTTCTGTTCGCGACTCAACTCGCCCGCGATGCGAATGTTGACGTAGGGCATCTTGCTCTCCTGCTAGTGTGTAAAAAATCGTTTCAGTTACGGATGCGCACAGACCAATACTGATAAAGCTCTGTATCGTGCCGGGGTGCACCCAAATGCTGACGGCACGCATTGATGCAAACCGTTGTTCATCTATAAAAGTCCATGTTTATCCGTGGCTCCATCACTTTTCTGGATTAAAAGTCACCCCACAATGTCTGTATCGCGGCGATCCCCGCAATGGCGGCAGTTTCGGTACGCATCACGCGCGGCCCGAGCAGGATGGGAACGAAGCCAGCCTGTTGCGCCACATTTGCCTCGTCCGCCGTAAACCCGCCTTCCGGGCCGATCAGCAGCGAGACGCTCCCTTGCGGCCGGGGTTGCACTTGCAGCCCACCCGCCCCGCCGGGTAATAGAATGAACTTGCTGCCGCTTGTGCCGCGTTGTGCCGATACCCACTCCCGGATCGCCTGCGGCGCGTGCAACTGCGGCAGATCGTTGCGTCCGCACTGTTCGCAAGCGGCGACTGTGACATTGTGCCAGTGCAGGGCGCGCTTGTCGGCACGATTTGGCGCAAGCTTGGCCACGCTACGCTGGGTCTGAATCGGGACGATCTCGGCCACGCCCAGTTCGGTCGCCTTCTGCACTACCCAGTCCATTTTTTCACTGCTGCACAAGGCCTGTGCCAGCACGATATGCAGGCCACTCGCCGCTGTTGCCATACAGGTTTGCAGATTGCCAAGCAACACGCGCTTACCGGTGACGGCATGCAGCGTGGCATCCAGTGCATTGCCCTGCCCGTCGAATATCTGCACCGCATCACCGATTCGCAGGCGCAACACACGGCTCGCGTGATGTGCCGCCGCCGCCGGCAATTCGCAGTGGGCGCCGGAGGGCAAGGGTGGTGGGCAGTAGAATCTGGGTGCGGACATGGTGGCGCGTAGGTTTGGCGACGGGCGTGATAATATAACGCCGCAAAAAATCACGCTGTTCTTAAGTAAGGATTGGTCATGGTCAGTTTGCAACCCCCGTTGTGCGATTTTGGCTGGAAGGCACGCCCGTTTGAACTATTGGGTGTGGATGAAAAGTACCATACGCTGGAAACTGCGCGCGGCCCGAAAGGCTTGCTGGTCATGTTCATCTGCAATCACTGCCCCTACGTCAAATCGATCCGCGACCGCATCATCCGAGATGCACACGAACTGCAGCAGCACGGCATCAATAGCATCGCCATCATGTCCAACGATCCCGCCGACTATGCTGAGGATTCATTCGAGAACATGCGGCAGGTGGCACGTGAATTTGCCTACCCATTCCCTTACGTGTGTGATAAAACACAACAGACCGCCAAGGATTATGGTGCGGTGTGCACCCCGGACTTCTTTGGCTTCAATGCCAACCTCGAATTGCAATATCGCGGACGTCTCGATGCTTCGCGCAAGGATGCGATAGCGGACGCGCCGCGTGATCTGTTCAACGCCATGCTGCAAGTGGCGCAGACTGGACACGGCCCGCGGGAACAAATTGCCAGCATGGGCTGCTCCATCAAGTGGAAAGGTGAGACCGCGTGAAAATCCTGATTCTGGGGGCAGGCCAAGTAGGCTCGTCCGTGGCCGAAAGCCTGGTTGGCGAAGCGAATGACATCACTATCGTCGATTCGGATGGCGACAAGCTGCGTTTGCTGCAGGATCGTCTCGATCTGCGCACGGTGATCGGAAATGCGGCCCACCCCTCGACCCTGGAGCAGGCCGGAATCAAGGATGCGGACATGCTGTTGGCGGTGACCCAAAGCGACGAAGTGAATCTGGTCGCGTGCAAACTGGCGGCCAGCCTTTACAACACCCCGACCCGTATCGCACGCATCCGAGCCGTCGATTATTTGAACCGTGAAGAGATATTCAACCAGGACAACTTCTGCGTTGATTTCTCCATCTGCCCGGAGCAGATTCTCACCGAACATATCGTCAAACTGATCGAATTTCCCGAAGCATTACAGGTACAGATGTTTTCCCAGGGCAAGGCATCGCTGGCCGCCGTGCGTGCCTATCGCGGCGGCCCGCTGGTCGGTCAGCCGTTAAGTTTTCTGCGCACGGACATGCCTCATGTGGAAACGCGCGTGGCAGCCATTTTTCGTCAAGACCGTCCGATCGTGCCGGAAGGCGACACCGTCATTGAGGATGGAGACGAAGTATTCTTCATCGCCGCCAGCGAAAATATTCGCAGTGTACTGAAAGAATTGCGGCGCATGGACAAGCCGGTGAAACGCGTTGCCATCGTCGGCGGTGGCAACATCGGTTTTCGTCTGGCACAGGCAATCGAAAAGGACTATCAGGTCAAGCTGATCGAATACAACAAGAAAACCTGCCTGCGTCTAGCAGAAAAATTGTCAAACACGCTGGTGCTGAACGGCGATGGCACGGATGAAAAATTGATGCAACAGGAGCACATCGGCGAGGTGGATGTGTTCTGCGCACTCACCAACGATGATGAGAACAACATCATGTCTGCTTTGCTCGCCAAACAGGCCGGTGCACGCAAAGTGATCGCCCTGATCAATCGTGGTGCTTATGTCGATCTGTTACAGGGCGGCAAGATCGATATCGCACTGTCCCCCGCCCAGATCACCATCGGCTCACTGCTGGCCTATGCACGCCAGGGCGATGTCGCGGCCGTGCACTCCCTGCGCCGGGGTGCAGCCGAAGCACTGGAGGTGATTGCCCATGGCGATCGGGATTCTTCGCAGGTAGTGGGACGGCGTATTGAAGAGATCAAACTGCCCAAAGGCGCCACCATCGGCGCCGTCGTACGTAACCACGCCGTCATCATCGTCCATCATGACACAGTGATCGAAGAAGAAGATCACGTGATCGTGTTCGTCGTGGATAAGAAGATACTGAAAAAAGTCGAGAAGTTGTTTCAGGTCAGCCTCGGGTTCTTCTGATGGGTCGCACCCTCACCGTTATCCATGCGCTGGGATTGCTGTTGGTGATGTTTAGCCTCACCTACCTGTTTCCCGTTGTCACCGCCCTGATCTACGACGATTCCACCCTCCTGCTGGATTTTCTGCTCGCCATGCTGTGGACAGCAGCAGCGGGCTGCATGATGTGGCTATTAACCCGCCGCTACAAGGGTGAACTGTCGATCCGCCACGGTTATTTGCTGGTAGTCACCATGTGGACGGCGATGCCGCTGTTTGCCACCTTCCCCTTGCTGCTTGCCATACCCGACCTGTCCTTCACCGATGCCTATTTCGAGTCCATGTCCGCCATGACCACCACCGGTGCGACCGTGCTGACCGGTCTGGATAACCTGCCGCCTGCCCTCAATATCTGGCGGCACGAGCTGCAATGGCTGGGCGGCCTCGGCGTCATCGTACTGGCGGTCGCCGTGTTGCCCTTACTGGGCATCGGGGGGCGCCAACTGTTCAAGGCCGAGATGCCGGGACCCATGAAAGATGCCGCGCTGGCACCGCGCATCGCCGACACCGCGCGCAATTTGTGGGTGGTTTATGTCGTCATTACCCTCGCCTGTATCATCACACTCAAATGGGCCGGGATGGGCTGGCTGGATGCGATCTGCCACGCGTTCTCGACGATGGGACTGGGCGGTTTTTCCACCCATGATGCCAGCATCGGGTATTTCAATTCGCCGCTGATTGAATTCGTGATGATTGTTTTCATGCTGTTCGCGGTAATCAATTTCGCCACCCATTTTCTGGCCTGGCACGGCAAGTCTCTGGTGGTCTATTATCGCGATGCGGAAGGACGCGCCGCCGTTGGATTGATCGTGGCAAGCTGTTTCGGCATCGCGCTGTTTCTGTGGTGGAACGACGTCTATCCAGATTTTCTGACTGCCTTGCGTTATGCCAGTTTCAATACCGTCTCCATCGGTGCCAGCTCCGGCTTTTCCAGTACGGATTACGGCCAGTGGCCGATCTTTGCATCGCTATGGATACTGTTCGTGGGGTGTATCGCGGCGAGTTCAGGCTCCACCGGTGGCGGTATCAAGATGATCCGCACGCTAGTGCTGATCAAACAGGCCGGGCGCGAATTCCTCAAACTGCTGCATCCGACCGCCATCAATCCAATGAAGATCGGCGGCCATGTGATCGCCAACAACATCGTGTTCGCGGTACTCGGTTTTATTTTCCTGTATTTTATGACGATCGCCAGTCTGACCTTCGTGTTGCTGATTAGCGGGCTGGACTTCATCACGTCGTTCTCTGCGGTGATCGCCTGCGTCAACAACTTCGGCCCCGGACTCGGCATGGTCGGCCCCGCCAGTAACTATGCCGGGCTGACCGATTTCCAGACCTGGGTATGCAGCTTCGGCATGCTGGTCGGTCGCCTGGAAATATTTACCGTGCTGATCCTGTTCACCCCGGCCTTCTGGAAACGTTGAGCAAGCCGGGCAAAATGCGGTAGCATCGTCGGGAGTTTGCGCGGCCGTTGGCTGTTGCGGACATCCAACTAAACTTAAAGGGAAGAGCGTGAGCAACAGCCTGGCAGGAATCCGCGTTCTGCTCATCGACGACAGCAACACCATTCGTCGCAGTGGCGAGATCTTTCTATCGCAGGCCGGCGCCAAAGTGGTACTGGCGGAGGATGGATTCGACGGCTTGTCCAAGGTGGTAGATCACAAGCCGGACATCATCTTTGTCGATATCATGATGCCGCGCCTGGATGGTTACCAGACCTGTGCGTTGATCAGAAATCACGATGATTTCAGCGGGGTGCCGATAGTAATGCTGACCAGCAAGGACTCATTATTCGATCGCGCCCGGGGCAAGCTGGTTGGCTCCGACCAGTATCTGACAAAGCCGTTCAGCAAAAAGAGCCTGATTGAAGCTGTGATTACGCACACCCAACGACACAAGGACGCAGCACATGGCAATTAAGCGAGTTTTGGTAGTGGATGATTCAGCGACCGAACGCTATGTGCTGGGACAACTGTTGACCAAACAAGGGTTCGAGGTCAGTTTTGCAGAGAGTGGCGAGCAGGGTGTAGCGACTGCCAAAAGTGCATTGCCCGATCTGATTCTGATGGACGTTGTAATGCCGGGCCTCAATGGATTCCAGGCAACGCGATCCATCACCAAAGACGACACCACACGACATATCCCGATCATCATCTGCACCTCCAAAGGTCAGGAAACCGACAAGATATGGGGCTTGCGCCAGGGTGCCAAGGACTACGTTACCAAACCGATCGATTCCAGTGAGCTGATGGGCAAGATTGCCGCGCTCAGCTGACCCAATACATTATGTCCAAACGCTTTAATCTGCGTGAATTCCAGCAACAAGTGCTGGATCGCCTGCAAATGAAGGGAATCGGCAACACCAGAATTTCGACACTGGGTGTGCAGGTGGGACAGCATCTTTGCCTGGTGGATATGACGGACATAAGTGAAATCCTGCCTGTGCCCGCGATGACATCGGTACCGTTAACCAAATCCTGGTACTGCGGTGTCGCCAATGTGCGCGGCAACTTGTACAGCATCATCGATCTGAATGCTTATCCCGATCAGCCGCCGACAATCCGTGAAGCAGCCAACCGTGTGTTGCTGCTGGGGCAGCGCTTCGCTTTCAATGCGGGTGTGCTGGTCTCACGTGTGCTGGGTTTGCGCAACACCGAAGGATGGCAGCGCAGTGAGGAGGGCGGCATCGTTCGCTACACAGACAGTAGCGGCCAGATATGGCACAGGCTGGACATCCAGCAACTTTTACAGCAACCTGAATTTCTGCAGATCGGGGAATAAGCCCTGACGCTCAAGGAGAAAAAATGACTCTCAAGTCACCCGCTCGCCCCTCATCCGCTACCGGCAAATCCGGGCAAGCAACCGAACAGGGCACACGCTCCCTCAGCATCCCATGGTTCAGTGCACAGTCGTTCGATCGTCAGTTACGCATTCTGGGTTTTCTGCTCCTGCTGTTTCTGGTCATGGCTGCCGTCTTTTCCTTTCTTGATCGTCAGGCAGCCAGTGCCAGCTCGCACCATGCTGCACAGGCAGCCAAGTTGCAGCTCTATCTGCAACGACTGGAAAAGAATGTCGGGATCGCCAGTATTTCCGGTGACAGCGCAGCGTTTGATGCATTGAATTCTGCACGCAGCCAGTTCACGGCCACCCTGGACATGCTCGACCAAGGCAATGCCGATTTGCCCGCTACCACTGGCGCTGCGCGCGGACCGCTGCAATCCCTGTTACAGGAGTCCAAACAGCTCTACACCCTGCTGGATCAGGTGGAAGCAAGCCGACCCTTGCTGGAGACGCTGGAGCGCGGCGCTGTCTTGCGTGCCGAGTTGCTGCAACGTGCCAACAATCTGGTTAGCCGTGTTGCGCCCGCCTACAGCCAGAAGGCACAGCGCCTGCAGTTATTGCTGGAGCAGATCGTGAGCTCGGTCCAAACCGTGCAGACCTCCAACTCGGTCAGGGTGCTCGACACTTTGCCTGCCAGGTTGGCGACAGCACGTGAAATCTTTGCTGAACTGCCACCTTCGGATGCGGCTGTTGCCGCACTGGCCAAAGACTTCGAAAATTACCAGAGCGTGGTGGAATTCACGGTTGCCAACAAGGATCTGCTGTTGGCCTCGCGCGGAGCGGCACAACAAATCCTGCAAAAAGATGTGCGCATGCAATCCCTGACCCAGGATCTGCTGAAGACCTATGAAGAAACGGAATCGGGACGAATCACCGGTTTAGGTGTAATTTTTTCCGGCGGAATGTTGCTGTTGCTGTTGCTGCTGTTATCCAAGATATATCTGGACGAATCACGCAGACGCGAACATGAAGCCGACCGTATCAACCGGCAAAACCAGCAGGCCATCCTGCGTCTGATGAACGAATTGTCCAATCTGGCAGACGGTGATCTGACCACGAGGGCCACTGTATCCGAAGACATCACCGGCGCCATTGCAGACTCAATCAACTACACCACAGATGAGTTGCGCAAGCTGGTATCGCGCGTGATTTCCGCCACCGAGCAAGTCAGCAAAGCCACCAATGATGCGGGTGCGATCACCAAGGGCCTGCTTCTGGCGGCGCAAAAACAGGCGTCCGAGATTCGTGATGCGGGCGGTGCGGTCAAACTGATGACCAAGTCGATCCAGGAGGTTGACAACAGTGCGGCACAATCCGCCGAAGTGGCACGAAGCACACAGAAAGTAACCGAGCAAGGCGCCAAAGCGGTACGCAATGCAGTTGTCGGCATGAACAGCATCCGTGAGCAGATCCAGGAAACTTCAAAACGTATCAAGCGGCTGGGCGAGAGCTCACAGGAGATCAGCGAGATCGTGGACTTGATTTCCGACATCACCGAACAGACCAACGTGCTGGCACTGAATGCGGCAATTCAGGCTGCCTCAGCAGGTGAAGCAGGGCGCGGCTTTGCGGTAGTGGCGGAAGAGGTGCAACGTCTGGCAGAGCGCTCCGCCGAAGCGACCAAGCAGATCGGCATGCTGGTCAAGACCATTCAGGGCGACACCCAGGATGCGGTGGCTGCCATGGAAAAGAGCACGCAAGGTGTGGTACAGGGTGCACAGCTTGCCGATGATGCCGGCCAATCACTGCAACAGATCGAACAGGCAACGCGTGAGCTGACCGACCTGGTGAGCAGCATCTCGGTTTCCACCCAGGTACAGACGGATATGGCGCAAGAGGTGGCAGCCGGAATGGCCGATATTCTGAAAATTACCGAGCAAACATCCAAGGGCACCATGCTTACCAGTGCTTCAGTGGCACAACTGGGCAAGCTGGCACAGGAATTAAGCGGCTCCGTATCCGGCTTCAAACTCTAAGCCGAGCGCAAAGTGTCCACTTCGTTCAATCCCAGCTTGTTGCTTCCTGCCAAGGCAGAACTTGATCATTCGCTGGCTGCCATTATCAGCAATTGCCAGAATTTTTTTGCAGCGCCCACTGAATCATCGGCAATTCTGGAAATGGCACGCAACGAACTGCATCGCGCCAAAGGTGTGATACAGATACTCAATCTGCGCGGACTGGTAGTATTTTGCAGCGAACTGGAAACCCTGCTGGACGAACTCGCCACCGACCCCAAGCTTGCTTCAGCGATGCATCAGGATGCGGTCCAGCATGCCTTGTTCGGTCTTACACATTACCTGGATGCATTGGCAGCCGGGGCGCCGAATGCTGCCCTGCGCCTGTTCCCTGAGTATCAGGAATTGCATCAGGCACGCGGGCTGGAGATGGCTTTTGAAGTGGATTTGTTCTTCCCTGAACTCGAGATAGACACGCCGCCTGAATTGTTGCAAACAATACCGCCAGCCAATCCAGACGCTCACATCAAGCAGGCACGGATGCATTTCCAGCAGGGCTTGCTTAAGTGGCTACGCCGGGAAAATCCCGGGGAAGCGTTACGTGCCATGCGCGATGCCATAAAGATTATTGAGCAATGCGTATCTCCGATGCAGCGGCGATTCTGGTGGGTAGCGCAAGGCCTGGTGGATTGTGCAGCGCTTGATGGAGTCCCGCCGGAATTGAATATAAAAAAAGCATTCAGCCGCATTGATCAGCGTATACGCACATTGCTGGAAGGGGCCGAATTTGATGAAGAGGCCGCGTTGAGCGAGATGCTGTATCTGGTTGGGCGCAGCCATACCGTGAGCGATACAGTAGAACAAATCAAACAGCGGTTTGAACTGGAAACCTTTCTGCCGGAGGCCGCCTCTCTGCCGCCCAGCGAAACGGCGGCCCTGCTGGGGCACATGCAAGCCCAGCTCACCGCTGCGGATGAAACCTGGGAGCAATGTGTTCTGAACAATAGCGCAGCCTGCTCACGCTTTGTGCAGCAGGCTGAGAATTTGTACCAGATGGCAGAACAGCTGGATCGCAACACCCTGCAATTTCTGAGCAAACAAATCCACGCAGCAGCAGCCAATGCCGACAAACCGGAGCAAGCCCAGACGATCGCGACGGATATGGCGATGGCACTGATTTTGTTGGACAGCGGCATCGCGCATTATCAACACTTGGGCAGCGGCTTCCATGAACAGGCGCGCATCGTTGCTTCACGCCTGCAGGAAGGACTGTTGCAGCAGCCGGAAGACAGCGACAAGTTGTCCAGTCTGGTCGCACTGTATTGTGAGATGGAGCAACGCGACATCCTGATACCACTGGCTACCGAGATGCAGAACAATCTGCAGCAGATCGAGCAGACGTTGATCGCTTTCTTCGGCAATGCCACCAAGCGCGACGAATTGCTGCAAGTCGGCCGCCTGCTGAGTCAGGTGCAAGGCGGTCTGCATATCCTGTCGCTGGATGTGGCCGAGCAATTGCTGGTGGCACTGCGCCAGATCGTCGAACATTATCAGCAAGGCGGCATGCCCGCAGCAGCAGAAATGCGTGCAGTCGCCACCGCCCTCAGTGCTGCCGATAATTATGTGCGGGGACTGAGTCCAGGACAGAAGCCGGATCCGGTAGCGTTGAGCACCGCTTTACATATGCTTGGACAGACCTCCGCTGGCCACGCAGTGGAGCCTGTCGCTGCGGAAGAAGAACCCTCGACTTCGGTGGTTTCGGTCCGCTCCGGCGACGAAGATGCTGAACTGCTGGAGGTCTTTCTGGAAGAGGCGCAGGAGGTCATGGAGACGTTACGAGCCAATCTGGAGATTGGTCGCATGCATCCAGATAGCCGCGAACCCTGGATCACCATGCGTCGCGCTTTCCATACGCTGAAAGGTAGTGGGCGCATGGTGGGACTGGGCGAACTCGGCGAAGTAGCGTGGTCAGTCGAACGCGCCATGAACAAATGGCTCGCAACCAACCAGCCGGCAACAGCAGATTTGCTGGAGATGGTCGGTGATGCCGAGGTGCTGTTCCAGCACTGGGTGGAAATGTTAAAGAGTGGCAGCACCACTGCACGCATCGACACCGCACATCTGTTAACTGTTGCCGACTGCATCGAGCATGACAAACCACTGCCACAAGCCGAGGCGGTAGCGCCGGTGACAATCGAACACGCCGCAGTGGGTAAACCGGAGTTGGCGGTACACGATGATGATGAATCACCCATCGTCATTGGTTCGATCAGTATACCGCCGGCACTATTCCACATTGCTTCGGCAGAGGCCATCGAACATGCCCGCGTCTTGAGTGTGCAGCTTGATGATCTGCAAGCCTCGACCAACCCGGCCATTTCACGCCAATTCATGCGTGCCGCGCACACTCTGGCTGGCGTCAACCGCAGCATGGGCTTGCTACCCATCGCCGAACTGGCATTCGCCCTCGAGCAATGGCTGGAACCGCGTATCGACAAACCCGGTACGGTGGGTACATCGCAGCTGGTTCTGCTGGACGATGTGGTTTCGACACTGAACCAACTTTGCGCCAGTGTGCGCAAACTTGAAGAACCTGCCGCACAGACGGAACTCATCGCGCGTCTGGCACAGGATAAATCCCTCACCGGTCTGGTTGTGCCGGTTGAGCAGGAGGAAACGGAAGCTACCGACAAACCACCTGTTCCCGGCATAGCCAAACCGGATAACGCTCCTGCCACGCCCTCGGTAACCCTGCAGGCGCGCCATGTACACGATGAAGTGGATGAGCAGCTGCTGCCGATTTTTCTGGAGGAGGCGCGCGAGCTCTACCCGCAGATCGGCAGCACCCTGCGCGCATGGCGCGAAACACCGGACGAAGCCGAACTGGGTCGCACCCTGCAGCGCAGCCTGCATACCCTCAAGGGCAGCGCGCGCATGGCGGGTGCAATGCGTCTGGGTGAACTAACCCATCACGTCGAGGACAGGGTCAACAAGGCGATCATTCTGGGCAAGCTGGATGAAGCGCTGTGGAACAAACTGGACAACCATCTCGACCGCATCGGGCTGGCTATCGATCAGCTGGCACAGCCCCGGGCAGGCGACGAAATCCCAGCCAGACCCAAAGCAGAAACTTCTGTTGCGGCAGAAGCCGTTACCGTGCCGGTCGCCGCTCCGGCGTTGGAGGTGGGTGCAGATCGTGCAATGCATGCGGCATTGTTGCGGGTACGTTCCGACACTGTGGATCGTCTGGTCAACGCTGCCGGCGAAATCAGTGTGGCACGCTCACGTGCCGAAGAGGAGTTGCGGGAGTTCAAAAATGGCGTGCTGGAATTGACCGACAGCGTGAACCGTATGCGCAAGCAATTGCGTGAAATCGAAATTCAGGCGGAAAGCCAGATGCAGGCACGGGTCGTCACCAGCAACGATAGCGACAGCCAGTTTGATCCGCTGGAATTCGACCGCTTTACCCGTTTGCAGGAATTGACCCGGTTCATGAACGAAAGTGTGCACGACGTGCAAACCGTGCAGCAAACACTGCTGAAAAATCTGGATGAAACAGTTGCCGCACTGAATGTACAGGCGCGCCTGAATCGCGATCTGCAGCAGGGATTGATGGGTATCCGCATGGTGCCGTTCTCCAGTATCAGTGAGCGTCTGTATCGCATCGTGCGACAGACCGGCAAGGAGCTGGGAAAACGTGCCAATCTGGAATTAAGCGGTGCCGAGATCGAACTGGATCGCAGTGTTCTGGAAAAAATGACCGCACCCTTTGAGCACATGCTGCGCAATGCGATTGCCCACGGTCTGGAGTTGCCGGAACAGCGCACCCAAAATGGTAAAGCGCCGACCGGTGAGATCAGTTTGTCCCTGCGCCAGGAAAGCAACGAAGTGGTGTTCGAGCTGTCTGACGACGGCACCGGTCTGGATATTGGGCGCATCCGGCAAAAAGCGCTGGAACAGCACCTCATCACTGACGGCGAAGAGGTTAGCGACGATCAGTTGATCCAGCTGATCTTCGGCGCCGGATTCACCACGGCTGCAGAAGTCAGCGAAATTGCAGGGCGCGGTGTCGGTCTGGATGTGGTGCGCAGCGAAGTTTCGGCGCTGGGCGGCCGTACCGATGTTGTCTCACAGCCCGGACAGGGAGTGCGCTTCACCATTCACTTGCCACTCACCCTGGCGGTGACACGCACCCTGATGGTGCGTGCCGCACAATCCGTCTATGCCCTGCCGTCTTCCATGGTGGAACACGTGCAGCAAACAAAACCCGCCGAGCTGGACGCACTCTATGCGCAACAACATGTCGCCTGGCAAGGCAAGCGCTATCCCCTGTTCTACCTGCCGCGCGTACTGGGTGACGATCAGGCCGAAGTAGTCAGCCAACCGCACAATCCGGTATTACTGCTACGCAGCGGCGAACAACGCATCGCGCTGCATGTCGATGGCCTGCTGGGCAACCAGGAAGTCGTGGTAAAAAATATCGGGCCCCAACTTGCACGCCTGCCCGGTATCGCCGGTGCCACGGTATCCACCAGCGGCGATGTGATCCTCATCATCAATCCGGTCGCTTTCACCCAGCGTATCGCCGTTGCCCGCAAAATCGCCAAACCCGCGGCGGCTGGCGAGACTGTGCACCGCAAGCCGCTGGTGATGGTGGTGGACGACTCGCTCACTGTGCGCAAGATCACCACACGCCTGCTGGAGCGCTCCGGTTATCAGGTAATTACCGCCAAAGACGGGGTGGATGCGCTGGAACAAATGCTGGAGATCACGCCCGATGTGATGCTGCTCGACATCGAGATGCCGCGCATGGACGGTTTTGAAGTGGCCAAACGACTGCGCCAGGACAGCAAGACCAAGTCGCTGCCGATCATCATGATCACCTCGCGCACAGCGGACAAGCACCGCAACTACGCGCTGGAACTGGGCGTGAACGAATATCTTGGCAAGCCCTTCCAGGAAGAAGAATTGCTGGGGCACATCGCCAGTTTTGTCAGCCGGCAGTCTGCTTGAACATCCCATTCACCTTTTTCCGTGCCGTAATGTGATGGGATGCACGCGGCGGCCGGTCTTGAGCTCGCAATAAAGCACGGCGTGATCGTACAGGCGCAGGTCGCTCTGGAACCAGCAGGCGGAACCAGAGTAATTCGGGCATGAGACGAATTGTGAAGGCGGGTGCGTAAAGCTACAATGCCGCCATGTCCGACATCAATCTCACCAACCATTTTCTGATCGCCATGCCGGCGATGACCGATCCGTTCTTCGCCAGGTCACTCACCTATGTGTGCGAGCACAACGACGAAGGCGCGATGGGCATCGTGGTAAACCGCCCGATCAGCCTGACCTTGAGCGAGTTGTTCGCCCAGATCAACATGCCGCTCAATCAGACCGAGCTGGATGACATGCCGATCCATTTCGGCGGTCCGGTGCAGACCGATCGCGGTTTCGTGCTGCACGATGCCGGGGGGGAATGGCAATCGACGATGCGGGTCAACGACAAGGTCAACCTCACCACTTCGAAAGATATCCTGCAGGCCGTAGGTGAAGGCAAGGGACCTCGGCATCTGCTGGTTTCGCTCGGCTATGCCGGCTGGTCCAAGGGGCAGCTGGAGCAGGAGCTGGCCGATAATGCCTGGCTCAACGTTCCCGCCAACGAACACATCCTGTTCGGCTTGTCAGCCGAACAGCGCCTGCCGGCGGCGATGGCACTGCTCGGCGTCGATTACGCCACCCTGTCGGAGGAAGCGGGACATGCCTGATGGCATGACTCTTCCCGTCATTTCCGGCACTCTGCTCGCTTTTGATTTCGGCACTCAACGTATCGGCATCGCCATCGGCAATACGATTTCTGCCAGCGCCCGGCCGCTCACCACCATCGCCGATGAAAGAAATGAAGTGCGCTTTAAGGCCATTGCGGTGCTGCTGGCAGAATGGCAGCCAAGCGCGCTGGTGGTAGGCATGCCCTGCAATGACGACGGCACGCCGCACGAAATGACCGCGCGCTGCCGCCGCTTTGCCAACCAACTGAAAGGACGCTTTAATTTGCCGACGATTCTGGTCGATGAGCGTTATACTTCCGCCGCCGCCAGCACCCAGCTGACCGCGCAGGGGATCCACGGCAGAAAACAGAAACCCCTGCTCGACCAGTATGCCGCGCAGCAGATACTGCAAGCGTATTTTGACGAACCATCAGCGGGATTGATCGCATGAACAACCCACAACTCAACAAACACGGCGAGCTGCAGCATCTGCTGAGCACCGAAGGATTGCCGGTGCGCATCATGCGCGACATCCTTGACCGCGCCTCCACATTCCTCAGCCCCGGCAGCCACGAAATAGACAAGATACCCCTGTTGCACGGCAAGTCGGTATTCAACATCTTCTTCGAGAACAGCACGCGCACCCGCACCACCTTCGAGATCGCGGCCAAGAAACTCTCCGCGGACGTGGTTAACCTCAACATCGGTGCCTCCAGCACCAGCAAGGGTGAAACCCTGCTCGACACCGTGGACAACCTGTGTGCGATGCATGCCGACATGTTCGTGGTACGCCATTCCAGCAGCGGTGCGGCACACCTCATCGCCCGCCATGTCGCGCCCAGCATACATGTTATCAATGCCGGCGATGGCCGCCACGCGCACCCTACGCAGGCACTGCTCGACATGTTCACCATCCGCCACTATAAAAAAGAATTTCACAATCTCACCGTCGCCATCGTCGGCGATGTATTGCATTCGCGCGTGGCACGCTCGCAGATCCACGCCCTGACCACGCTCGGCGTACCGGAAGTCAGAGTCGTGGCCCCCAAAACCCTGCTGCCGACCCAGGTTGAAAAACTGGGAGTACGCGTCTTCCACGATATGGGGCAAGGCCTGAAAGATGTGGATGTAGTGATGATGTTGCGTTTGCAGAATGAACGTATGCAGGGCGCGCTGCTGCCCTCGGCACAGGAATTTTTCAAATACTACGGCCTGACCCAGGAGCGTCTGGCGCAGGCCAAACCGGATGCCATCGTGATGCACCCGGGCCCGATGAATCGCGGTGTTGAGATCGACTCCAGCGTCGCCGATGGATCGCATGCCGTGATCTTGCCGCAGGTCACCTTCGGCATCGCGGTACGCATGGCGGTGATGAGTATGTTGGCGGGAGTTTCGGCATGAATATCCAGATCAAGAATGGTCATTTGATTGACCCCGGCAACAAGATCGACGCCGTGCAGGATGTGTTTATCATCGACAAACGCATCGCAGCCATCGGCAAAGCACCGCAAGGTTTTGTGGCAGCGCAGGTGATAGATGCCAGCGGGCTGGTTGTGATGCCGGGACTGGTCGATGTTGCAGCACGCCTGCGTGAACCCGGCTATGAATACAAGGCGACGCTGGAATCGGAGATGAGCGCGGCAGTCGCCGGTGGTGTCACTTCGCTGGCCTGCCCGCCCGACACCGATCCGCCGCTGGATGAGCCGGGGCTGGTGGAAATGCTGAAACACCGTGCACGCGCGCTCAACCAGTGCCGTGTATTCCCGGTCGGCGCTTTAACCACCGGCCTCGATGGGGCGGAACTGACCGAGATGATCGAGTTGAGCGAAGCCGGTTGCAAAGCCTTCAGTCAGGCCGATGCGGCACTGACCGACACACGCGTGCTGTTGCGTGCCATGCAATATGCAGCGACCTTCGGCTACCGCGTGTGGCTGCGCCCGCAGGATAGTTTCCTGGCCAAGAATGGTGTGGCACACGACGGTGAGGTCGCCACTCGCCTCGGCCTGCCGCCGATTCCGGTGGTGGCCGAGACCATCGCGCTGGCGACCATGTTGCAACTCGCGCGCGAGACCAGTGTGACCCTCCACATCTGCCGTATTTCCAGTGCGGATGCAGTCGATATGATACGCACCGCCAAACGCGAAGGATTGAAGGTCACCTGTGATGTATCGATGAACCACGTGCATCTGACCGAGATGGACATCGGCTTCTTCGATGCCAACTGTCATCTGCTTCCACCACTGCGCAGTCAGCGCGACCGGGCCGGACTGCGCGCTGGCCTGTTCGACGGCACCATCGATGCGATCTGCTCCAACCATTCACCGGTAGATGACGATGCCAAACAACTACCCTTCGCCGAGGCGGAAGCTGGGGCGACCGGATTGGAATTGTTGTTGCCCTTGGTGCTGAAGTGGGCGGATCAGGAAAAAGTACCGCTGCTGCACGCACTGTCGCGTGTCACCAGCAATCCGGCGCAGTTGCTGGGACAAAAGATGGGGCATCTGTCCGTCGGTGCGCATGCAGATATCTGCATCTTCGACCCTGTTGCAAGCTGGAAAGTAGAACCCGGCGCACTGAAGAGCCAGGGCAAAAACACACCTTTCAACGGTTACGAAATGCAGGGGCGCGTTCGCTACACCCTGCTCGACGGGCAGCTTGTTTTTCAACCATAATCAATAAAGTCACCGTCATTCCGGCGCAGGCCGGAATCCAGCAAAATAAGGGTCCTGCGGAGCAGACAAAAGCAATTCGTCATGCTGCGCATGGAATCGTTGTTTCAACTGGATTCCCGCCTGCGCAGGAATGGCGGTAATAAGGAATGGATAGTCAACTGTGAACCCACTACTCGATTTCAACGGTCTGCCGCGCTTCGCGCAGATCAAGCCAGAACATATTGCGCCTGCCATTGACCAATTATTGGCTGAGAACCGCACACTCATCAGCCGTTTGTTGGCAGAAACGGCGCTGCCCACTTGGGATAATTTCGTGCGCCCAATGGAGGATGCGAACGAGCGCCTGGCGCGTGCCTGGGGGCCGGTCGGACACCTGAATGCGGTGATGAACAGCCCTGAACTGCGCGACGCCTACAACAGCACTTTGCCCAGAATCACCCAGTATTACGCCGAGCTGGGACAGAACCTCGCGTTGTTCCAGAAATTCAAAGCGCTACGCAACAGCCCCGAATTCGATACGTTGAGCGCGGCACGCAAGAAAATCATCGAGAATGAGCTGCGCGATTTCCGCCTGGGCGGCGCCGAATTGCCAGAGGACCAGAAGCAGCGCTATCTGGCGATTCAGGAGCGGCAATCCGAGCTGACTTCGCATTTTTCCGATCACCTGCTCGATGCGACCAATGCCTTTACATTGCAGATAGAGCATCGGAGCGAGTTGGGTGGCATGCCTGAGGACGCCTTGCAAACGGCACGCGAAGCCGCCCAGGCTGTTGATAAAACGGGCTGGCTGTTCACCCTCAAGGCGCCTTCGTATATGCCGGTGCTACAGTTTGCCGACAACCGCGACCTGCGTGAAAAGATGTACCGCGCTTATGCCACTCGCGCCTCCGAGTTTGGCGATCCAAAATGGGATAACACGCCGCTGATGGACGAGATTGTGGCGTTGCGCGCAGAAGAAGCACAACTGCTCGGCTTCGCCAATTTCGGCGAACTCTCGCTGGCCGCCAAGATGGCGGAAACACCACAGCAGGTGGCGGATTTCATGCGCGAGTTGGCGCAGCGGGCTCGTCCTTTTGCGGAAAAAGACTTGGCTGAATTACGCGAGTTCGCCCACTCGGCCCTGGCGCTGGAAACCCTGCATTCTTGGGATGTCACCTACGCCAGCGAGAAGTTGCGCGAACAGCGCTACGCCTTCTCCGAACAGGAATTGAAACAGTATTTTCCCGAAGATGCGGTGCTGACCGGCCTGTTCAAACTGGTGGAAACGTTGTACGGGCTACGCATTAAAACGTCCAGCGCGCCCGTGTGGCACGACACAGTGCGCTTCTTCGATATTTGCGATGTGCGGGGCATGCTGGTAGGCCAGTTTTATCTCGATCTGTATGCGCGCAACAGCAAGCGCGGCGGTGCATGGATGGACGATGTCATCACGCGTCGCCGCCTGCAGGACGGCAAGATTCAGACACCTGTTGCGTATCTCAACTGTAATTTTTCTGCTCCGGTGGGAAGTAAGCCAACACTCTTCACACACGACGAAGTACAAACCCTGTTCCACGAGTTCGGTCACGGACTGCATCACCTGCTGACCGAGGTGGAGGACCTTGGCGTGTCGGGCATCAACGGCGTGGAATGGGATGCGGTGGAATTACCCAGCCAGTTCATGGAGAACTTCTGCTGGGAATGGGATGTGTTGCAGGGCATGACGCGCCATGTAAAAACCAACAAGCCGCTGCCACGTGTGTTGTTCGACAAGATGCTCGCTGCCAAGAACTTCCAAAGCGGTCTGGCTACCTTGCGCCAGATCGAATTTGCCCTGTTTGACATGCTGATGCACAGCAATTTCGCGGTGGGACAGGACAAATCTATTTTGCAGTTGCTGGACGAAGTACGTGCTGAAGTGGCGGTGCTGATCCCGCCCGAGTTCAACCGCTTCCCGCAAAGTTTCGCGCACATCTTCGCTGGTGGTTATGCGGCGGGCTACTACAGTTACAAATGGGCGGAAGTGCTTTCCGCCGACGCCTACAGCCTGTTCGAGGAACACGGCGTACTCAATCCCGACATCGGCGCACAGTTCCGCGCCGAGATTCTGGCGATGGGCGGCGCCCGACCGGCGATGGAATCCTTCACAGCGTTCCGCGGCCGTGCGCCTGCCATCGACGCGCTGTTGCGGCATAATGGTCTGGTCGAAAACGCATAGGAGGTCGCATGAAATTGCTGCCAATGATCCTTGCCTGCTGTCTGGCGGCAGGCGTTCAAGCTGGTGAGTTATATCGCTCCATTGATGCACAAGGCAAAGTGCATTACAGCGACCGTCCTCTGGCCGGTACGGAAGATGTCGAACAGCTCCGCCTCGGCAAACCTCCTGCACCGGATGACAACCTGCCCTATGAAACGCGGCGCGCAATGGAGAATTTCCCGGTCACACTCTACGTCACCGAAAACTGCGGCGCCCCTTGCGATATAGCGCGCCAGTTGCTGCAACAGCGCGGCATCCCGTTTAGCGAAAAGATGCTTCACAGCGAAGCGGAACTGGTTGCTTTCCATAAGGCTTCGGGTGCCAACCGCGTGCCGGCTGCGACCGTCGGCAAGACCTGGTTGCACGGCTTCCTAGCCACTGAATGGAACAAGGAGCTGGATATCGTCGGCTATCCAAGATCGACGCTTTCTCGTCCGCGTCCCTCACCATGAAGATTGCCACCTGGAATGTCAACTCGCTCAAGGTGCGCCTGCCGCATCTGTTGAACTGGCTGGCGGACGCGCAGCCGGATGTGGTGTGCCTGCAGGAAACCAAGCAGCAGGATGCCGATTTCCCACACGCCGAGTTGCAGGTGGCCGGTTATCACGCAGTATTTAGTGGCCAGAAAACCTATAACGGCGTCGCCATTCTTAGCCGCACACCCATCAGCGATGTGCTATATGGCATCCCGGATTTCGACGATGAACAGAAGCGCGTAATCGCCGCCACTATCGATGATGTGCGCATCGTCTGTATCTATGTCCCGAACGGACAAAGCATCGATTCGGACAAATATCAATACAAACTCAAATGGTTGGCCGCGTTGAAGTTGTGGCTCAAGGATGAGTTGGTGAAACATCCAAAGCTTGCGTTGCTGGGCGATTACAACATCGCCCCAGAAGACCGCGACTGCCACGACCCCATCGCCTGGCAAGGCAATGTGCTGGTCAGCGAACCCGAACGCGATGCCTTCAAAGGATTAGTGGCACTGGGTTTGCGCGATGCCTTTCGCTTGTTCGAGCAGCCTGAAAAAAGCTATTCATGGTGGGACTACCGCATGCTGGCCTTCCGCCGCAACCAGGGCATGCGCATCGACCACATCCTCATCAGCCCTGCGCTGCAATGCACCGCCTGCGTGATCGACAAAGCCACGCGAAAGCTGGAACGCCCGTCCGACCATACGCCAGTTGTTGCAACGACCAGCTAGTTACGAGCGCCCGGCTGTGCGAGGTCGGTTAGATGATTTCAGACTCGATTTTCTGTTAAATAGGCCATCCAGTTTTGGGTGGCACCGCACAACCCGCAATGCACAATATTATTTTTCAGGACGAGCACTTGCTCATTCTTAACAAACCAGCCTGGCTTTTGGCTGTGCCGGGGCGTGGTGAGGACAAGCAGGATTGTCTTTGGATACGAGTCCGCAGGGATTTCCCGGATGCGCTGGTGGTGCACCGGCTGGATATGGCGACCTCCGGCCTGATGGTGTTCGCACGCTGCATTGAGATGCAGCGTGCGTTATCGAACCTGTTTCAACTACGTCAGGTATTTAAACGTTACGAGGCTGTCGTCACTGGACGCATGGAACAGGTCGCGGGTGAAATCAACCTGCCCATCGGGGCCGACTGGTCGCAGCGCCCCAAACGTCAGATAGACGCAGTGGGTGGCAAGCCTGCGCTCACCCGATTCCACCAACTTGATGTTTGCGACGAATCGACGCGGGTGGCGCTGGAGCCGGTCACGGGGCGTACCCACCAATTACGCCTTCATCTGGCTGCAATCGGTCATCCCATCTTCGGCGATGCTTTGTATGGTGATGCGTCCTCTGCCCCGCGCCTGCTGTTGCATGCTTGCGCGCTCGGCTTTACCCATCCTGCCACCGGGAAAGCGCTTTGCATCGAACATGCATCCCCCTTCTGACGCTATAATTCACGCCTCCGCACCTGGCGCTTAACTGAAAGTTTGCATGAAACGTTTTGCTATTTTCCTGACCATTGTTTTGACCAGCCTTTCCCTGCTTGCCGCCAACGCCGAGGCAAAACGTTTCGGCGGTGGAGGTAGTATCGGCAAGCAGCGCAGCATGAGCCCGCCTCCGCAGAAATCTCCCGCCGCTGCGCCACAGAACGCTCCCGCTCAACCGGCTGCCCCGCAATCCACCGGCAGCAAATGGCTGGGACCTCTCGCCGGTCTGGCCATCGGTGCCGGTCTGGGTGCCTTGTTTGCCAGCATGGGCATGGGCGAAGGCATGGGTATGTTGCTGATGCTGGCCTTGGGTGCCTTCGTGCTTTTCTTTCTGTTTTCGATGTTTCGTAAAAAGCAGCCCCAAGCCGCGATGCAATTTGCCGGGGCAGGCGCGCCTTCTGCTGCAACCGAACCGTTTACAGTAAACGCCGGCTCCGGCAGCAGCACACCTGTTGCAGTACAGCCAGCCAATATTCCCGCCGATTTTCCGGTGGACAGCTTCCTGCGCAGTGCCAAGACCTCATTCATTCGCTTGCAAGCTGCCAACGACCGCAAGGATTTGAATGACATTCGCGAATACACCACCCCGGAGATGTTTGCAGAGATTTCGATGCAGCTGCAGGAACGCGGTGATGCACCGCAACAGACCGATGTCGGTTTCGTCAATGCACAATTGCTGGAAGTCGTCACCGAAAACGATACGGCCATTGCCAGTGTGCGTTTGAGTGGTCAATTGCGCCAAAGCAATGCCGCCCCGGAGGACTTTGACGAGATATGGCATGTACAAAAGAACCTGCAGGATGACCGTGCTGTTTGGCTGTTAGCCGGAATCCAGCAGGCCTAGTTTCCGGGTTTAAAGTAAACTTACGGGCACGGCAATTTCGTCGTGCCTTTTTCTTTCTTTGTGTTGCCCATGCGTTCTCTGCGCTTATTAAAAATCGCCTTTATCGTCCTGCGTTACGGTCTGGATGAGTTCCTGCTGGCTCATGCGCGCACGCGTTGGTTATTGCGTCCGCTCAATTGGCTTTTATTTTTTCGCGATACTTCGCGTCCGCGCGCGGTACGTTTGCGTTTGGCACTGGAAACATTGGGGCCGATCTTCGTCAAATTCGGTCAACTCCTTTCCACCCGCCGCGATCTGATCCCGCTCGACATTGCCGATGAACTGGCGCAATTGCAGGATCAAGTGCCGCCCTTTCCCTCTGCCCAAGCGGTGGCTATTCTGGAGAAGGCTTATGCTAAAAAGCTGAATGAGATATTTGCTGAATTTGAGGAAACACCGATTGCCAGCGCATCCGTGGCGCAAGTCCACTTCGCCCGCTTGCCGGACGGCCGCGAAGTGGCGGTGAAGATCCTGCGCCCTGGCATCGCCCCAATCATCGCCCACGATGTTGCACTACTCAATGTGTGTGCGGGTTTGATCGAACGCTGGTGGGAAGATGGTAAACGTCTGAAACCGAGGGAAGTGGTTGCCGAATTCGAGAAGTACTTGCACGACGAACTGGACCTGATGCGCGAAGCTTCCAGCGCCAGCCAGTTGCGCCGCAATTTTGCCGATGCCCGCCTGCTGCTCGTGCCTGAAGTCTATTGGGACTGGTGCAGCGAGGAAATCATGGTGATGGAGCGCATGCACGGTATTCCGGTCAGCCAGCTCTCTGCGTTGCGCGCAGCCAATATCGATATTTCAAAACTGGCCCGGAATGGGGTCGAGATCTTTTATACCCAGGTTTTTCGCGACGGTTTCTTTCATGCCGACATGCACCCGGGCAATATTCTGGTAGCGAACGACGGGCGCTATGTCGCACTCGACTTCGGCATCATGGGCACACTGACCGAGACCGACAAGAATTATCTGGCACACAATTTCATCGCTTTCTTCAACCGCGATTACAAGCGTGTCGCCGAGTTACACATCGAATCCGGATGGGCACCGGCGGATACGCGCGTGGACGAGTTCGAGGCTGCAATCCGCTCCGTGTGCGAACCGATCTTCGACAGGCCGCTGAGAGAGGTCTCTTTCGGCCGTATTCTGCTGAAACTATTCCAGACCTCACGCCGGTTTGGTATTCAGATCCAGCCGCAACTGGTGCTGTTACAAAAGACCCTGCTCAACATTGAAGGGCTGGGCTTGCAACTCGATCCCGAACTGGATTTGTGGAAGACCGCCAAGCCGTGGCTGGAGCGCTGGATGAGCGAACAGATCGGCTGGCGCGGTTTCGTCAAGGGCTTGCAACGCGAAATGCCGCACTTCGCCACGCTACTGCCACAACTACCGCGCCTGATTCACCAACGTCTGCAAAGTGACCCGTACGAAAAACTGGGACCGCTGCTTCGTGACATGCTGGCACAACAGAGACAGCGCAATCTGTGGCTGGCTGTTATTGCTTTGTTGCTGGCGGCGACCTTGGCGCTGGCCGCTTACATTCATTCCATCTAAACAAAGCCGCTGTCCATCAACTCTTTCGCCAGCGCCTTGTAATCCGCCGCACCCGGACTATGCGGCGCGTAAGCGAACACATCCAGCCCATGCATCGGACTGGTCGCGAGTGCTACCGTTTCTCCGATTCGTGTTTTGCAGACCAGATTGCCGTAGCGTTCTTTCAGCTTGTCGTAGATATCGAAGGACAGCCTGCGCCGTGAGTCAAAGCGCGTTACCACAATGCGCCGCTCGAAGGTACGCTGCAATTTTTTCTCCAGCACGTTAAGTGCGCTGTCCAGGCGATGTACTCCATGCTGCGACAAATAGTCGGCCGACACGGGAATCAATACCTTGTCTGACGCCAGCAGCGCATTCAGCGTCAACACGCCCAGCATCGGGCAGCAATCGATCAATACTGGCGCACCGGTGAGTACGAGCTCTTCTGCCAAGCCCTGTTTTAGCATGCTCGCCGCTTGCGGATCGCTGCCGTACAAAGCATCTATTTTGGACAGTTCGAGTGTGGCTGGGATCAACTGCCAACCCGCCGGGGTTTCGTACAGCAGCTCGGCGAGCGGCGTTTTATCTCTGAAAAAAGATACGATGCTGCGCTGCTGGGCTGTTCCGTGCTTTAAACCGGACGCAAGACTCAAATGACCTTGCGGATCCATGTCGAGCGCGATCGGACTGCGTTGTGCCAATGACAGCGCCGCGGTCAGATTAAGACAGGTGGTGGTCTTTCCTACGCCACCTTTTTGGTTGAATACGGCGATGACCGCCATTGTTGTCTCCACGTTGATGGGGACAGAGGGGTGGTTTTGGCTGACTAGTCAGGCTGAAGACTGATTTTCATCTTGATTTGCCCTCTCCAAAAGCCGCACGTTAAGTCAGTTACTCGACAGTGACTGACTTTGCAAGATTGCGTGGCTTGTCCACATCCGTTCCCTTCTGCAATGCTACGTAATATGCCAACAGTTGCAGTGGAATGGTGTGCAGAATAGGACTCAAAAAGCCCGCATGTTCGGGCATTTGCAGGATATGTATCCCTTCGGCCTCATTGATATGCGTATTTGCGTCGGCAAACACATACAGTTCGCCACCGCGCGCTTTGACTTCCTGTAAATTTGATTTCAATTTTTCCAGTAGCGCATCATTGGGCGCGACCGATACCACAGGCATATCTTTATCTACCAGTGCCAGGGGGCCGTGTTTCAATTCTCCCGCCGGATACGCTTCGGCATGGATGTAGGATATCTCTTTCAGCTTGAGTGCTCCTTCCGCGGCAATCGGGAAATGCATGCCGCGCCCGAGGAAAAGGGCGTGATGCTTGCCGGCAAAGTGTTTGGCGAGCTCGGCAACCTGCGGTTCCAGCGCCAGCACTTTCTGTACAGCCGTCGGCAAGTGACGCAATTCTTGTAGAAAATGTTGTTCCCGCTCTTCATTCAGGCGGCCGCGTAATTTTCCCAACACTAAAGTCAGCAGGAACAATGCAGCAAGCTGGGTGGTAAATGCTTTGGTCGAGGCGACACCAATTTCGGGGCCGGCACGGGTTAGAAAACGTAATTTAGACCGGCGAACGATGGCGCTTTCCGGTACGTTGCAGATGGCCAGCGTATTAACATGCCCCGTATCTTTGGCGTGGTTGAGGGCGGCAAGGGTATCCGCAGTTTCCCCGGACTGCGAGATTGTCACTACCAGCGTCCTCGGATTGGGAACGCTGGTACGGTAGCGGTATTCACTCGCAATTTCCACGCTGCACGGAATACTTGCAATCTCTTCCAGCCAGTAGCGCGCGACTTGTCCTGCATGGTTGCTGGTGCCACAGGCGAGAATCAGTATATTTTCAACCTGCGGAAAGATAGTGTTGGCTTCTGCGCCAAAGATGCCAGGCACCAGTGATTGACTGTTGCACACCGATTCCAGAGTATCAGCTAGTGCTTGTGGCTGCTCGTGGATCTCTTTTTGCATGTAGTGTTGGTATTCACCCAGCTCCGCGCTTTCATCGTTAAGCTCACTGACCAGCACGGGTCGCTGTACGGCGTTGCTCTGAGCATCAAGGATTCGGTAGCCATCCAGATTCGCCTCGACTACATCACCCTCCTCCAGGTACACCACGTTTCGGGTGACCTGCAACAGCGCCGACATATCCGATGCAACGAAGTACTCACTCTCACCCACGCCCAGCAATAATGGGCTTCCTTTCCTTGCAGCAATAAGCTGATGCGGATTGTCTGCCGCCACGACGCCGATGGCATAAGCACCGACTAGTTCCGCAAGTGCAGTTTGTGTCGCAACCAGCAAACTGCCCTGTGCATAGTGGCTATGGATTAGGTGAGCAATCACTTCGGTATCTGTCTCCGAGGTGAATTCGTAACCTTGTGCAGTCAGTTCGTTGCGCAGTTCCTCATAGTTTTCGATGATGCCGTTGTGTACTACGGAAATCAGATTGCGGCTGATGTGCGGGTGCGCGTTGCGCTCGGATGGGATGCCGTGGGTCGCCCATCTGGTGTGGGCAATTCCCAGCTCGCCGTAGGTGGTAGCGCTCTTTGCGGCCAATTCTGCCACACGACCCGCACTGCGTACCCGATCCAGTTGGCCATCATGTACTACTATCAGACCAGCGGAATCGTAACCGCGATATTCCAGGCGCAGCAGGCCCTTCACTAAAATGGGAACCACATTTCTCTTGGCAACCGCACCCACAATTCCGCACATATTTATTTCTTCCTTTTTTGCGGACGCTGCCATCCACTGATCGATATCTGTTTGCTGCGCGACAGGGTGAGCTCACCCTCTGGTGTGTCTTGGGTAATGGTCGACCCTGCACCGATAGTTGCCCCTCTGCCCACCCGAACCGGCGCAACAAGTTGTGTATCGGATCCGATAAAGGCATCATCTTCGATGATGGTGCGGTATTTGTTCGCTCCGTCGTAGTTGCAGGTAATGGTGCCGGCACCGATGTTGACGCGACTGCCGACGGTGCTATCGCCGATGTAGCTCAGGTGATTGGCCTTGCTGCCCTGGCCGATTTCACTATTCTTGATCTCGACAAAATTGCCGATATGCGCGTCGTTCGCCAGCTTGGTCCCTGGTCGTAATCGTGCGTAAGGGCCAATGTGACAGTTGGCGCCCACTTCGCTTTGATCGATGTGACTGTAGGGTGCAATTTGTGTCTCTTGCCCGATCATCGCACTGCGGATGATGCTGTAAGCACCAACTCGCACGCGATCGCCCAAGCTGACTTCCCCCTCAAAGATACAGCCAACATCAATTTCGACATCGCGTCCGCAAGTCAGATTGCCGCGCACGTCCAGACGTGCCGGATCAGCCAGCGTGACGCCTTGCTCCATCAATTTGTTGGCATTGGTCTGCTGCCAAATCCTTTCCAGCGTGGCGAGTTGCAGCCTGTTATTGATGCCTTCCACTTCCCAGCGTTGCGCAGGTTGCACGGTATGCACCGCCACGCCCTGCTCCACTGCCATCGCTACAATATCGGTCAGGTAGTACTCGCCCTGCGTATTATCGTTGCCCAGTTGGCTTAACCATGCACGCAGTTCTCGGGTGGATGCGAGCAGGATCCCAGTGTTGACTTCCTTGATCTCGCGCTGTTCCGGTGTGGCATCTTTTTCCTCCACAATACGTTGCACGTCACCCTCTGCGTTGCGCACGATACGTCCATATCCGGTTGGATTGTCAAGATCAACCGTGAGCAGCACCAGGCCTTCACCCGCCTGCTGCATCTGATGCAGTGTGCTATGTTGAATCAGCGGTACATCGCCGTACAACACCAAAGTTTTGCCATCGTCTGTAAGGTGCGGCATGGCCTGCTGTACCGCATGGCCGGTGCCGAGTTGTGGTTCCTGGATCACAAATTGGGCCGGATATTGCTGCATCGCCTGTGGCACTGCCTCACCGCCGTGGCCGTAGATCACACAAACTTGTTTTGGCTGTAACGCCATCGCACACGCCAGCACATGCTGCAGCAGCGGTTTGCCCGCCAATTTATGTAACACCTTTGGCTGCGCGGAAAACATCCGCGTTCCTTTTCCGGCTGCAAGAATTACGATATTCATGGGATTAATAGCCATGGTGTTTTTCCAGAGCATGAAGTATATCTTTCAGGCAACAAAAAAGCAGCCGGAGCTGCTCTTTGTCGACCGTTTCAGTCGTCGGCTGCCTAATGCGTGTGCTTGCGCAGTTGTTCCACCGCGCGGAGTTGGGCAATGGCTTCAATCAGCTCAGCCTGTGCCGTAGCGTAATCAATATCGGAAGTGCGATTTTTCATCGCCTCTTCTGCTGCCTGCTTCGCCTCCAGTGCGCGTGCCTCATCCAGATCGGCACCTCGTATCGCTGTGTCAGCCAATACGGTAACCACGTTGGGTTGCACTTCAAGCATGCCGCCTGACACATAAATCAGTTCTTCTTTTTCCTGATCTGGACGCTTGATACGCACAGAACCGGGCTTGATTCGGGTCATCAGGGCGGTGTGGCGCGGATAGATACCCAGCTCTCCCATTTCGCCAGGCACCACGACAAATTCAGCCAAGCCGGAAAATATCTGCTCTTCTGCGCTCACTACATCAACATGTACGGTCATTACCATGCTTGCTCCCAGTAATTATTCTTATTGCAGGGTCTTGGCCTTTTCGACCGCTTCTTCGATGCCGCCTACCATGTAGAACGCTTGTTCTGGCAGATGATCGTATTCTCCGTCCACGATGGCCTTGAAACCCTTGATGGTTTCTTTCAGTGTCACATACTTGCCTGGGGCACCGGTAAACTGTTCGGCAACGTGGAATGGCTGCGATAGGAAACGCTGGATCTTGCGTGCACGCGCCACCGCCAGCTTGTCTTCCGGTGCCAGTTCGTCCATCCCCAGAATAGCGATGATGTCACGCAATTCCTTGTAGCGTTGCAGAGTCTGCTGCACGCTGCGTGCCACGCCGTAGTGTTCTTCGCCAACAACCTGCGGGTCCAATTGGCGCGAGGTCGAATCGAGCGGATCGACCGCCGGGTAGATACCCAGAGATGCGATATCACGCGACAGCACAACGGTGGAGTCAAGGTGCAAAAAGGTGGTCGCGGGTGATGGGTCAGTCAAGTCATCTGCCGGCACGTAAACAGCCTGGATAGAGGTGATGGAACCAACTTTGGTCGAAGTAATGCGTTCTTGCAAGCGTCCCATTTCTTCAGCCAGTGTCGGCTGATAACCCACGGCGGAAGGCATACGACCCAGCAATGCGGAAACTTCAGTTCCGGCCAGTGTGTAGCGGTAGATGTTATCCACGAAGAACAAAATGTCGCGGCCTTCATCACGGAATTTTTCAGCCATGGTCAAACCGGACAGCGCAACGCGCAGACGATTGCCGGGCGGCTCGTTCATCTGGCCGAACACCATCGCCACTTTGGACTTGGTAAAGTCTTTATTGTCGATAACGCCTGCTTCTGTCATTTCATGATAGAAATCGTTACCTTCACGGGTACGCTCGCCCACCCCTGCAAACACGGATAAACCCGCATGCTGCTTGGCGATGTTGTTGATTAGTTCCAGCATGTTCACGGTTTTACCCACACCAGCACCGCCGAACAGCCCCACTTTACCCCCCTTGGCGAACGGGCAAACCAGGTCAATCACCTTAATCCCGGTTTCAAGCAAATCAACAGTTGGCGAGAGTTCATCAAACTTTGGCGCAGCCTGGTGGATCGAGCGTTTTTCATCACACTGGATTGGGCCCACTTCATCGATCGGCCGTCCGAGTACATCCATGACGCGACCCAGCGTACCCATACCAACAGGGACCTGAATAGGATTGCCGGTACCGTTCACCACCATGCCACGACGGAGACCGTCGGAGGATCCCATCGCGATGGTACGTACTACACCGTCGCCCAATTGCTGCTCAACTTCGAATGTCAGCCCCGCTTCTGCTGTGGAATCACCCGCATCTGCCAGTATCAATGCTTCGTAGATTTTAGGCATTTGATCACGCGGAAATTCGATGTCAACCACCGCACCGATACACTGAACAATCTTTCCTTGACTCATTTTAAGATTCCCCGTCTAAATTAATTCTAATTTTTGCTCTAAACAACAATCAGCTGATTGCCGCCGCACCACCAACAATCTCTGAGATTTCTTTGGTGATGGCAGCCTGACGCGCCTTGTTGTAGACCAACTTGAGTTCGCCGATCACGCTCTTGGCATTATCGGAAGCAGATTTCATTGCCACCATACGCGAACTTTGCTCGGAGGCTATATTTTCGACAACCGCCTCATACACCAATGATTCGACGTAGCGCGTTAGAAGTTCGTCAATCACCTTTTTGGCATCGGGCTCGTAAATGTAATCCCATGTTGCATCACTGGTGCCAATCTTTTCTCCGGTCAACGGTAGCAGCTGCTCTATACGCGGCTCCTGCCGCATGGTGTTGACGAAGTGGTTGTAGCTCAAGTAAATGGCATCAATCTCACCCGCCACGTAGGCATCCAGCATGGCTTTTACGGTGCCGATCAGCTTTTCGACATGTGGTGTATCACCAATACCTATCAAATGGGATTTAACCCTGGCGCCGATGCGATTCATAAAGCCGAAACCTTTATTGCCAATAGGGCAAACAAGCAGGCCTTTGCCTTCACCCTCCCAGGCCTTCATCTCGTGCACAGCCAAACGCAGCAAATTGGTATTCAGACCACCACACAAACCCTTGTCTGACGTAATCAGGATTAGGCCAACGTTGCTGACCTTGTCTCTTTTGGCCAGGAAGGCGTGCTTGTATTCTGGGTTGGCACGCGACAGATGACTTGCCACATTACGAATCTTTTCGGCATATGGGCGGGCAGCACGCATGCGCTCTTGCGCTTTGCGCATCTTTGCCGCTGCTACCATTTCCATCGCACGAGTGATCTTGCGCGTATTTTCGACGCTCTTAATCTTGGTGCGAATCTCTTTACTGCCGGCCATAGCTCACCTCGCCTTAATAAACTGCGGTTGCCTTGAATGAATCAATAGCTGCTACCAGCAATTTTTCATTGTCCGCCGACAGGTCTTTTGTGCTCTCGATCGCTTCCATCAGTTCTTTGTTCTTTGAACCAAGGTAAGCATGTAGCGCAGCCTCAAAAGGTAGAACTTTAGGCACAGCAACATCGTCGAAGTAGCCTTTATTGACGGCAAATAATGTTGCGGCCATTTTGGATACAGACAAAGGTGCATATTGCAGTTGCTTCATCAGTTCAGTCACAATCTTGCCGCGCTCGAGTTGCTTGCGGGTCGCTTCATCCAGATCAGAGGCAAACTGCGCGAATGCGGCCAACTCACGATATTGCGCAAGGGCCAAACGCACGCCGCCACCCAGTTTCTTGATAACCTTGGTCTGTGCTGCGCCACCGACGCGCGACACCGAAATACCGGCATTGATTGCTGGACGGATACCGGCATTGAACAAGTCGGCCTCCAGGAATATCTGTCCGTCAGTAATCGAAATAACGTTGGTCGGCACAAATGCGGAAACGTCTCCTGCCTGCGTTTCAATAATCGGTAATGCAGTCAGCGAACCGGTCTTGCCTTTAACAGCACCATTGGTGAAGGCTTCGACATATTCGGCGTTCACGCGCGCCGCACGTTCCAGTAGGCGTGAGTGCAGATAGAACACGTCACCAGGGTAAGCTTCTCGACCGGGTGGACGGCGCAGCAACAGGGAGATTTGACGATATGCCCAAGCTTGCTTGGTCAAATCATCATAAACAATCAGTGCGTCTTCGCCGCGATCGCGGAAGTATTCACCCATGGTACAGCCTGCGTAAGGAGCCAGAAATTGCATAGCAGCAGAATCAGAAGCGGTAGCGGCAACGACGATGGTGTATTCCATCGCGCCGTGCTCTTCCAGCTTGCGCACCACGTTGGCGACGGTTGAAGCTTTCTGACCCACCGCCACATAGATGCAGGTCATGTTCTGACCCTTCTGATTGATGATTGCATCAACTGCTACTGCAGTCTTGCCAGTCTGGCGGTCACCGATGATTAGCTCGCGTTGTCCGCGGCCGACCGGAACCATGGAGTCGATGGACTTCAGGCCAGTCTGTACCGGCTGGTCAACAGATTTGCGTGCGATAACACCAGGCGCCACCTTTTCAATCTTGTCAGTCATTTTGGCATTGACCGGACCTTTGCCATCGATGGGTTGACCTAGCGCGTTTACTACGCGTCCACGTAATTCGGGGCCGACTGGAACTTCAAGAATGCGCCCTGTGCACTTGACCGTATCACCTTCTGTAATATGCTCGTATTCACCCAAAATCACGGTGCCCACTGAATCACGCTCAAGATTCAGTGCCAAACCAAAGGTGTTACCGGGAAACTCGAGCATTTCACCTTGCATCACGTCGGATAAACCGTGCACACGGACGATTCCATCGGTCACACTGACCACCGTGCCTTCAGTTCGAGCCTGGGTCAGTGCTTCGAAGTTATCGATGCGACTGCGAATCAGATTACTAATTTCGGAAGGGTTGAGCTTCATCTGGATTTCCTCATTCTTGATAATTCTTTTAATCAGGCCAGGGCATTCGCCATTTCAGCAAGGCGGGTCAACGCAGAACCGTCGATCACCTTGTCGCCGGCGCGGATCACCACGCCACCCAGTAAATCTTTCTTGATGTTGCTAGTCAGCTTGATCTCGCGCGCCAAGCGCTTCTTAAGCGAGCTGACAATCTTGTCCTGCTGGGCCGCAGTTAACTCAAATGCCGAATCCACCACTACGTTTACCGTCTTTTCCGCATCTGCCTTCAGATCCTCAAACAGCGCGGCAATCTCCGGCAATACCAGCAGGCGCTGTTTCTCGGCGAGGATACGCACAAAATTTTTCTGTTTGGCACCGGCTTCAGCACCAAGCAACGCGTCCATCAATCCTTCGATTTGCTGTTTCGGAATACTTGGGTTAGTCATAACTGCACGCATTTCTGGGTGCTCGGCTACTTCAGCCAGAGACTGCAACATCTCGGACCAACCCTTCAGTGCGTCCAGCTTTTGCGCTTCTTCAAATGCCGCTTGGGCATAGGGACGCGCAATGGTAATGGCTTCAGACATGACGTTTAAATTTCCGCAACGAGTTTATCGAGCAGATCGTTATGCGCCTTGGCATCAATCTCACGACCCAGGATTTTCCCGGCACCTGCCAGTGCGATTGCAGAAACCTGCGTCCGCAACTGCTCCTTGGCACGGAATACCTCCTGCTCTATTTCTGCTTTTGCGCCAGCGATGATGCGATCACCCTCGACTTTGGCTTGTGCCTTCGCATCTTCAACGAGTTCGCTCCCGCGTTTTTCGCTGTTCACAATGATCTCACCAGCCTTTTCCTTTGCCTCACGCAAGAGTTCTGCGGAGCGTTTGGATGCTAGTTCAAGATCCTGCTTGGCGCGTTCAGCATCAGCCAGACCATCAGCAATCTGCTTTTTGCGTGCGTCCAAGGCTGCCACGATGGGCGTCCAGACGAACTTCATGCAGAACCACACGAACAGCACGAACATGATGGTCTGGGCGAGAAGAGTTGCATTGATATTCATGCAAGCTTCCTTTCTAAATTATGTGTTATCGCGATTGCGCGGATTAACCCACCACGGCAAACAATACGTACATTGCGATACCCACAGCAATCATCGGTACCGCATCCACCAAGCCCATCACCACAAAGAATTGGGTACGCAGCATGGGAATCAGTTCAGGTTGACGGGCTGCACCTTCCAGGAAGCGCCCACCAAGGATGCCGATACCTACGGCAGCGCCGAGAGCACCCAAACCCATCATTAGTGCGCCAGCGATATACAGCAGTGCGTTTGCCATTTCCATTTTGTATTTCTCCTGTAAATAAAAACTAAAGTTGATAAAACCGAAAATTAGTGGTGTTCCTGGTGCGCCATATCCAGATATACAACGGTCAGTGTCATGAAGATAAATGCTTGCAACGTGATAATCAGGATGTGGAAAATTGCCCAGCCCAGCGACAGCAGAATCTGCGTTCCAAACAAGGTAGCGCTAGTCAGTGATGCTCCAGCCCAAGCCCCCCCCATCAGCGCAATCAGGATAAAAATCATCTCACCTGCGTACATATTGCCAAACAAACGCAAGGCTAACGAAATGGGTTTTGCTATAAGGTTGACCCCTTCCAGCAACAGATTGACAGGCATCCCCCATTTACCAAATGGCTGCAAGGTTAGCTCACCCAGAAAGCCGCCAACACCTTTCATCTTGATGCTGTAATAGAGAACAAGCAGGAACACACTGATAGCCATTCCAAAAGTTGCATTGGGATCCGTAGAGGGAACAACCTTGAAGAAGGGTACGCCCAACGCTGTCATCAGGAGGGGAACATAGTCGATCGGAATCAGATCCATCAGGTTCATAAGGAATACCCAGAAAAAAATGGTCAGCGCCAGAGGCGCAACCATGTTGTTCTTGGCATTGAATGACCCACGTACACTGCTATCGACAAACTCGATGGCCCATTCGCAGAAGTTTTGCAATCCACCAGGAGTACCACTAACTACCCGCTTTGCCACACTGCGGAATATAAAGAGGAAAACCACCCCCAACAGGAGCGACATGATGAAAGTATCTATATTAATAGCCCAAAAACCCATGGCTTTAGCTTCAGCTGCAGAATGGGCCACCCCCCACGAACCGTCCGGGAATTGCCCATAAGTCAAATTCTGCAAGTGGTGCTTGATGTATTCCGCTGAGGTATGAGCTTCGCTGGACATTTTTCGCTTATCTAAATCTGAATTGTAAATACAGGCGTGCCAAAATCATCACAGCCTGGCCTGATACAAAACCACCCAAGGCCGCCAGCGGATATTTTATTACCGCCATCACCAACCCAAGCAACAGCATCACCAGCAGGAATCGTTCTGCGGCAAAAAAAAACATTAGCCGTAACTGTAGTTGCGCATCATGGGTTGTACGTCCGGTTGAGCGTGCCATTCTCCAAGCCAGTATCAGGCTATTCAAAATTGACACCCCTCCCCCAATCAACACCGCCATCGAGAATTGCGGCGTCGCCCCCAAGCCGTGGCACATCCCCGCGATCACACTTACCAAAATCAATTGGGAAGCGATCAAACGGCCTATTTGCCTTTTTTCTTGTGCTATCGACTCTTTGAGCGGCGCGATGATAGCGGCCTTCACTTGGGGTGTCAAACTTTCGTGCTGCTCTTTAATGATAGATTTTCCGCACACTTCAAACCTTGGTCAACAGAGAGACTATTTCCCCCAGTTGGTCATTATTTGCATAATGAATGACCAACTTACCGCCCTTTACTCCGTCGGTCTTGATTTCGACACGCACTCCCAGTTTTTCCCCCATCTCATCTTGTAGCCGTTGTGTGTCTCGATTTATTTTTTGCTCCTTCTTTTGCCGGGCCGGAATCACATCACTATGTTTTTGTACGATATTTTCTGCTTCTCTAACAGATAATCCCTCCAGCACGATTTTGTTTGCCAACAAAATCTGCCGAGCTGCATCGAGCGGCAGCAAAGCACGTGCATGCCCCATATCCAACCCACCCTCCATTAGCATCCCCTGCACTTCGGAGGGTAGCTTCAGTAGCCTGAGCAAATTGCTGGCTGCACTTCGTGAGCGTCCCACCGCATCTGCCGCTGCCTGATGGGTCATTTGAAATTCGTCGATCAAACGTTGAATCCCTACCGCTTCTTCCAATGGGTTCAAGTCTTCACGCTGTATATTTTCAATCAAAGCCATGGCCAATGCCGCATTGTCCGGTACCACCCTAACCAGTACCGGCACCACTTTCAGTCCAGCCAGTTGTGCGGCACGCCACCTCCTCTCACCGGCAATAATCTCGTAACTACCGTTAGGCAATTCTCTGGCCAAAATTGGCTGGATCACACCCTGTGCCTTGATGGAGCCAGCCAATTCATTCAGCGAACCTTCATCCATGCGGCTTCGCGGTTGATACTTGCCTGGCTTGAGCTGGGTCACTTCCAGATTACGTAAACTATCTCCAGCCCTAACTTCAGCTCCGCCCGACAATAATGCATCCAAACCACGCCCCAATCCCTTATTCATCTTCACCATATTTTCCCCTAATTTGATTCAGCCGCACTCTATTAGTTAGCGCTTGCTTCTTTGTTTAATATCTCTCCAGCAAGAGCGAGGTAAGCCTGGGTTCCTTTAGACTGCGCATCATGATAAAGCACTGGCACCCCATAGCTTGGTGCTTCTGCCAATCTCACATTGCGCGGAATCACGGTACGATATACTTTTTCTCCAAAATGCTGCTGTAATTGCTCAGAAACCTGTTGTGCGAGGGAATTGCGCGGATCAAACATGGTGCGCAACAAACCTTCAATTTCCAGATGTGGGTTAAGATGCTCCCTGACCTTGCGTATCGTGGCCACCAAGTCACTCAAACCCTCCAGTGCATAGTATTCGCACTGCATCGGAATCATGACGGAATCCGCAGCACATAACCCATTGAGAGTAAGCAGATTGAGGGCGGGCGGACAATCCACCAGTATGAAATCATAAGATTCAACTATTGCGGAAATTTCTTTTTTCAGGCGTGTTTCTCGGCCTTCCAGCTCAATCAGTTCAATCTCTGCACCCGCAAGGTCCCTATTTGAGCCCAGCACGTCATATTTCCCTTTTTCGGATGTGATTTTTGACTCTGCAATTGTGGTCTCACCCAGCAACACGTTGTAAACACTGAGCTTGAGACTGGATTTTTCAATCCCACTGCCCATGGTGGCATTTCCCTGTGGATCGAGATCTATCAGTAGCACCCGCTTCTTGGCTGCAGCAAGACTGGCGGCAAGGTTAACGGTTGTTGTTGTTTTGCCTACCCCACCCTTCTGGTTGGTGATAGCCATTATTTTTGCCATTCAAATCACTCCCCTAACTTCGCTACGATCACCAGGCTTCTTGCAGCACTCAAGCCCGGTACATGAATCTGAATTCGCCGTACCACCTTGCAATCTTGTGGCAAACCATCTTCCAATCTTCCTTTCATGGCAGCCCAGCATCCTCTTTCCGCCAACAAATGTTCCGTCAATTGAATGAATTTCCCCAAATCAGCGAAAGCGCGTGAAATGATGCCGTCAAACCGGTCAGGTGTTTCCCAGTCTTCCACCCGCCCTGTATGAACTTTGACATTGGATATATCAAGTTCAATGACTGCCTGCTGCACAAAGCTGGTTTTTTTGCGGTTACTGTCCAGCAAGGTAAACCCCCACTCCGGTTTGGCAATTGCAAGTATCGCACCCGGCACTCCAGCACCACACCCCACATCCAGCCACCGTCCACTCCAGAGATATGGCAACACTCCCAGTGCGTCCAGCAAATGATGGACAACCATCTCATTTTCATCACTGATTGCGGTTAGATTGTATGTCTTGTTCCATTTTCTCATCAGCACAAGATAAGCTAACAACTTTCGCTGTGTATCGGCATCTAGCTCCAATCCGATTTCGGCTAGGCCTTTCCTTAGTATCGCTTCTGCACTCATGCCTGCACCGACCCGCACACCTTCAGGCCTCGCTTCAAATGTACCAGTAATAATGAAATATCAGCCGGGGTAATCCCAGATACACGTGCCGCTTTGCCGATTGTCTCAGGCTGCTGCTGATTAAACCTCTGTTGTGCCTCAATCGATAGCCCGTGAACTTGACGATAATCCATACCAGGGGGCAGGTGCATATCTTCATAAACCGCTTGTTGTGCAATTTCAACCAGCTGTTTTTCAATATAGCCGTGGTATTTCGCACCAATTTCGACCTGCTGTGCAACAGAACCCAATACTCCCGTGCCTGCGCCCGATAAAGTCATGAGGCTGGAATAGCCAATTTCCGGCCGCCGCAGCAACTCATACAATGAATATTCACGTTCTATTTTTTTCCCCAAAACCCGAACTGCATCCTCCTCTGGCAAGGATGATGGGTTGAGCCAAGTTGTCTTCAGCCTTTGCTCTTCACGCTCGATCATCTCCTGCTTCTCTGAGAATACACGCCATCTTCCATCGTTGATGATACCTAATTTTCTGCCAGTTTCCGTCAGGCGCAAATCGGCATTATCTTCACGCAACTGGAGGCGATATTCAGCCCGACTGGTAAACATACGGTACGGCTCGGTCACGCCACGCGTAATCAAATCATCAACCATCACTCCCAGATAGGCCTCATTGCGTCGCGGGCACCATGCCTCGCCTCCCTTGGCGTACAAAGAAGCATTTATGCCCGCCAACAAACCCTGAGCTGCCGCTTCTTCATATCCGGTTGTGCCATTAATCTGCCCGGCAAAGAACAACCCCCGGACGAGTTTGGTTTCCAGCGAGCTTTTAAGACCGCGAGGGTCAAAATAGTCATATTCGATTGCATACCCCGGACGCAGGATGTGCGCGTTTTCCATACCCTTGATGGAGCGAACAAGGTTGTACTGAACGTCATAGGGTAAGCTGGTGGAAATACCATTCGGATAGATTTCATGGGTCGTTAACCCTTCAGGCTCAAGAAAAATCTGGTGCGACGACTTGTCCGCAAAGCGGGTAATTTTGTCTTCCACCGAAGGGCAATAGCGCGGGCCTACACCCTCGATAACTCCCGTGTACATTGGTGACCTATCCAGTCCACCCCTGATGATCTCATGGGTTCTTTCGTTGGTCTCAGTGATCCAGCAAGGTAATTGGCGGGGATGTTGCACAGTCTCACCCATGAATGAAAACACCGGAACAGGATCATCCCCATGTTGCACCTGCATGACTGAAAAATCTATCGTGCGCCCATCAATACGGGGCGGCGTGCCCGTCTTGAGTCTCCCTACCGGAAAACCCAAATCGCGCAACTGCTCAGACAAACTGATGGAGGGCGGATCTCCCGCCCTGCCCGCACGGTAGCTGGATTGGCCCACATGAATAAGGCCAGATAAAAATGTGCCTACAGTAATTACTACGCTTGGGGCATGGAAGTGCAATCCCAGTTGAGTCACTACACCTCGCACCTCACCACCCTCAAGCAAAAGACCATCGACAGCTTGCTGGAATATCCAAAGATTGGCCTGATTTTCCAAGCGAGAACGAATCGCCTGCTTATAGAGCAACCTATCCACTTGTGCCCGGGTAGCGCGCACTGCAGGACCTTTGCTTGAATTCAGAATACGAAATTGGATTCCACTTTCATCGGTTGCTGCCGCCATGGCACCACCCAGTGCATCAATCTCTTTCACCAAGTGCCCTTTACCGATACCCCCAATCGAAGGATTGCAGGACATTTGTCCCAAGGTTTCGATGTTATGGCTTAACAATAATGTCTTGCAGCCCATCCGCGCACTGGCAAGAGCTGATTCAGTGCCGGCATGGCCGCCTCCCACCACAATCACATCAAATTTAACTTTGGTATTCATTCTGGCTGCAACTTCAAAAGGGCGTGCATCTTACAACAAGGCCTATTGCAGGCCAAAACTATTGTTTCACGTGAAACAAAGCAAATATTGGTCATTTCCCAATACAGAATCGCCCAAAAATCTCACCCAACAAATCATCCGCAACAAATTCTCCTGTGACTTGACTCAATGCGAGCTGTGCCTGCCGCAGTGATTCAGCGAACAACTCCAGTGAGTTGATTTGTTTCTCAGCCTCGCACAAACTTCCAAGCGCATCGGAAATCGCCTTTAAATGCCTGGTGCGCGCCATGAATACACCTTCTTCATGATGCCACCCCATTGATTTAAGCATGACCTCTTTTAGCTCAGCAACACCCTGCCCTGTTTTTGCAGAAAGAAAAGTGTGTACCACCCCTCCTCGCTCTTCAACCAGACTTTGCCCGTCCGTTAGGTCTATTTTGTTATGGATGAAGATAGCAGATGTTCCGGTTGGCAGACTTTCGCCAATGAAGGTGTCTTCAAGGTGAACTGGATTGGATTCGTCAATCAACACCAAAACCATATCAGCTGATGCCATATTTTGCTTGGTGCGGGCTATGCCCATTTGCTCTATAGCATCATTGGTTTGGCGGATACCTGCAGTATCAATCAGATGGAGCGGCACCCCATTAACCTGTAAAACCTGACGTATTGCATCCCGGGTTGTACCGGGGATATCACTGACCAGTGCTACATCTTCACCCGCCAAGCAATTAAGTAAACTGGATTTGCCGGCATTGGGTGGGCCAATCAAAACAATCTGAGCGCCCTCACGCAGGATGCTGCCTTGCTTGGCCAGTGTTTGTATGCGGTTGAGTTGAGTATGAAGATATGAAAGTTTCTCACGAACAAAATGTTGCCCCTGCAAGGAAACACCATCTTCTTCAGGAAAATCGATAACCGCTTCAACATAAGCCCTTAACTCGACCAGCGCCGACACTATTGCGTGGATTGCCAGCGAAAACTCCCCCTGAAGAGAACGGACTGCGCTCCGTGCTGCATGCTGGGTTGTCGCCGCAATCAGGTCTGCGACACTTTCCGCTTGAGCCAAGTCCATTTTTCCATTCAGAAAGGCACGTTGGGTGAACTCTCCGGGTTGGGCAAGTTTTGCTCCAAGTTCAATACAGCGATTAAGCAAGATATGCAGAACAGCTATACCGCCATGGCCTTGGAGTTCAAGAACATCTTCGCCGGTATAGGAATGGGGAGCCGGAAAATAAAGCGCTATACCCTGATCGATAGTATCGCCATCAACGTCCAGAAATGGGGTGTAACTTGCGTGCCTGGGTTCAGGTATAAACCCAAGCAAAGCCTGGCTGACTTTAGTTAAGTCAAAACCTGATAGGCGCACCACCCCGATTCCACCCTGACCGGGTGCAGTGGCAATGGCCGCTATGGTCTCAGGACTTATCGACACCCTTTTGTGCCGCTAACGCTCCGTGCGTGATATACCACTGTTGAGAAATAGACAGGATATTGTTCACGATAGAGTACAAGACCAACCCAGCAGGGAAGAAGAAGAAAATTACGCTGAATGCGATAGGCATTATTTTCATGATTTTAGCCTGTAACGGGTCTGCCGGAACAGGGTTGAGCCGAGTCTGGATCAGCATACTGATTCCCATGATGATGGGCAACACGTAGTACGGGTCAGACACAGATAAGTCCACAATCCACCCCACAAATGGTGCGTGACGTAGCTCTACGCTTTCCAGAATAGCCCAATACAAGCCAATGAAAACAGGTATTTGGATAAGGACCGGCAAACATCCGCCTAGAGGATTAATTTTTTCGGTCTTGTACAACTCCATCATGGCTTTATTGAGTCGCTCACGATCGTCTGCATACTGTTTTTTAATTCTTTCCAGTTTTGGTGCTACCACCCGCATTTTCGCCATAGAGCGGTAGCTTGTGGCGGAAAGTGGAAAAAATGCCAACTTAATCAAAACAGTCAATAAAATGATGGAAAACCCCCAGTTACCAACCCAATTATTAAGGAAGGACATCAACCAGAACAATGGGGAAGCGAAAATTGTGAAAATGCCATAGTCAACTGTCAAGCCCAACCCAGGTGCGACCTCATCCAATTTGGATCTGGCCGGCCCAACATAAAGTTTTGTCGAGATCGTTGCACTTTCACTTGGATTGATATCAGGTGCAGACATCACAACGCCTGCCGAAAACAATTCTCCATCCAGCTTTCTGGCGTAAAACTCACGCTGCGCACCCTCTTGGGGGATCCATGCCGCCACAAAATAATGTTGGAGCATCCCCACCCAACCGTTGTTGGCTGGAGCAGGCAAGGATGGTTTGTCTTTCTCAATACTGGGAAACTCAACTTTTTTGAATTTATCTGCGTCCGTATAAAAAGCCGGACCAGTGTAGGTTGGAATGAGAGCAGACCCACCCTCTGGTGCGCCAGAATCACGTACAAACTGGAAATAGGCAGAAGGTGTGAGCTGGACGTTCCCTGTATTTTCAATCTCATAAGAGACATCAATCAGATAACTTCCACGATGGAAGGTGTAAATCTTTCTTACGTGAATATTTTTTTCATCCACAGGAGTCAGGACGACTTTTATCTCATCCACTCCCACGCCCAGTCGGTATTCATGTTGTGATGCACGAAAATTTGTGGTGTGGTCTGGTAATCCAGACCCCAGCAAACCAGATTGGGCAAGGTAAGTTCTGCTTGCTTGTTGTTGCAGAATGACGATTGGCTTGGTTTTATCATCCGCCTCGCGGTGGTTAAGTAGAGATGTATGCTGCAGATTGCCACCTGCTGTGTTGATCTCCACCTCAAGAGTATCGGTGGTAACCCTTATTTTTTCACCCAAAACTTCGGCAACAGACTTTACCTGCGCCTGAGCAACAATCGTTGGGCGACTGGCTGGTTTTGGAATGGAGGAATTCACCCCTTCAGTACTCACCTTCTCTACTGATTGGTTCTGGTTATTCCATTCTCCCCACAACACAATCAAAGAAAATGAAAAAATAATAAATAACAACAGCTGCCGTGTTTCCATTTTTAAGTATCACCCAAATATTTGGCTAGGGAACAGGGTCATGACCACCCGCGCTCCATGGATTGCATCTTGCCACCCTCTTTACAGACAACCAAAACCCCTTCGATGGACCGTGTTTGTTGATGGCCTCCTCTGCATATTGAGAGCACGAAGGATAAAACCTGCATGATGGTGGCAAAATGGGGCTGATAAAAAATTTATAACCCCGTACTAGAACAAGTAGCAATCGCTTCATTGTTTTTTTAAGATAATTTCGCGCAAAATCGCCGCCAAAAGCGAATAAGCGGTGACTTGATCTGCTTTATCCAAACGAGCGCGCAATTTAACGACAATATCTCGCTCGATTCCATCCCTATTAATCGCGCGAAAACATTCCCTAATCATCCTTTTGATATTGTTTCTTTGAACAGCCTTGGGAATCAGATGCTTACTAACTGCCAAACCAAGCCTTGTGCAGCCTGATTTATTTTGCTTGGAATATACAGCAAACCATTGATTTGATTTTGGTTTTTGTTTCAACAGGCTGGAAAAATCATCCCGGCGCGAAAGTCTGCTCTGTCGGGTAAAAAAAGAGCGTCTATTGGTACTACACACCCAAACGGACACGGCCCTTTGCGCGTCTAGCAGCAATTACTGCGCGACCACCCTTTGTTTTCATGCGCACCAAAAAGCCATGTGTACGTTTGCGTTTTGTTACGGACGGTTGAAATGTACGTTTCATTGTTTAATTCCTCCTTCAATTTATCAAAAAAGCGCGCAATTACAATGGTAAGGAGGCTTCGTGTCAAGTTTAATTTATGTTGTGGATAACTTTGAAGGTAGCTTGTAGAATGTCGAGACCCAAAACCTTTTCGTCACTTACAGTATGTCTGTTCCCGTTCTGTCTGCCAACTGCCAGCGTTATTTTAAGGAGCTGCTTCCTACTCAACAGTACAACTCTTGGATAAAGCCTTTGCAGTTTGATATGGTCGGCAATCGGTTGGTGTTAACAGCCCCCAACAGCTTCACTCTGCGGATTATCCAAGAGCGATTCCTTTTGGATATATGTAAGCAGGCTGCCGCCTTCTTTGATCCCACACCAGAAATAGAATTGCGCCTGGATAAAAAAAAGCTGGCTCCACCCCCCATTCAGGACGTGTCAGTATCAGAAGTCAAGGGGGGGGTAATTGCCAATAAACCCGTAAAATCTGGAAATAAACTTAATCCGCAACTTACATTTGAGTCATTTGTAACAGGAAAAGCCAACCAGTTAGCTCACGCAGCGGCTTTGCAAGTTGCTGAAAAACCCGGTCTATCCTACAACCCTCTTTTTGTTTACGGGGGGGTTGGTTTGGGAAAAACACATTTACTACAATCAATCGGCAATTTGGTCGCACAAGAAAACAAACAAGCCAAAATATGCTATATCCATGCAACCAACTATGTGTCTGGGGTTGTGAAGGCATTCCAAACTAAAAGTTTCGATGAATTCAAATTATTCTACAATTCTCTCGATTTATTATTGATTGACGACATTCAGTTCATAGCTGATAAACCCGGTACTCAGCAAGAATTTTTTTACACACTCAATTCATTGATAGATGCCAACAAGCAAGTCGTTATTTCATGTGATACTTTTCCTAAGGAAATTAGCGGGATAGAGCCCAGATTAACATCACGATTTACTTGTGGGCTCACGGTTGCAATTGAACCGCCCGGCCTGGAAATGAGAGTTGCCATCCTCTTACAGAAGGCCGCTAATAGCAAAACACCTATTAATGAAGATGTTGCTTTTTTTATTGCCAAGCACGTTCGCTCAAATATTCGTGAGTTGGAAGGCGCGTTGAACCGCATTGAAGCATTTGCGCGTTTCCATAAAAGAACAATTTCAATTGACCTCGCCAAAGAGGCGCTTAAAGATTTACTATCCGCACAAAATAAACAAGTTTCCATAGAGAATATACAAAAAACGGTAGCTGATTTTTACAGACTAAAATTGGTCGATCTTTTATCCAAGAAAAGAACAAGAATTATCGCCCGACCCCGTCAAATCGCAATGTCATTGGCTCGTGAATTAACACAACTCAGTTTGCCGGAGATTGGAAATGCATTTGGTGGCAGAGATCACACAACCGTACTTCATGCGTGCAAAACCATTGATGGCTTGCGTAATACAGATGAGATCATTGAGGCTGAATTTAATTTATTACACCAAACTTTACGCTCGTAAGTGGCTTGAAACCTTGTTTATTATGTTGAAAACCACATAGTTACTGGATTGAATAAAATTTATCCACAAACCACTCACTATAAAAATAACGTGTTATTAACAATGTATATTTTGATTTATCTATTGAATTAATGAAGCAATTTTCGTTTTCCACAAATTCTTCCACGATTAATATAGTTATTAATGTATTTAGGAAAAAACATGTTTATTAAACAAATCAATCGAAACGAATTACTTAAACCACTTCTTGCTGTGGTGGGAATTGTTGAAAGAAAACAACCACTGCCCATTCTTTCCAATATTTTACTCAAGAAAAGTGGCCAAGGAATATGCTTGATCAGCACTGATTTGGAAATCCAGATTGAGGCCCAGTTGAATATTGCATTGCTGGATACAAATGGACCCGAGGCCATTACGGTTTCAGCAAAGAAATTTCAAGATATCCTAAAAGCGATTCCTGACGAAAGTATCGTCAGCCTGGACATTCAGGAAAATAAACTACAGGTCAAAGCAAACAAAAGTAAATTCAGCCTGCAAACCTTACCAGCGCAAGATTTTCCCATTCTAACGGGACAACTTGAAGGGGCATCAACAATAACGATTGAGCAAGGGAAGTTGAAGAAATTATTAAATTCAGTACAACACGCAATGGCACAACAGGATATTCGCTACTACCTGAATGGCATCCTGATGGTTATCGAGGGTGAATCAATCAAACTAGTGGCTACCGATGGGCACCGCTTAGCGTTCATTGAAGAAACAATGGATCAGGATTACCCAAAACTTGAAGTCATTTTGTCGCGAAAGACCGTCAATGAGCTAATGAAATTACTCGGAGATAATGATGATGGGTTGGAAATTGAACTAGCAGAAAAACAAGTTCGGTTTAAATTCTCAAATACCACCATGACCTCCAAGGTAATTGATGGAAAATTTCCAGACTATACCAGGGTCATACCAGCACACACTAATCACATTATAGTGAACAGAGTTGCCATTATGCAGGCGCTACAACGCGCAGCCATCCTTTCAAATGAAAAATTTAGAGGGGTGCGGCTATTACTAACCAAAAACAACCTTCAAATCATTAGCAGCAACAGCGAGCAGGAAGAAGCACAAGAAGATATTGAAATTAACTACACAAACCAGCCGCTAGATATAGGATTTAACGTGAACTACCTGGTTGATGGCATGAGTTTTTTAAGTACCGAGGATGTAACCCTGTCGTTTGGTGATCAAAACAGCAGTCTATTAGTAACAACACCAGAGCGCGATAACTACAAATACGTAGTTATGCCGATGCGTATTTAATTTGTTTCACGTGAAACAACCAGAAAGAAGAATAAGCTAATGAGTGATAACTACGACGAATCAAGTATCCAACAACTCGAGGGTTTGGAGGCTGTCCGCAAGCGCCCTGGTATGTATATTGGAGATACATCAGATGGTACGGGTTTGCATCATATGGTGTTTGAAGTGGTGGATAACGCCATAGATGAATCTTTGGCGGGACATTGTAATGAGATCAAGGTCATAATTCATGGCGATAACTCTGTTTCGGTATCAGACAATGGGCGCGGCATTCCTATTGGCATTAAGTTTGATGACAAACATGAACCCAAACGATCTGCGGCTGAGATTGTAATGACCGTGCTTCACGCTGGCGGTAAGTTTAATCAAAACAGCTATAAGGTGTCGGGTGGGTTGCATGGTGTAGGTGTGTCTTGTGTGAACGGCCTGTCTGAATGGTTAAGGCTGACAACTTATCGTGATGGCAATAAATATATGTTGGAGTTTGATCGCGGCAGCATAAAAAACCGACAGATCGAATTACAAAAAGGCGTTGAAGTATCACCAATCCCGATTGTGGGTGAGAGTAATAAGCGGGGTACTGAAGTTCATTTTTTGGCGGACAAGGACATATTTGGTTTGGTGGAATTTCACTATGAAATTTTAGCCAAACGCTTGCGTGAATTATCGTTTTTGAATAATGGTGTCAAAATTGAGTTGATTGATCATCGCACGGGAAAGAGTGAGAATTTTGCCCACTCTGGCGGTGTGCGTGGTTTCGTTGAGTATATGAATAAAAACAAATCAGTACTCCACCCAAACCCATTTCAAGCAACAGGAGAGAAAGATAATATTGTCGTGGATGTATCGATGCAATGGAACGACAGTTATTCAGAGGTTGTACAGTGTTTCACTAATAACATACCCCAACGGGATGGGGGAACACACCTGACCGGCATGCGTATGGCAATGACTCGCGTCATCAACAAATACATCGAAGAGCATGAGTTTGCGAAAAAAGCCAAAGTAGATACCACGGGCGACGATATGCGCGAAGGATTGACTTGTGTGCTTTCGGTGAAGGTGCCAGAGCCAAAATTTTCCTCGCAAACAAAGGATAAGCTTGTATCAAGCGAGGTTCAGCCGGCTGTCCAGGAGGTTGTTACACAAAAGCTTACCGACTTCCTTCTGGAAAACCCAATCGATGCCAAAATTATCTGCAGTAAGATTGTAGATGCAGCCCGCGCACGGGATGCAGCCCGAAAGGCACGTGAACTAACACGACGTAAGGGGATAATGGATGGTATTGGTTTGCCGGGAAAATTGGCAGACTGTCAAGAAAAGGATCCCGCCCTTTCTGAATTGTATCTAGTAGAGGGAGATTCGGCGGGTGGCTCTGCCAAGCAAGGGCGTGATAGGAAGTTTCAAGCCATCTTGCCACTCAAAGGTAAAATATTGAACGTGGAAAAAGCGCGTTTTGAAAAACTTATTGCCTCACAAGAAATTGTCACGTTGATCACTGTGTTGGGAACGGGTATTGGTAAGGAAGAATACAGCGCTGACAAGTTACGCTATCACAGGATCATTATAATGACTGATGCGGACGTAGATGGAGCTCACATCCGCACTTTGCTGCTTACCTTTTTTTATAGGCAGATGCCAGAGTTGGTTGAGCGCGGCCATATTTATATTGCTCAACCCCCGCTGTACAAGATCAAACAAGGCCGCGAAGAACGTTATCTCAAGGATGAACATGAGTTAAGGGGTTATATGTTGGGTGCTGCGCTGAAAGATGCTGCATTTTACCCGGCGTTGGATGCGCTTCCCATCCAGGGTGAGGCGCTGGGTGAGATTGCTAAGCAATACTTCCTTGCGGAAGCTGTTATTGATCGTCTTTCACACTTTATTGCACCTGAGGCTAGCCATGCCCTACTTGTTCTACCCGCTTTGTCTTTGGATGATGCGGTAGTGGCAAAAAACAGCGCCAATTTGCTGCAAGATGCATGTGGTGGCGTCATTAAGGCCGATGTAGAGGAAGATGAGAATGGTGATTTACGCTTGCGTCTGGAAAAAATATTCCATGGCAACTACTCAATAAGCTACCTTGATAAAGAGTTCCTCATTAGTAATGACTATGTACAAATCAGGCGCACTGCCGATGCATTGAATGGTCTTGTTACGTCTACAACCTACGTTATGCGTGGTGAACAGAAGCGCGGCGTCAGCAGCTTCAAACAAGCTGTTGAGTGGTTGCTTGAAGAGGCCAAGAAGGGTGTTGGAATTCAGCGTTATAAGGGGTTGGGTGAGATGAACCCCAGTCAATTGTGGGAAACCACTATGGATGTGAAAAACCGTATCCTCCTCCGCGTTCAAATTGAAGATGCAATTGGTGCGGATGAGATATTTACCACCCTGATGGGTGATGTGGTCGAACCGCGCCGAGCATTCATCGAAAAAAATGCACTGGGTGTGAAGAATCTGGATGTGTAGTTGACTGTGTTTGTAGGTTCTCAGAAAAGGTGAAATTATTCTCACCAAATGAAATGGCCACAGTTACTGTGGCCATTTCTATATAAAAAGAAGCTCTGCACTTACAGAAGCCAATAACTACGGGGCGTTGAAAGCAAACGGATCAGAAAGCGCTGTGGCTTGTTTGAGTCACTCGCAGACTATGCAGCAGGTTTGGTTTTAACTTTCTTTGCAGTTGTTTTTGATTTTGCGGCTTTGGTGCTGTTATCCTTTTTTACCTTTGACTTGATGGTGGCAACCCCCTTTGTTTTGGTGGTCTTTGCCTTGGCTGCAGGTTTACGCGCCGTCTTCGTCTTACCCGTTCCACCCTTCGCTGCTTTGGCGGCAATCAACTCCAACGCCTCTTCCAACGTGACTGCTTCCGGTGATATATCCTTGGGCAAGGTGGCGTTGACCTTGCCATGGCGAGCGTATGGACCGTAGCGACCACTACAAATTTCAACCGGCGCTTTGTCGTCCGGGTGTTCTCCCAGAGTGCGCAATACGGCGTTGGCGCTGGTCTTGGCTTGCGTCAGAAGTTCCATGGCGCGTTCTAGTCTGATATCGAAGATGCTGTCACTACGCGGTATAGATTTGAATTTGCTATCGTGTCCGATGTAAGGGCCGAAACGACCGATATTGACAATGACTTTCTTGCCTGTTTCAGGGTGTAAACCAAGATCGCGCGGCAATGAGAGTAGTTGTAACGCATGAGCAAGATCAGCCTGATCAACGGGTATTTCCTTTGGCCAAGACACGCGCTTTGGTTTGGCTTTCTCGCCTTCTATGACTTGTCCCAGTTGCACATAGTGACCGTAAGGTCCTTTCAGCAGCAACACTGATTGTTGTGTTTCGGGGTGGACGCCCAATTCGACTTTGGCGGCGGGATCGTCTTGTGTTTCGCCACTAAGACTGCGTTTGTATTTGCACTCTGGATAATCGGTGCAGCTGATGAAGCTGCCATAGCGGCTGAGTTTTTTGGCGAGTGGTTTGCCGCAATCCGGGCAGGCTTCGTCAATCAACTCCATCGGACGTTCGATGTTGGTTTTCTCTTTAATGAGACCATAAAAGCTTTTCCAGAACTCATCCAGCAATGGAATCCAGTCGCGCTTACCTTCGGACACTTCATCCAGCTCGTCTTCCAGGTTGGCGGTGAAGCCGTAATCCACATACCGCGTAAAATGCTCGGTGAGGAACTTGATGACCACGCGTCCAACGTCGGTGGGTATGAAGCGCTTCTTGTCGAGCGTGGCGTACTCTCTGGCCTGCAAGGTAGAGATGATTGCGGTGGAAGGGGAGGGGCGACC
>JBAZFV010000001.1:0-67942 GCA_041653255.1 Sideroxydans sp. | reverse complement strand
GCTGGTGATGCCGTCGCGCAGACCATGGTCGATCTCGTGCTTCTTCACCCAGTCATGCAGTGTCTGTGGAACACAGCCTATCTTCGGCGCAATCGATTCAATGGCCGACCATAGGGATGGATACTCGTTGCGATGCTCTTGCACCATGCGCACAGCGCGCTCGCGAACTTCGGGGGAATACTTGTTTGTCTTGTTCATGGCTCCATTCTCTCAAGATTAGGAGCCTCCTCAAAACCCGGGGCGATTCAGGGGGGCGAATATGATGTGAGGCAAGTCAACCATAAGGAAGAATATAGCTCTCTCGAAGGGTGGAATGAAAATCAAGCTGAATCCTTCTTTGCAAGAAATCGCGCGCTTTTTGGACATATCCATAAATGTGAACCAAAGTACCTTCTTTATTATGCCAACGAGATGGTTTGGCGAGAAGATAACAGGCGAAAATCATTCACTTGGCAGTTTGAAGATCTCTTGCGGAAATGCCTAACGACAGGACAATCCAGATATTGGTCAAAGTATTACCAAGGGAATCACCTATCAGTAGATACGATGTTTCGAGCGGGCAAAGACCAAAGGCCTTCTGTCTCTATAGTTCCATCGTAGCAATGGACTACTGTTCCCTTCTTGCATAGCCGCCTAAGCGTGTCCAATATGCATCTACGGACCACAGTTCTTGACTGGCGATTTTCCAGCTGGATTTCACCTTTTTCGATGACGTAATCTACGATTTCGCGCATTAGGACTGCCTTGCCCCCCGAGATCCTCAGCTTTTCCAATACTAACGTGGTCTGCTGATTCCACTTAAGACCTAAGACCTTGGGCAGGGTGGCGATTGGTTTAATCGAATGCGGGTCGAATGCGGGCTCTCTGGAGTGAATTATTGTTCCCAATGCGGAAAGTTCTTTTTGCTTGGCTAGGACGACTTTGGCTATCTCACTTACTTCTTTGCGTAGCGCCTTAATCTCACCGGCCTTACGCTTGTAGTCCTTCAGCAGCATGGATGTGTATACAGAAGTTGCCATGTAAAAACCCTCAAATTCAATACCGATAATTTGAGGGTTTTAATTTGGCATGTCTATGTGCGTTTGCTTGATAATGTCGTTTGTGGGTTTGATTTGTGACCTACTTGAACGCAGTGACAACACGCAGCGGAGCGGCTTGTTGCGGCGGAGACTCATATCGGTTTTATCGATGTGATGTCGGAACCAAAGTAGGTCATCGTCAGACTTCTTAAAAATAACAAAGCCCTCCTCGTGAGGGCTTTGTTGTTTGTGCTAGTTGATCTCGACCCAACTGAAGTGTTGGTGTTTGTTCTCGCTCGTCTATAATCCAGAGACGATTTTAGATGGGGCTGGCATGAATATATATCTGAAATATGCGTTGTGGGCGATTGGTGGATTGGCTTTGCTCATCAGCGGTGCGCTGGCTTATGTTGCGCTGACATTCGATCCCAATGCGTACAAACCGGAAATTACGCAGGCGGTGAAGGAAAGCACGCAACGTACACTAAAACTGGATGGTGAGATAAAACTCATTATTTTCCCAAGCATTGGGGTGCATCTCGGTGCTGTTTCACTATCCGAGTTTCAGAGCGAGCAGGAGTTTGCCTCGATAGCCAGCGCTAACATTTCGCTTGCGCTATGGCCTTTGTTAAAGAAGCAAGTGGTAGTCGATCAAGTTGCATTGAGCGGGATCAAGCTGCGTGTCATCAAATATAAAAACGGCAAGCTTAATCTGGATGACTTGAAGGGGCAGAAACCCGCATCTGAAACTTCAGCCGAGGCATCGCAGTTGAAGGCTCCCGTGAATTTTGATGTGGCATCAGTCAGGATCGACAATACGGAGTTGATCTATCGTGACGAGGGATCGGGAGCGCAATACCGGGTTTCGGACATCAACCTGACGACAGGTCGTATCGCCAATTTAGTCCCGAACGATATCGATTTCACTGCGCATATTCAACTTAGCGAGCCCAAGCTTGATGTAGGTGCCAGACTAAAAGGTACGTTGCTATTTGACTTGGAACGAGACAGGTATCAGTTACAAGGGGGCGACCTGCAGGTCAAGGGTGATGTACTCGATATAGCGTCACTCGTGCTGAAGCTGGGTGGTGATATTGACGTGCAGTTGGCTACGCAGGCATTTTCCGTAAAAAAAGTTACCCTTAGTGCAACCGGCATCAAAGTTCAGGAACCATTCGAGGTGCGCATGGTGATGCCGGAGGTGTTGTTTCAGAATGATCAGCTTTCAGGTTCCGGGCTTGCCCTGAATGGCACATTCGGCAAGCTTGACGCCGTACTTTCACTATCTTCACTGGAAAGCAATCTACAGAAATTCAAACTGAATGGCCTGTCATTGAAGATGGGAGTCAAGCAACCGACACAAGCCTATGACGTGAAGATCGAGGCGACTGCAAATGGCAACCTTGAAACGGAGCAATACAATCTGCCTGATATGAAAATTGTGCTGAACGCAATTGGAGATCAATTGCCTGGCAACAGTGTTAGCGGTGAAGTAAAAGGAGGTATTCAGGCAGATATGAAGCGTCAAAGTTTGCAGGCAAATTTTGCCGGGAAACTACTGCAAAGCCAGATCAAGGCCAAGGTGGCCGTGAATAATTTCAAGACACCTCGTATCCGCTACGACTTGGAGATAGATCAGTTTGATGCCGATCCTTATCTGCCTAAAGGTGCAGCAAGTGCGGGGAAAAAGCCAAAGCCGGCAGCTGTCGAACAGCCGTTTGATCTATCCTTTCTGGCGTCATTAAATCTGGAAGGAAGCCTGCGTCTCGGGGTGTTGAAGGCCGCAAATATCAAAGTCAGCAAGTTGAGAATGGACATCAAGGCCATGGATGGCGTTGCCACCGTAGCGCCTTTTTCCGCCAACCTGTATCAGGGCAATATGGCAGGGAAAGTTGTAGTTGACGCGAATGACTCGACCTACACGCTGGATCAGCGTCTGATGGGCGTTGAGATAGCACCTTTACTGAAGGATGTGCTGGACAAGGAGATTGCTGAGGGCAAGGGGGATATTGGCATTGCGTTAAAGGCAAGCGGATTGACTATCAGTGCAATCAAGCAATCCCTGCAAGGAAATGTGTCGGTGAATCTTGCGGACGGTGCAATCAAGGGCATCAATCTCACCAAACTGATAGAGGGAGTCCAGCGCCTGAATAAAGACAGCCGTCTCGAAACGATGGGAATGAATCAGAACGAGAAAACCACCTTCAGTGAATTCAAAGCCAATTTTATTGTGAAGAACGGAGTGGCCCATAACGAGGATCTTGCGGTGAAGTCCACGGTTCTTCGGCTGACTGGGAATGGGGATATCGACATCGGGCGCGACAGTATGAATTACAGCGTAAAGGCCATCTTTGCCAAAACAGATCATGGCGGAACAGCAACGCTGCCGGTCAATGTGAGCGGCCCCTTCGATGCACTCAAGATCAAGGTTGACTATGGCGCGCTGTTGACGGATATGGCAAAACAAAAAATCGACGAGAAAAAAGAAGTGCTGAAAGAGAACGCAAAATCCAGGGTACAGGATGAATTGAAAAAGGGGCTGAAGGGCTTGTTCAAGTAGGTGTTCGTGAGCTGCCTTGTATGGATGATATGAGCTTCGCTTCTCGCCTGGTTGCCTGGCAATGTACGCATGGAAGGCATGACTTGCCATGGCAGGGGCAGGACGCCTATCGCATCTGGTTGTCAGAGGTTATGCTGCAACAGACGCAGGTCGTCACTGTCATTCCGTATTACCGGCGTTTCATCGAATCCTTTCCTTGTGTCGCCACGCTTGCTGCCGCCAGCGAGGAGCGGGTGCTCGCACACTGGAGTGGTCTTGGCTACTACGCCAGAGGGCGCAATCTGCACCGTGCCGCGCGGCTTATTGTCGCCCGGCATGAAGGGGAGTTTCCGCATGAGTTTTCGGATATTCATGAATTGCCGGGAATAGGACGCTCCACCGCTGCCGCTATCTGTGCCTTGGCTTACCACGAACGCCGTGCTGTTCTTGACGGCAACGTCAAGCGTGTACTGGCGCGTCACTTCGGCATCGAAGGTTGGCCGGGGAAACGGGAAGTAGAAGAAAATCTTTGGCGGCAAGCCGAAGCCTCACTGCCGCAACAGGATGTTGCAATCTACACTCAGGCGTTGATGGATTTGGGCGCCACAGTTTGTATCCGTGGCCGCCCGAAATGTGTCACTTGCCCGGTGCAAGCCGATTGTGTTGCGCTGCGGACAGAACGCACCGCCGAACTTCCTGCTATGCGCCCCAGACAGGTCGTGCCGGAAAGGCACACCATTTTTCTGCTGCTAATACATGGCGGTGACATTCTGCTGGAAAAGCGTCCCGGCAACGGTATCTGGGGCGGGTTATGGTGCCCGCCGCAATTCGATGCCGAGTCGGCGGCTATGGCATGGTTCGTGAGAAACGGAATGGAAGCAAGCACAGGAGAACGGTTGGATACATTCGTTCATACCTTCACGCACTTCAAATTGCATATCACACCGTTAAGGGTGGAGCTTGCACATAAAGCTCAACGTACCGCGCAGCCGGGTAGTGTCTGGCTGGATTTGACGGAGGCGTTGGGGGCTGCAATACCAACCCCGGTGAGGCGTTTGCTGCAGGAATTGGTGCGGACACAAGTCGACGCATGAAACTTCGCACACTCGATTATCGACGCTTGCGTTGTGCGTCCAGGATTTCCCGGTACTGCTTGAGCTCTGTTTCGATTGTGGAAAGTTGGTAGTAATCATTCCCGGCCAGTTTTGCTAGCTCCAGTTGTTCAATTGCACCACGCAAATTGCCATGCAAAATCTGGAAATAAGCCAGCACGTGATGCGCCTCTTGGTGTCGGCCCAGCGCCGTGTAGGCACGTGCCTGCAGTTCGTAAAGCTTGGCATTATTGCCGTCATGTGCAACTTCCTTGTCCAGCAGGTTTAGTGCTTCGGCGTAGTGATGCTGACTTAACAGCATCACTACGTAGTCAAAAATCAGTGCCTGATGGGTCGGGTATTGCTTGAGTGCTTCGCGATAGAAGTCGAGGGTCTTCTGGTCGTTTCCTTCTGCTCGTCTGATGTTGCCAGCCAGTGTGGTAATAGTAGCGTTTGGTGGTGCCAAACGGTGGAGTGTGTTGAATTCTTGTGCGGCACGGGAGTCCTGCTTGGCGCGCAACAGGGCGAGCACCAGCCCGTAGCGGTGAGCCAGCGGATTGCCGTATTTTTTGTCACCCAGTGCCGACTCGAAATACGCGATTGCATCTTGCGGTGTTTTTTGTGACGCAATTACGCGCGCACGCATCAGCTGAAAATCAAGGCTGTCCGCTATCAGTTTAAAAGGGATTTGCTGCACACGGTTGCCCACGTCGGAAACCCGTTCAGCGGTGAGTGGGTGAGTGCGCAAATAACTGGGGGCGTTGCCTTCAACCAGTTGGGTGGCCTTTTGCAGGCGCTCAAAGAAACTGGGCATGGCATGGGGGTCGAAACCGGATCGCTGCAGGATGCCGAGACCGATGCGGTCAGCCTCTTTTTCATGCTCTCGTGTGAAGTCGAGCCGGCGTTGTACCAAGCCACTCTGTGCGCCGATGATACCTGCCTCTGCCGCCTGCGGATTGTTGCGTGCAGCAAGAATGGCGACGGCAATGGTGGCCATGGCGGCAAGTGAGTCATATTTCTGGCCGGATACTATCCGCGCCAGATGGTGTTGGGTGACGTGTGATATTTCATGGCTCAACACCGAGGCCAATTCAGATTCGTTTTGCGTCAGCAGGATCAGTCCGGTATTGACACCGATAAATCCCCCCGGCAAGGCGAAGGCATTGATGGCGCCGTCATCCAGTACAAAGAATTCAAACGACTGTCCGGGCTCGCTACTGTTGGCGACCAGATGCTTTCCCAGTCGGTTGAGGTAACCGGCCAACTCCGGGTCGTCCAGATAGCGGTCACTGGCACGAATCTGCAGCATACTTTGCTCGCCGATCTGACGTTCCATCAGTGGTGACACGGCCGTTTGCGATACATCTCCCAGGTCGGGCAGGCCGTCTGCCGCAAGATGCAGGGGAAACAGGATTAGCAGGAATGGAATGATTTTTTTCATGGCCGGTATGATAGCACCCACTTAAATTGGTTCACCTGTGTGTGCTGGACAGGTATGAGGCAAAACGGGAGAATGTGCATCCGTAAGCGCAATGGCCAGCATGAAATCGATCGGCAAATACCATGTTATAAAAGAAATCGGACGCGGTGCAACCAGTACCGTGTTTCTTGCTCTCGACCCATTTAGCCAGCAGCGTGTCGCGCTCAAACTGTTCAATGCCGGTGTGCTGCAGCATGGCGCCAGCAGCAAGGCCTTTAGAAAATTATTGCTGACCGAGGCATCACTCGCCGGTAAATTGTCGCATCCACACATCGTGAAAATTTACGATGCGGTCATGGATGGCGATGTTAATTACATGGTGATGGAATATATCGAAGGCGAGACGCTGGAAAAGTATGCCGAGGTCGATCATTTGTTGCCGCTCGGACGCATCGCCGAAATCATCTATAAATGCTGTAAAGCGCTCGAGTACGCGCAATATCAGGGTGTGATTCACCGCGACATCAAACCGGCCAATATCCTGCTGCGCGGGGAGAGTGACATCAAGATATCGGATTTTGGCGCGGCATTTCTGGAAAACCAGCAGACCACACAGGTGAGCGGGGTGGGGTCGCCAGCCTATATGTCGCCGGAGCAAATCAAGGAACAAACCCTGACGCATCAGACCGACATCTATTCTCTGGGTGTGACGATGTATCGCATGCTGACAGGGAGGCTGCCGTTCGAAGCAGCCAACAACTTCAGCATGATCTACCAGATCATGAATATCGAGCCGCCCCCGCCCAGCAACTATCGCCCCGAGATTCCGCCCGCACTGGATGCCATCGTGCAGCGTGCGATGTGCAAGGAGGCGATACAGCGCTACCACAGCTGGGATGTAATGGCACGTGATCTGGTCGCATTCATCAGCACTGACATGCCGCAACAGGAACAGATATTCGATACCGAAAAATTCGATACCGTTCGTGCCTTGCCATTCTTCTCTGATTTCAGCGATGTTGAATTGTGGGAAGTACTGCGCATCAGCGAATGGCGCAAGGCACCCAAGGGCGAGCAGATATTGAATGAAGGGGGAATCGGCCAGACCTTCTACATCATCGCCACCGGCTCGGTGCGAGTATTGAAGCAGGGGCGATTGCTGAGTTTATTGCACAAAGGTGATTGTTTCGGTGAAATGGCGCACCTCACCGGGAAAGACGCTAAACGCACGACTGATATTTTCGCCAAGACGGATGTAAAACTGATCGAAATAGATCCGGATGTGCTGGCGCGTGCATCAGCCAATTGCCGCTACCAGTTTGGTGAAGCGTTCCTGCACATGCTGGTCAAGCGCCTGGCGGTGGCCAATACGCGCATATCCAGATTATTGAGCGATCATGCGGATGAATAACCATTTCCAACTGGAGAAGGGTGTGAATGTATTCGGAAACATGAGTGCAAGTGGATCGCAGCGACTTCTTGCAAGAGTGAACGCATCGCAAGGGTATGCCAACACCTGCAATCCACAAGGTGTTACTACTATCTGGTACCACGCCGGCGGGAGGCTCGAGGCATGAGCGGGATCATATTTGATGTGGCGCTGGATGTGCGCAAACTTGCCTGCCCGTTGCCAATCTTGCGCGCCAAGAAAGCGCTGGCAGAGATGAGCGCCGGCCAGGTGCTGCAGGTTGTCGCCACCGATAAGGGATCGCCCAGGGATTTTATGGATTTCTGCAGCAAGACTGGTAACGAGTTGTTGTCTTCGACTGAACGAAATGCAGAGTTTGTATTTCTGATTCGCCGCCGTTGAGTTGTCTCAATTCATTCGGCGGTCTTCTTCTCGATTTCCTGCGACAGGAAATAAGCCATCACGGTTCGAATCACCACGATACCACTGAGAATCATCAGCGTGTCCTTGCTCGGTACGACAATAGTGTCGATGATGTCGCGCAATGTTTCTTTCAGCGCCAGCGAGGAGAGGGAGTGGAGTGCTTGCTTTTATCCCAGCTTCTTTCGCTGTGCCTGTAACTGCACCAGCGTTGTACTGAAATCCTCCATCCGTTTCTTTTCCTGTTCCACTACCGCCGCCGGGGCGCGTGCAACGAAGCTTTCGTTACCGAGCTTGGCATGTGCTTTGGCGATCTCGTTGGAGAGACGTGCGATTTCTTTATCCAGACGTTCACGTTCCGCCACCACGTCGACTTCCACCTTCAACATCAGCTTGAAGCTACCGACGATTGATATGGGTGCGTCACCTTCCGGTAATTCGGCGACGACCTGAACTTCGCTCAACTTGCCGAGGCTGCTGATGTAAGGGGCAAGTGCGTTCAACATTGTTGCATTGCCTGCTGCAACCAACGGCACGCGTGCGGCGGGGGACAAATTCATCTCGCTGCGCAGGCTGCGGGTGGCGGTGACCAGTTCCTGCAACAGTGCGACCTGTGCGATGGCGGTTTCGTCGACCTTGCTGGTGTCAGCCTTGGGATAGGCTTGCAGCATGATGCTGTTACCCTTTGCCTTCGCCATCGGTGCGACTGATTGCCACAACTCTTCAGTAATGAATGGGATGATGGGGTGTGCCAGACGCAGAATAGTTTCCAGCACGCGAACCAGTGTGCGTCGTGTGGCGCGCTGCTGCGCTTCGCTGCCGTTGGCCATCTGCACCTTGGCCAGTTCCACATACCAGTCGCAGTAGGTGTTCCACACCAGTTCGTACACGGTGCGCGCGGCCATGTCGAAACGGTAATCGGCGAAGTGAGCCGCCATCTCGGCCTCGGCCTGCTGCAACACACTGATCATCCACTTGTCGGCGGCGGAGAAGTCCAGGGGGAAGCTTTCGTCGAGACCGACATCCTTGCCGTCGCAGTTCATCAGTACGAAACGCGTGGCGTTCCATAGCTTGTTGCAGAAGTTGCGATAGCCTTCACAGCGTTGCATATCAAACTTGATGTCGCGACCGGGCGAGGCGAGTGAGGCGAAGGTGAAGCGCAACGCGTCGGTGCCGAAAGCAGTAATCCCGTCGGGGAACTCCCTGCGTGTGCGTTTTTCGATCTTCTCCGCGTCCTTGGGGTTCATCAATCCGGCAGTGCGCTTTTTCACCAGAGAGTCGAGGTTGATGCCATCGATCAGGTCGATGGGGTCGAGCACATTACCCTTGGACTTGGACATCTTCTGGCCTTCCGCATCGCGGATCAAGCCGTGCACGTACACATCCTTGAACGGGATCTTGCCGGTGATGTGTTTGGTCATCATCACCATACGCGCCACCCAGAAGAAGATGATGTCGAAGCCGGTGACCAGCACCGACGACGGCAGGTATTGCTGCACGAACGGGTTCTTTGCATCCTTGTCCGCATCGCCCACCCAGTCCAGTGTTGAGAACGGCCACAGCGCGGAAGAGAACCAGGTGTCGAGCACGTCGCTGTCGCGATCAAGCTGTCCGGCGTAACCGGCCTTGTCCGCCAGATGGCGCGCCTCGGCCTCGTCGTGCGCGACGAACACTTCGCCGTTCACGCCGTACCACGCGGGAATCTGGTGTCCCCACCACAGTTGCCGCGAGATGCACCAGTCCTGAATGTTGTTCAGCCACTGGTTGTAGGTGTTCACCCAGTTCTCCGGGTGGAACTTGATTTCGCCCGAGGCCACACATTCCAGCGCCTGCGCGGTAATGCTCTTGCCGCCGTCACCGGGTTTGCTCATCGCCACGAACCACTGGTCGGTCAGCATCGGTTCGATTACCACGCCGGTGCGGTCTCCGCGCGGCACTTTGAGTTTGTGCTTGTCGGCTTTTTCGAACACTCCTGCGGCTTCCAGATCGGCAACGATCTGTTTGCGCGCAGCGAATCTATCCATGCCTTGATATTGCTTGGGCGCGTGCTCGTTGATCTTTGCATCCAGCGTGAGGATGGAGATTATCTCCAGCTTGTGACGCTGACCGACCGCATAGTCGTTGAAGTCATGCGCTGGCGTGACTTTCACCACGCCGGTGCCGAATTCCTTGTCGACATAGTCGTCGGCGATGATCGGGATATCGCGTCCGCACAGCGGCAGTTTTACCTGTTTACCGATGAGGTGCTGGTAACGTTCATCTTCCGGATTCACCATCACTGCCACGTCACCCAGCATGGTCTCGGGGCGCGTCGTCGCAACCGTCAGATGACCGGAACCGTCCGCCAGCGGATAGCGGATGTGATACATGAAGCCGTCTTCTTCTTCCTGCACCACTTCCAGATCGGACACGGCGGTGTGCAGTTTCGGATCCCAGTTCACCAGACGCTTGCCGCGATAGATCAGACCTTCGTTGAACAGGCGCACGAATGTTTCGGTAACGGATTGCGACAGACCTTCGTCCATGGTGAAGCGTTCGCGCGACCAGTCTGGCGAAGTGCCGAGACGACGCATCTGTTTGGTGATGGTGTTGCCGGAATATTCTTTCCATTCCCACACTTTTTCAATGAACTTCTCGCGCCCTAGGTCGTGGCGAGAGATACCCTGCGCGTCGAGCTGGCGCTCCACCACGATCTGGGTGGCGATGCCCGCATGATCGGTGCCTGGTTGCCACAGTGTGTTGTCCCCGCGCATACGGTGATAGCGCGTCAGCGCGTCCATCAGGGTCTGGTTGAAGCCGTGCCCCATGTGCAGCGTGCCGGTGACGTTTGGCGGCGGTAGCAGGATGCAGAAATTCTCTTGTTTCGAGGTGTCGAGTCCGGCCTTGAAGTACCCGGCGTTTTCCCATGCGGGATACCAGCGTGCTTCAATATCTTTTGGGTCAAAACTTTTGGCGAGTTCCATTTTGGTCAGATTGATGTGCGGCGGAAAAGGCCGCGATTATACCAACTCTGTGCAGGGCCCGAGGCAGGCTATCAGTCAGTGCTGGTTCGCTCCTGTGCCTTGCGGATCAGTTGTGGCAGCTCATTTTTCAATTCAGCAATGGCTGCTTCAATCGCCCATTGATTGGCGGTTGCCAGGTGAGTTTTTAGCTTGTCGGCAAATACGGTCTCGATATACGTTTCGAGAGTTTGTTGCAAACCGGGCAGGGTGTCCGGCGAGGAGGAGCTGGCTGGTGCGGGCGGTGTGTCCGGCGCAATGTCGGTCAGCACCGGCAAGTCGTCTGTCGTATCGGGAACGACCTCGGTCAGCAACGGGATGGAGTGTGGCTGGGTCATGCGCGTAGCTTGGCAAGGTCGGTGTGCCCGAGTTCGTAGCCGCGGTCACGGTAATATTTGAAGCGCAGGCGTCCGTGTGCGGCTTCCTCCGTGTCGCAACCGACAATCTCGATGACGCGCTCGAAGCGGCTGAAGAACGTCACGCATTCCTCATGCAGGCTGATCAGCAACTCGGAGTGGGGGAAATTCTCGTCGCGCCCGATGACTACCGGCATGCTGGCCGCCTCCGCATCGTGACTACGGCAGTGCGGCATGAAGGCGGTGGCGGGATAGTGCCACAGCAGTTTGTCCAGCCTGTCGGCCAGCCCGTCATCCGGCACATGCAGCAGCACGTGCAATCCGTTCTGCATCGCCTTGTGGCTCAGCTGACAGGCTGTGCGCAGCTTGTCTTCGCTGCCGGTGTAGAAGTCGATTTTAGTCATAACTGAAACCAGTTAGCCACAGAGTGTACAGAGGGAACATCATCTTTCTTCTCTGTGTATTCTGCGGCAAATCATTTGCTATTTGCCCGATTGATTAAATATTGCGTGAGCAGCGGCAGAGGCCGCCCGGTTGCGCCTTTTTCTTTGCCGGATTTCCATGCTGTGCCCGCGATGTCGAGGTGCGCCCAGTGGTAATCCTTGGTGAAGCGTGACAGGAAACAGGCGGCGGTGATGGTGCCGCCCGCGCGGCCACCGATATTCTGCATATCGGCGAAGTTGGAATCCAGCAGCGGTTGGTAGTCTTCCCATAGCGGCAGTTGCCAGGCGCGGTCGTGCGTCTGTTCTCCTGCTGCCAGCAGTTCCCGGGCAAGATTGCTGTCGTTGCTGAACAGGCCGCTGGCCACATGCCCCAATGCGATGACGCAGGCGCCGGTGAGAGTGGCGATGTCAATCACGGTGTCGGGCTTGAATTTGGCCGAGTAAGTGAGTGCGTCACACAACACGAGGCGACCTTCGGCATCTGTATTGAGTATCTCGATGGACTGGCCGGACATGCTGGTGACGATGTCACCCGGCTTGGTGGCGGTGCCGGAGGGCAGGTTCTCGCTACTTGGAATGACGCCGACCACGTTGATCTTCAGACCCATCTCGGCGATGGCCTGAATAGTACCGAGCACGCTGGCCGCGCCGCACATGTCGTATTTCATCTCGTCCATCTCGGCACCCGGTTTGAGCGAGATGCCGCCGCTGTCGAAGGTTATGCCCTTGCCGACCAGTACAACGGGTTTGTGTTTCTTGTCTGTGCCGTTGTATTCGAGTGTGATGAGTTTGGCGGGTTGTTCGCTGCCGCGTGTGACGGCGAGGAAAGCGCCCATCCCCAGCTTGCGCATATCCTTTTCTTCCAGCACGGTGGTCTTGATCTTTTTGTGCGCTTTGCCCAGCGCCAGCGCTTGCGCGGCGAGGTAGGTCGGAGTACAGATGTTGCCGGGCAAGTTGGCAAGAGTCTTGGTCAGCTCCATTCCACGCGTGCCGGCGGCGGTTTGTGCAACCACCTCCTTCAGTTGCGCCGCCGGTTTGTCCAATGTGGCAAAGGTAATGTGTTTCAATTTTGCTGCATCGGCAGGTTTGCTCTTCAGCCCGTCGGCGCGGAAAGCGTGTTCGGTGCCGATGAACACGGCTTGACGCAATACCCATGCTGTATCCTGCCCCATTTCCTCTTCGGCCAGATACAGCACCGCATCTTTTGCCGGTGTGCCGTGCAATGTCTTGAACAGGGCGTGCAAAATCTCGATGCGGGATTTGCAGGTTTGTCCATCGGCCTTGCCCAAGCCGACGAGTAACACACGTGGAGCGAGGATGCCAGGCAACTTATGCAACAGCAGCGTGGAGGCAGACTTTCCACTCATGTCGCCATGTGCGACCAAGTCGCTCAATATATTTTTGCAGGCCTTGTCGAGTGTTTGTGCCGCACGGGACAGCTTGCCGCCTTCAAACACACCAACCACCACGCAATCACTCTTCAGTTTTTCCGGACTACCCTGTTTTATGCTAAATTCCACGCGCCTCTCCTCAATTGATCTCTGAATCCACCCAGATGCCGGATTATCCGCAATCCACGCCGCAAAAGTCAAAATTGTCCGGTTCGCCCAGGATACGCGGTATTTTCTTTCGCACGCTGATCCGTGAATTCGTCGCCAGCGGGCTGCTGGTATTTTCCATTTTGCTTGGTATTGTGGTGTTCACCCAGTTGATCCGATTCCTCAGCGAGTCAGTCAGCGGCCTGCTCGCAGTGGACGGTATTCTGGTGATGCTGGGTTTCAGCGCCATGAACTATCTGCCCGTGTTGCTTTCGATCAGCCTGTTCCTCTCGATCCTGATCACCCTCTCGCGTTGTTATCGTGATAGCGAGATGGTGGTGTGGTTCTCATCCGGCATCGGCCTCGCACGCTGGATGCGCCCGGTATTGGGCTATGCCATTCCGGTTGCCGTGCTGATCGCCTTCATGAGTCTGGTGTTGTCACCTTGGGCATTATCCAAGGCGGACGAATTCAAGCGCCAACTGGATAGTCGAGACGATGTGTCGCATGCCACCCCCGGTGCTTTTCGTGAATCAAAACAGGCGGACCGCGTGTTCTTTCTGGAAGACGTGGATACCAGCAGCAAGCGCGTAGGCAATATTTTTGTGCGTTCGGTGCAGAATGGCAAAGAAGGAACCATGGTGGCGAAGGAGGGTTATCAGGAAACCGCTGAAAATGGAGACCGATTCCTGGTGTTGTTGAATGGCTCGCGGTATGAAGGTGTTCCGGGCCAGGCTGACTTCAGAATCTCACACTTCGAACGCTACGCGGTACGCATTGAACCGGCCGAGTTGGGCCGTGCGCTCCCCAATATCAAAGCCTATTCCACACTCTACCTGTTGCAGCATCCGCATTCCCTGCATACGGCGGAACTGCACTGGCGCATCGGATTGCCGCTCAGCGCACTGATTCTGGCGTTGCTCGCCATTCCGCTGAGCTATGTTGATCCGCGTGCAGGGCGCTCGCTGAATCTGATCACCGCGATGGTGGTCTACATGTTCTACAACAATATGATCAGTGTCACCAACTCCTGGGTGGCATTGAAGAAGGTCAGCCCGTTGATCGGTTTGTGGGGCTTGCATCTATTTATGGTTCTGATCCTGCTGATCCTGTTTCACTACCGCTCCTCTGTTACGCCGTGGTGGAGGTTCAAGCGGTGAAGCTGCTTGCCCGCTATCTGGCGCGAGAAATCTACTTCAGCATCGGTCTGGTGTTTGCCGCCTTGTTGATGTTGTTTGCCTTGCTCGACCTGATCAACCAGCTCAACGAGATGGGACGTGGTGATTACCAGTTGAGTTACGTCCTGCTGTTCGTGCTACTGACCCTGCCCGGACACATCTATGAGTTGTTCCCGGTCGCTGTATTGATCGGGGCGATTTTCGCCCTGGTGCAGCTGGCGGCAAGTTCGGAGTTGACGGTTTACCGCGCTTCCGGTGTGTCGTTGCGCCAGATGATCGTCACTTTGTTGGGTATTGGCGCACCCTTGCTCGTACTCTGTTTTATATTTGGCGAGTTCATCGCGCCGCCGAGTGAGAAACTGGCCCAGCAGATCAAACTCAAAGCACAAAATGCGCAGGTCAATATCAAGGAATTCCGATCCGGAGTATGGGTAAAGGATGAGGGCAGTTTCATCAATGTCAGGAACGTGCTGCACGACACCTCGCTGCTCAATGTGAGCATCTATCAGTTCGATGAAAATTACCAACTGCAGAGCATCACCGCAGCCGGGCGCGCCACTTATCAACGCGAGGGATTCTGGCAACTGGAAGAGGTAAGGCGGACCCTGTTTTCGGGACAGGGTACGACTGTCGATGTGCAGCCCGTTGCGGAGTGGCGCTCCACACTCAACCCCGATATTCTGAACGTGCTGATGGTGGTGCCGGAACAGATGTCAGCCTGGAACCTGTACCAATATATTCAGCACCTGGCTGACAACAAGCAAAAAACCGTGCGGTACGACATCGCGCTCTGGAACAAGCTGGTCTACCCCTTTGCGGTGCTGGTCATGTTGTTGCTGGCGCTGCCGTTCTCATCCTATCAGCGGCGCGAAGGCGGCATCGGCGGAAAGATATTCGTCGGGGTGGTGCTGGGTTTGAGCTTCCATTTTGTCGGACGCCTGTTTGCCAATCTGGGTGCGCTGAATGAATGGCCCGCTGTCTTTAGTGCAACTGCCATGAGCTGGATTTTTCTAAGCCTGGCGCTGATTTTATTGTGGCGGGCCGAACGTCGTTAAGACCAGGGAATGTAACTTAGCCACCGTTCATTCGGGGCTCAATCAGGTTTTTGGCTTGACTCGGTGTTTCCCTGAGGTGGCTCCGGCCTGGTTTCCTGTTCGCGCACGATCTGCTTTACAGCATTTCGTCTTTCTGCGGGCACCTTGCTGAAAGCAGTGAATTTCTCCCGTGCCCGATGACGTTGTTCCGGAGTTAGTGTTGCCCAAGTCGAAATCTGTTCACGCAGGCGCTGTTGTTTGTCGGGGGGAAGTTGCGGATACGCGCTGGTAATTCCGATGAAGCTCTTTTGCTCTGTTTTCTCCAGTTTGTTCCAGCCTTGGGCGAGTGGCGCCAGCAATTGTTGCTGTAGCGGCGTGAGATCATCCCACTTTTCCGCGCGCGACACAGTGGGCACTAACAGCAGACCGCACAACGCTGCGATATACCAGATTTGAGGGTTCTTTTTTCGCATTGTGACCATTTAATCGACGTACATCCTTACCGGCAAATCATCAATCAGTATGGCAAGATCAAGCGCGCTGTGGTCGTGTACGGCGAGATGCTGCCACTGGAAAAGAACCACAACGAGGATGGCGGTGAACAGGAAGGCCGCGCCCCAGCCGACTGGATGCTGGCGCATCGGTACGGCCAGTGCCGGCACCAGCTGATACAGGCGCGCCTGGAGCGTACTGTGTCGCGCTTGTTGCTGTAATGCAGCTTGCCGCGCGCTGAAAAGACGTGCCTCGACAGTCGGCGGCAGTTGGCGCGTCGAATCATCGAGTAGTGAGGCTAGTGTTTTTCGATCTAGTTTGATGCCCATGTCAGGTCTACCCCCTTTCGTTTCAGGATATGTGCCATTGTAGTGGTTGCGCGCGAACAGTGGGTCTTGACGCTCCCTTCGGAGCAGCCCATCGCCACCGCTGTTTCTGCCGTATCGAAGCCCTCCCAATAACGCAGCAGGAAGGCTTCGCGTTGACGCGCTGGCAATTGGCGCAATGCAGCCTCAATGATAGTGACCAACTGCTGCCCGGCGACTGCCGTGTGCGGGGTTTCGGGCTGGCTGGGGTTATCTTCGTCCTGCAGGATATCCAGCACATCCACGTCATCCTCGCTTTGCGACGTAGTGAACGATGAAAACAGGCTGAAGCGGGCACTGCGTACTTTTTGGCGACGGAAATGGTCGCGAATGGTATTTTGCAGGATTCTCTGGAACAACGGTGGAAACTCTTCAGCAGGCTTGTCCCCGTAGCGTTCCGCCAGCTTGATCATGGCATCCTGCACTATGTCCAGCGCGGCCTGTTCGTCGTGCACAGCGTAGACTGCGTACTTGAAGGCGCGGCGCTCGACACTGGCGAGAAAGTCGGAAAGCTGGACTGAAGTGGACAAGGGTGGCAGGGGTTGTGCTGAAGGTGGGCCGATAATAGCAAATTCCTGTTGCAACAAGGGTTTTCAACCCGCCCACAAGCACTGCGGGGTTGACCAAAATGCTGCCAGCCTTTATCGTGCACGACCTTTTAATCGACGCAATCTACAGGTAGTTGTCTCATGGAACTGACCGGTGCTGAAATAACCGTCCGCTGCTTACAGGAAGAGGGAGTCGAGTATATTTTTGGCTATCCCGGCGGCGCGGTGTTGTTTATCTATGATGAGCTGTTCAAGCAGGAACAGGTCAAGCACGTTCTGGTGCGGCATGAGCAGGCCGCTCTGCACGCCGCCGACGGCTATGCGCGCTCTACCGACAAGGTCGGGGTGGCGCTGGTCACTTCGGGTCCTGGTCTGACCAACGCGGTGACCGGTATCGCCACCGCGTACATGGATTCAATTCCGCTGGTGGTCATCAGCGGTCAGGTGCCTACCGGTTTCATCGGTGAGGATGCCTTTCAGGAGGTGGATGCGGTCGGCATCACCCGCCCCTGCGTCAAACACAACTTCCTGGTGAAGGATGCGAAGGATATTGCCATCACCTTGAAGAAGGCGTTCTACCTGGCCAAAACAGGCCGCCCAGGCCCTGTGCTGGTGGATATTCCCAAGGACGTCTCAAACCAGAAAGCCACTTACGAGTACCCGGCTTCGGTCAATATTCGCTCCTACAATCCGGCGACCAAGGGGGATCCCGCCTTGGTCAAACAGGCGGTACAGATGCTGCTCGCGGCCAAGCGTCCGATGGTCTATACAGGTGGTGGCGTGGTGTTGTCCGATGCCGCCAGGCAATTGACCGAGCTGGTTCGGCTGCTGGATTTCCCCTGCACCAACACCCTGATGGGTCTGGGTGGCTACCCTTCACCGGACAAAAACTTTCTCGGCATGCTTGGCATGCACGGTACGCTGGAAGCCAATATGGCGATGCAGCATTGCGATGTGCTGCTGGCGATCGGCGCACGTTTCGATGATCGTGTGATTGGTAATGTGGAGCATTTCGCCGAAGTGTCGCGCAAGATCATCCATATCGATATCGACCCTGCTTCGATTTCCAAGCGGGTGAAGGTGGATGTGCCTTTGGTTGGTGATGTGCGGCACGTACTCGACGATATTCTGTCATTGCTGCGTGCCAGCAAGCAGAAACCCGATGTCGCCACCCTCAAGGCTTGGTGGCAGCAGGTTGAGGAATGGCGCGGACGCAAATCATTGACGTACCGCAATTCGACCGAAGTCATCAAGCCGCAGTATGTGATCGAGAAATTGTACGAGATCACGCGGGGCGATGCTTTCATCACCTCGGATGTGGGACAACACCAGATGTGGGCGGCGCAGTATTACAAGTTCAACCAGCCGCGTCGCTGGATCAATTCCGGCGGTCTCGGCACCATGGGCTTTGGCCTGCCGGCGGCAATGGGGGTGCAGTTGGCACACCCGGGCGCACCGGTAGCCTGTGTGACCGGTGAAGGCAGTATCCAGATGAATATCCAGGAGTTGTCCACCTGCAAACAATTTCACCTGCCGCTCAAGATTATCCTGCTCAACAATGGCTATCTGGGCATGGTGCGCCAGTGGCAGGAGTTCTTCCACGGCAACCGCTATTCCGAATCCTATATGGATGCGCTCCCCGATTTTGTGAGACTGGCCGAGGCTTATGGTCATGTGGGGGTGCGGGTGGACCAGCCCGGCGACGTGGAGGGTGCACTCAAGGAAGCCTTTGCGCGCAAGGATGATCTGGTATTTCTCGACTTCCGCACCGATCCCACCGAGAACGTGTTCCCCATGGTTCCGGGCGGCAAGGGGCTGTCCGAAATTATCATGGCGGAGGATCTGTAATGCGTCACATCATTTCCCTGCTAATGCAGAACGAAGCCGGTGCACTATCACGGGTGGCCGGGCTGTTCTCCGCGCGCGGCTACAACATCGAATCCCTGACGGTCGCCCCGACTGAAGACGAAACGATGTCGCGTATGACCATCGTAACCAGCGGCTCGGATGCCGTGATAGAGCAAATCAACAAGCAGCTCAACAAACTGGTGGATGTGGTGTCGGTGATGGATCTGACCGATGGTGACCATATCGAGCGCGAACTGATGCTGCTCAAGGTGCGTGCAGAGGGCGGCGACCGCGAAGAAATAAAACGCATAACCGACATCTTCCGTGGCCGCATCATCGACGTGACCGACAAGACCTACACTATCGAACTGACCGGAGCCGGCCACAAACTGGATCACTTCCTGCAAGCAGTCGAACCCAAGCTGATCCTGGAGACGGTGCGCACCGGCGCATCCGGTATCGGGCGCGGCGAACGTATTTTGAAACTTTAGCAACCAGTCGTTAGACGCTGGCCGTCAGTTGTTGGTTAAAACGAAGAACCGCGTGGCGGACATCATTAACCAACAACCAACGACTAACCAACTAGCAACTATTTTTTTAGAAGAGGCCAACATGAAAGTTTATTACGACAAAGATGCAGATCTGTCCCTAGTTAAGGGCAAGCAAGTGACCATCATCGGCTACGGCTCGCAAGGCCATGCCCATGCGCAAAATCTGCGCGACTCGGGTGTCAACGTGACAGTCGGTTTGCGCAAGATGGGTGCTTCCTGGAAGAAAGCGGAAGCAGCCGGCATCAAAGTTGCCGAAGTGGCTGACGCCGTGAAGAACGCTGATGTGGTGATGATGCTGTTGCCGGACGAAAATATTCCCGATGTCTATAACAAGGAAGTCGCACCGAATATCAAGGCTGGTGCCGCACTGGCCTTTGCCCACGGTTTCAACGTGCACTACAACCAGGTGATACCGCGCTCCGATGTGGACGTGATCATGATTGCGCCGAAGGGCCCCGGTCACACCGTGCGTTCCGAATATCTCAAAGGCGGCGGTGTTCCCACACTGATCGCCGTGTACCAGGACAAGAGCGGCAAAGCGAAAGACATCGCGCTGTCCTACGCGGCAGCCAACGGAGGCACCAAGGGCGGCGTGATCGAAACAAACTTCCGTGAAGAGACCGAGACCGACCTGTTCGGCGAGCAGGCAGTACTGTGTGGCGGCGCGGTGGAGCTGGTGAAAGCCGGTTTCGAGACGCTGACCGAAGCGGGCTATGCGCCGGAGATGGCCTACTTCGAATGCCTGCACGAGCTTAAGCTGATTGTCGACCTGATGTACGAGGGCGGTATTGCCAACATGAACTACTCCATCTCCAACAACGCCGAGTACGGCGAATACGTCACCGGCCATCGCGTGATCGCCGATCAGGCGCGTGCCGCGATGAAGGAATGCCTGAAGAACATCCAGAACGGCTCTTACGCCAAACAGTTCATCCTGGAAGGCCGCACCAACTATCCAGAAATGACCGCGCGCCGCCGTTTGAATGCGGAACATCCGATCGAAGTGGTCGGTGGTCAGTTGCGTTCCATGATGCCGTGGATTGGCAAGAACAAGCTGGTTGATCAATCGAAGAACTAAAATCAGTCGATTTACGCTAGTCGCTAGTCGTTAGTAAAGATCAACCTTTTTCGTCTGGCGACTAGTGCTTTCAACTAACGGCTATTAACTCAGCGACTACATGACCAACTATCCCCACCCAATCATTGCCCGCGAGGGCTGGCCATTCCTGACGATTTCACTGGTTTTGGCCGTTGCAGCCACTGCATGGTGTGTGACTTGGTCGATCCCGTTGTGGATCATCTTCCTGTTCGTGTTGCAGTTTTTCCGTGATCCGGCGCGCGAGATTCCGCAGGATGCGGATGCGGTGCTGTCACCCGCCGACGGTCGCGTGATCAAGGTCGAACGCACGCAAGATCCTTACGCACAACGCGAAGCACTCCTGATCAGCGTGTTCATGAACGTCTTCAATGTGCATTCCAATCGCAGTCCGGTCGACGGCAAGATCGAGAAAATCCAGTATTTCCCCGGCAAGTTCGTCAATGCCGATCTGGACAAGGCCTCCACCGAAAACGAGCGCAATGCGGTGGTGCTGACCACCAATGACGGACAGACGGTGACTTTTGTACAAGTGGCCGGTCTCATCGCGCGGCGTATTCTGTGTTACGTCAAGGCGGGCGATGTGCTGGCGCGCGGCCAACGTTACGGTTTTATCCGCTTCGGCTCGCGGGTGGATGTCTATCTGCCATTGACCGCTACCGTCAAGGTCAGCATCGGTGATAAAGTGTCCGCTACTGAAACCATCCTGGCGCGGCTCGGCTGAACTCCATGAACCCGATGAATCAACGCAGCAAAATGGATTTGCGGCGGCGCGGCATCTACCTGCTGCCCAACCTGCTCACCACGGCTGCCTTGTTTGCCGGGTTTTACGCCATAGTGCAGTCGATGAACGGGCGCTATGAAATTGCGGCGGTGTCGATCTTCATTGCCATGGTGCTGGACGGGTTGGATGGGCGCGTGGCACGCATGACACATACCCAAAGCGAGTTCGGGGCCGAATACGACAGCCTGTCCGACATGGTCTCGTTTGGTGTCGCACCTTCCATTCTTATGTATGAATGGGCGTTCCGTGACTTGGGCAAATGGGGCTGGTTCGCCGCCTTCATCTATTGTGCGGGTGCCGCTTTGCGGCTGGCGCGCTTCAACACCAACATCGACGTGATTGATAAGCGTTATTTTCAGGGGCTTCCCAGCCCGGCGGCGGCGGCGCTGGTGGCCGGATTCGTCTGGGTCATGGCGGATAACCGTTTCAGCGGCAACGACCTGCGCTGGTATGCCGCCGCGCTCACCGTATTTGCCGGCATGAGCATGGTCAGCAGCCTCAAGTACTACAGCTTCAAGGCGATCAATATGCGCAAGAGCGTGCCGTTTATTGTCATCTTTCTGTTCGCCATCTTCTTCATTCTGGTGTCGGTTGATCCGCCGCTGCACCTGTTCCTGCTGTTCCTGGGCTATTGCCTGTCCGGCTATGTGATGACCTTGCTCGATCTGCGCAAACCCAAGCCACTGCCGCCTCCGCAACCTTGATCTTGCACCATGCAAAAGGGCGCATCGTACGATGCGCCCTTTTGCTTCAGTATGGACAGTTTATTTTGCGGCTGCCTTCTGGCGGCTGGTTTCGGTCAGACGCAGGATTTTGGCAGAAGAGAACAGACCGCGTAGTCTGGGCGGCTCGCCGTCCTTGCGCTCAACCACCGGCAGGTGCGACCTGCCGATTTTCTGCAGGGCCTCCAGCACATCCTTCACTGAAGCCTTTTCAACCTCGTGCAATTCGGCAACGACCCAGTCTTTTGGGTATTCCATGATGTCGCTGACACGGATGTCCTTGTGCGTGACACCGCGATCCGCAAAGCCGACGCTTTGCAGATAGCGCATCGGCTTTTCGCCCAGGATGTCGTAGGAGGTAATGAGGCCCAGCAATTTTTCCGACCCCTTTTCCTTGACGAAAGCGATACGCAGACCGGCGACTTTCATCTTTTGCAGCGCTTCATCTATGGTTTCTTCAGGCGTGAGCTTGAACATCGCGCGAACACGGAAATCGGTCATGACCGATACTGCAGTATCTTTCAGGTCAACCTGCCAGGGATCGTTGCTCGGTTCCATAATCTCCTGCAGTTGGGTGGTGGTCTTCAGAACAAAAGGCTGCGGCTGGTGATGCGGCATGAAACTCTCCTTCAAGCAGATGGTTGTAATAGCAACAGGCGGAATTATAGCGCCAAGGGCTGATTACGTCAGTGTGGGAACGCGGCGACACAGTCTTAATCTCGCGACCAGAGCGTCTCCGCACAGCCGGCTGTACGGTTAAGTACACGGCAAAACACAAACAATAAATCGGAAAGCCGATTCAGATAGTGCAGTCCCTCAGCCGGGATCGTTTCCCCATGCATAAGTTGCATATAATCGCGCTCGATGCGGCGCGCCACACTGCGTGCCACATGGCACAGGGCGGCGGCGCGGCAGCCGCCGGGAAGGATGAATTCCTTAAGCGGCGGCAACTCCGCGTTGTAATGTGTGATGGCCTTATCCAGTCGTGCGAGTTTGGCGACGGCAAAGGGTGCGCCTGGCACAGCCAGCATCCCGCCGAGGTCGAACAGATCGTTCTGGATGCGCAGCAGTTCCGCGCGCACACCGTCCGACAGGGTTTCGGCGAGTAGCACGCCGAGCTGGCTGTTGAGTTCATCCACACTGCCGATGACGGCGATGCGCGGGTGATTCTTGGGCAGGCGCGTGCCGTCGGCCAGGCCGGTATGGCCATCGTCGCCGGTGCGGGTGGTGATCTTGCTTAGTCTCATTGTTTCTCCAGACAGGAAAGGTAGACCGTGGCATCGGGTGCGGTTTTGTTGCGCTGTGCCTGCCAGATCATTTCGCCGAGGCAATCCATCATCGCATGCTGCGCCTTGTGTTCAGATTCGTATTTCTGTGAGAGGCGCACGAACTGTTCGCGGATACCGTGTGGCTGACCGATAGATATCTGCTCCTCGATGGTCAGGTGCATCATCAGGTGCAGGAATGGGTTGACCACAGTACCGTCCGGCGCGTAGTCCCTGTCCTGATTGCTCTGCACGTCGTTGAACAGCGTGTGATATTCCGGGTGTTTATCGATTAACTGCGCCGTCAGGTCCTCCAGCGGCGACAGCAATTCTCCCGCAGTGCGCTTGCGCCAGGATTCGAACAGAAAATTCCGTGCTTCATCGCGCGTCGGCTGGAACATCAAAACACCTTCTTCCTGAATTCGCACAGGTCTTCAATAACACACTCACGGCATTTGGGCGTGCGCGCCTGACACACGTAACGGCCATGCAGGATGAGCCAATGATGGGCGTCAAGTTTAAATTCGGCGGGCACAAACTTCAGCAGCTTCTTCTCCACCTCAAGCACATCTTTACCGGGTGCGAGGCCGGTACGGTTGCTGACACGAAAAATATGCGTATCGACGGCGATGACGGGCTGGCCGAAGGCGGTATTGAGGATCACGCTGGCCGTCTTGCGTCCCACACCGGGCAAGGCTTCCAGTGCTTCACGCGTCTGCGGCACTTCGCCATCGTGCAGTTGCAGCAGGAGTTGGCACATCCGGATGATGTGTTTGCTCTTGGTCTGGTACAGGCCGATGCGCTGCACATACTCGCGCAAACCATGCTCGCCGAGGTCGAGAATTTTCTGTGGTGTATTGGCGACGGGAAACAGCTCGCGGGTGGCGAGGTTGACACTTTTGTCTGTTGCCTGCGCCGAGAGAATCACCGCAACCAGCAGTTCAAACGGTGTGCGGTATGCCAGCTCGGTGGAGGGATGCGGGTTTGTCGTTTGCAGGCGCAAAAACATCGCGCGCCGTTTGGCCGCATTCATCCCTGTGCTGCCTCGGGCAGGGCGACCGGAACGGGCTGGCTGCGCACTTCTTGTTCGGCACTCAGATTGAGCCAGTTTCTGGCGGCAATGATGAGGCCGAGACCGATGAATGCGCCGGGCGGCAGGATGGCGATCAGGAAGCCGTGGTAGTCGGGAATGACATGGACCACCCATGTTTTCGCACCATCGCCAAAGACCAGGTCGATGCCGGAGAGCAGTGTGCCCTTGCCAACGATCTCGCGCATCCCGCCCAGTGTTGCCAGCACGGCGGTCAACCCCAGTCCCATCATCAGACCGTCCACGGCGGAAGGCAATATTGGGTTTTTTGAGGCGAACGATTCCGCCCGTGCCAGCACGATGCAGTTGGTCACGATCAGCGGCACGAATATGCCGAGCACGAGATACAGGTCGTACAGGTAGGCGTTCATCAGATATTGCACCACGGTGACCAGCACCGCGATGATCAGCACGAACACCGGAATGCGGATCTCGTTCGGCACGTAGCTGCGTACCGGCGCGATGGTGGTGTTACTCAGGGTGATGACCAGGGTGGTGGCAAGGCCGAGGCTGACCGCATTCACCAGCGTGTTGCTCACCGCCAGCAGCGGGCACAGACCGAGCAACTGGACCAGTCCGGGATTCTGTTTCCATAATCCATTGTGGGCGATGGTTTTGAATTCGTTCCAGTTCATGGCCGGGTTCCTTTTGTCTGTGGCAACAGTTCAGCGCGATGACTGTCAAAGTATTGCAGGGCGAGATGGCTGGCTTTGACCACGGCGCGCGGGGTGATGGTAGCACCGGACATGCTGTCAAACTGGCCGCCATCTTTCTTCACTTTCCAGTCTGCATCGTTGCCGCGCCGCTTGTCCTCGAACACACGGATCCAGTCGTTTTTGGCGATGTCGATATAGTCGCCCAGCCCCGGTGTCTCCTTGTGATTGACTACGCGCACACCGGACAGCGCGCCATCGCTGCGGATCCCCAGCACCATCTGGATATCGCCGCTGTAACCTTCGCGCGCAACAACTTCCAGAATCACCGCAACCGGTTCGCCGTTGCGCCGCGCGATATGCGCCAGCGAAGGATCGTCCGTACCCAACAGAATATCTGCGGGCAAAGTGAGCGTGTCGCGCATGATGTCGTTGTCGTAGCTGTCCGCAGGCAGCAGTTGTGTAATCAGTTTGAGTTTGGCCGCCGCTACTGTCGCGGTGATGGTGTCGCGGGTCAGAAAGTAGGTGGTGGCCAGGATGGCAGTGCCGATAGTGGCGAAAAATACCAGGTTGACGGCGGTTTCCAGGGTTGAGCGGACAATACGTTTCATTTATGCGCATCCTTCCGGCCAAAAATTGCGGGCTGCGTATAGGCGTCGATGATGGGCACACACATATTCATCAGGATAGTGGCAAAGGCAACGCTATCCGGAAATCCGCCGAACACACGGACCAGGTAAGTGAGCATGCCGGCGCCAGCGGCAAAGATGATTTTCCCCTTGGCGGTGGTCGGCGAGCTGATCGGATCGGTCAGGATGAAAAACGCACCGATCATGGCAGCCCCCGAAAACCAGTGGAACAAGGGGGCCACATAATGCGCGGGATCGAACAGATGGAAAATGCCGGCCATTACAAACAGCGTGCCGAGGTAAACCAGCGGCAGATGCCATGAAATGATTCGTGTGAATAAAAGGTAGATGCCGCCGATTGCAAAACCGGCGGCTACCATTTCGCTGCCTTGTCCGGCCAGCCGACCATAGATCGGCAGCTCGCGGATCTCGCCCACGGAATGGCCGAGATGCAATTGGGTCTTGAGCGTATCCAACGGAGTGGACATAGTGATTGCATCCAGTGTCAATCCGGGTGGGAGGGTATGTAAAAAGATGTAACTCATCTGCTCGGTGAACGACAGCTGGACGCCGCCGAGCGACTGCGGTGAAACCCAGTGCGTCATTTCGTGCGGGAAAGAAATGATAAGCACGGCATAGCCGATCATGGCTGGGTTGAACGGGTTGTTGCCGAGGCCGCCGTAAAGTTGCTTGGCCACGACGATGGCAAAGGCGGTCCCAATCACCACCAGCCACCACGGAGCCAGTGGCGGCACCGACAGCGCCAGCAGCCATGCGGTGAGCAGTGCACTGTTATCGGAGAGAAAGGGCTTGAGCGGGCGCGCACGCAGTTTGAGCATCAGCGCCTCGGTAGCCAGTGCCGTGAGCGAGGCCAGCATCAGCGAGATCAGGATGGCCGGGCCGAAATACCACACATACAGGGCGATGCCGGGAAGTAGTGCCAGCAGTACACGCAGCATGATCTGATTGACTGGAAGCGGGCGCGTAAGGAAGGGGGATGACAGCATGGTTTTGGTTTTCCTTAACTCTGTTTCGGCGGCTCGTCGTCGGCGCCGGTGTCGGCGGCGATGTCATGGATATGGGAGCGGCGTGCTTCGATGGCGGCGATCTCGGCCAGCTGTTCCGGGGTCAGGTGGTCGGTGTTCTTCGGGCGCGCAGCGGTGGCTTGCGCCTTGGCCCTTTCCAGTGCGGTATTGATGCGCAGCTGCTGGGTATCATCGACTGTGACAACGGGTTTGGCCGGGGTTGGAACGGAGGCAGTTTCGGCAACTGTTTTTGCATTTGCAGTGGTTGCTGCGCGCTCTTTTTGCGCCAGCCGGTTGGCTTTTTCCTGTTTCTCGCGCTCGATGCGCAGCTGGCGGAATTCATGCCGTTCGCGTGCCAGGTCGGCGGCGCGCTTTTCCTGATCGCGCGCGCGAATCTCGCTTTTGGCATAGCGGTAGTAGTGCACCAGCGGAATACTGCTTGGGCAGACATAGGCACAGGCGCCACACTCGATACAATCGAACAGATTCCATTCCTGCGCTTTACCGAAATTGTTCGACTGGGCGAACCAGTACAAATCCTGCGGTTGCAACTCGGCCGGACACACGCCCACGCAGCGCGTGCAACGGATGCAGGGCAGCGGCGCAGGCTGTGGCGGGAACAACGCGTCGGAAGCGGCAATAAGACAATTGCTGGCCTTGACCAGCGGCACGTTGGCGCCGGGCAGTTCCAGCCCCATCATCGGCCCGCCCATGATGTAGCGGTCGGTACCCGGCAGTGCCCCGCTGGCGGATACCAGTTCCGCAAATCTTGTGCCGATCAGCGCCTCGTAGTTGCGCGGCTGTGCCACGTTGCCGGTCACCGTGACCACGCGCGCGATCAATGGCTCGCCATCGTCGCAGGCGCGTTTGACACTGTAGGCTGTGCCCACGTTGAAACATTGCACACCGATGTCGGTCGGCAATTTACCTGAAGGTACTTCCAGTCCGGTCAGCACCTTGATCAGGTGCTTGGCGCTGCCGCCGGGATAGAGGGTCGGTACCGCGACCACCTCGAAAGGCAGGCTGCTGTCGTCTATCGCTTGTTGCATCGCGGCGATGGCTTCAGGTTTATTGTCTTCAATACCAAAAAGAACGCTTTTTGTGTTTAGTGCATGGCGCAGGATTTCTGTACCACGCACGATCTCTGCTGCGCGTTCGCGCATCAGCATATCGTCGCAAGTGATGTAGGGTTCGCACTCCGCGCCATTCATGATCAGCGTCTCGACCGGAATACTGTGGCGCAGCTTCATGTCACTGGGGAAGACGGCACCGCCCAGGCCGACCACACCTTGCGCACGCAGGTGGCTTTGCAATTCAGCATTGGACAGGGTGCGGAAATCCACCGGGTGTCGCGCTGCCCATTCTTCCTTGCCGTCCGCCTGCAAGGTAATGCACAGCTCGGGCAAAGAAGATGGATGCGCCACGATCTGCAGCCCGATGGCAGCGACAGTGCCGGAAGTTGGCGCATGGATGGCGGCGGAAAAACCGCTGACCGGTGCACCGATCAACTGTCCCTTCAATACTCGCTCGCCCACTTCCACCAACGGTTTTGCTACCTCGCCTGCATGCTGGTGCAGGGAGATAACCAACTCTGCCGGCAACGGTGCGTACGCAATCGGCTGCGTCGTCGACTGTGCTTTGTTGGTCGGTGGGTGGATGCCGCCATGAAAGGTGTATAGCTGCCTCATTTCTGCGGCCTCAGGAGAATAACCGGATATTTCCATTTCCAGGTGTTCGGCCTTTCCGGGAGCGGCTGCATGCTGATGCAATCCACCGGGCAGGGCGCGACACACAACTCGCAACCGGTGCATTCGGCAGCGATGATGGTGTGCATCTGTTTTGCCGCACCGGCGATGGCATCGACCGGGCATGCCTGAATGCACAGGGTGCAGCCGATGCAGTCTTTTTCGTCGATGAAGGCGACCGCCTTGGCCCGGGGCTGCCTGTCCGCACCAAATGGTTTCGGCTCGACACCGAGCAGCTCAGCCAGCTTGTGGATGCCTTCCTCGCCTCCCGGCGGACACAGATTGATATCTGCTTCACCCTTGGCGATAGCTTCGGCGTAGGGCTTGCAGCCGGGATAACCGCATTGGCCGCACTGGGTTTGCGGCAACACCGCGTCGATCTTCTCGACCAGTGGATTTCCCTCGACGCGGAAGCGGATCGCCGCATAGCCGAGCACAACGCCAAGTACGACCGCGATGGCGATCATCACCCACAATGCGGTGATCATTTCACCAGACCCGAGAAACCCATGAATGCCAGACTCATCAACCCCGCAGTGACCATGGCGATGGCGGTGCCGCGAAAGATGACCGGCACATCCGCCCCTTCAAGCCGCTCGCGCATGCCGGCGAACAGCACCATCACCAGCGTGAATCCGATGGCGCCGCCGAAACCAAACAGCAGCGACTCGATGAAATCATGTTTGGCCTGCACATTGAGCAGGGGAATGCCGAGCACCGCGCAATTGGTGGTGATCAGCGGCAGATAGATGCCGAGCACCTGATACAACACAGGGCTGGTTTTTTTTATTACCATCTCGGTGAATTGCACGATGGCGGCGATCACCACGATGAAAGAAAGAGTGGTGAGATAGGCCAGATCCGGGCCGAGCAGGTAATGGTTGATCAGATAGCTGGAGCCGGAGGCAATGGTCAATACGAAAGTGGTGGCCGCACCCATGCTCAACGACGTTTCCAGTTTTCTGGAAACGCCCATGAACGGGCACAGCCCGAGAATCTTGACCATCACGATGTTGTTGACGAACACCGTGCCGATCACGATCAGGAAGTATTCTGACATTGAAGAAATGTGCCGCCGGAGCGCGAAAAAAGAGGGGCGGATTATGCGCCCGTTCAGGAGGTGCTTCAACCACGGCCGGGCTATATCCATATAACCGGGGTGGGATCATGGACGGTCTGTGTTAGATTCAAGCAAAAAGGAAGAACCAAGTGCCACTTACCTCACAGCAAATCCTCGACAAACTGAAAATCGGCGGTCAGTTGCCTACCCCCAAGGGCGTGGCTTTGCAGGTCATCGAACTATCCCAGCAGGACGGCGTTTCCAATCACGATCTGGTGCGGTTGATCGGTGTCGATCCGGCCTTGAGCCAGCGCGTGGTCAAGGCGGCCAATGCCTTGCTCGGCCATGTGTCGCGTCCGGTGGTGACGATTCATGATGCTGTTACGGTGTTGGGTTTGCGCGCGCTGCGTCAACTGGTGCTGGGCATCGCCCTAATCGCCGACTACCGCCATGGCCCCTGTGTCAATTTTGATTACATTCGTTTCTGGCAACACTCGCTGCTGACCGCACTCGCCGCACGGCAACTGGCGCAACAAGCCAAGCTGATGGCGCCGGAAGAGGTGTTTGTGCTGGGGTTGCTCGGGCAAATCGGCCAACTGGCGCTGGCGACCGTCTATCCGCAGGCGTTTTGCGACATGCTGCGGCAGCACGAAACGGAAGACCGTCTGCGCGAAATGGAGCATGCGCAATTCGGCTTCGATCACACCGAAATCACAGCTGCACTTCTGGAAGATATGCGTTTTCCCGTGCTGTTTCAGGTATTGGCGCGCAACTACCGAACGCCACAAACAAGCGGGATGGCGGAAGGCACGCGCGAATGGCGGTTGCTGCATACCCTCAATCTCGCCGGGTTGCTGGCCGATGTATGGCTGGCCGGCAATGATACCCGGTCATGCCCGGTCGCTGCGGCGCAATGCGCCGCAGCAGGGTTGGCTATCGAGGAAAGCGAGTTGCTGAAACTGGCGGCGAGCTGTGCACACGAGGCGCAAGAGTGGTCCGAGTTGCTCGGTATCGGCCGTCTGCATCTGCCGGAACTGTCTCTCTTGTTCGCCGCGCAGGAAACGCCGATAGCTACCGGTGACACTTTGCCGTATGCGCCGGGCGTGCATGATTACAAGATGCGGGTGCTGGTGGTCGAGGATGACAGCGCCATCCGCAATCTGCTGGAGCAATGGTTGAGTGCAGCCGGCCATCGTGTCAGCGTGGCAGAAGACGGAATGGCGGCACTGAAAATGGCTGAACTACATCTGCCTCAAGTGGTGCTTACCGATTGGCATATGCCGCGCATGGACGGCATTGCGTTGAGTCGTGAGCTGCGCCGCTTGCCGCGACATCGTGATACGTATCTGATCGCGGTAACGACCGAGACTACACCGGATAAACTGGTGGAAGCCTTTGATGCGGGCGTGGATGATTACCTGCTCAAACCGCTTGTGCCCAAACTATTTTTTGCCCGTCTGTGCGCGGCGCAACGGGTGGTGCAGTTGCAGGAGGAGCTGGCATTCGAGCGGGAGCAATTGGTGCGTTTCTCGAATGAACTGTCCGCTGCGAACGAACGCCTGCAACAGCAGGCGTTGACCGATGCCCTGACTGATCTCCCCAACCGCCGTTTTGCCATGGAGCGGCTGGCGCAGGAATGGGCGCTTGCGCGGCGTGGCGATCGCGCCCTGTCCTGCATGATGCTGGACATCGATCACTTTAAATCCATCAACGACCGCTTCGGCCACCAATTGGGAGATGTGGCGCTGCAACAGGTTGCCGATATCCTGCGCAAAACAGCGCGGGTGCAGGATGTGGTGTGCCGTTACGGCGGCGAGGAATTTCTGGTGATCTGTCCGGACAGCGGGATGGAAGCGGCCTATCAGGCGGCAGAACGCATGCGCATTGCAGTGGAATCACTGCGCGTGCCGGTTGCGGGCGGCCACTATCTGCCGCTCACGATCAGCATCGGCGTGGCACAGAAAGAGCGTGCCATGAACGAAATAAATGAACTGGTCAACCGCGCCGATGGCAGCTTGTATGCAGCCAAGACGCAGGGACGGAATCGCACCGTATTCAATTCCTAGCTGCCCCGTACAAGCCGCCGCCTGCACTGGTCAAAGCCCGCCGGGTCCTCCCTCAACGTGGATGCCTACCCACCAGATCACGCTCCTACGGGGTTCGGATGGCCGCCGCGCATTCCTTCACCAGCGCCTGGCCGCGATAGATCAAGCCGCTGTACATCTGCACCAGCGCTGCGCCGGCCTGCATTTTTTCCAGCGCATCCGCACCTTTCAAAATTCCGCCCACGCCGATGATGGGCACCGCCCCTTGCAGTTCTGTCGCGAGGGCGCGGATGATGCGGGTGGATTTCTCGCGCACCGGCGCACCGCTCAGGCCGCCGGTCTCGTTGCCGTGCGGGAGGTTTTCCACGCCTTCGCGCGACAAGGTGGTGTTGGTGGCGATGACGCCGTCGATGTGATGCTGAATGAGCAGAGCGGCAATTTGTTTGATTTGATCTGGGTCGAGGTCGGGCGCGATCTTCACCGCCAGCGGCACGTATTTGCCATGCTGCTGCGCCAGTTTTTCCTGTTCGGTTTTTAGTTGTGCCAGCAATGCGTCGAGTTCTTCGCCGCCTTGCAGTTGACGCAGATTCTGGGTGTTGGGTGAAGAGATGTTGATGGCGACGTAGCTGGCGTGCGCATAGACTTTGCGCAGGCCGATGAGGTAATCGTCGGCGGCTTTTTCAATCGGTGTGTTGGCGTTTTTGCCGATGTTGATTCCGAGTACGCCGGTGAATTTGGCACGCCTGACGTTCTCGATCAGCGCATCCACGCCGCCGTTGTTGAACCCCATGCGGTTGATGATGCCCTGTGCTTCGGGGATGCGGAACAGCCGCGGGCGCGGGTTGCCGGGTTGCGGGCGCGGGGTGACGGTGCCGATCTCGATGAAACCGAAGCCGAGTGCGGCGAGGCCGTTGATGCATTCGCCGTTCTTGTCCAGTCCGGCGGCGAGCCCGACCGGGTTGGGAAATGTGATGCCCATCACTGTGCGCGGATCGGCTGCGGGCTGCGGGATTAGGCGCGACAGGCCGAGGCAGTGCGCCGTGTTGAGCGAGGTCAGAGTGGCGTCGTGCGCGGTTTCCGGATCGAGCGAGAACAGGGCGGGGCGGAACAGGTTATAGGGGTTCATTTCTTGATGACGGGAATGGGGAAGGGTTTGCGCTTGAAGACTTCGCCGCGCTGTTTGCCGCGCCAGAATTCGGCGATGATGTCGCCCAGTTGCAGGCAGAGCAGGCCGAGCAGCGCATAACCGAGCTGGGTGAAACCGGCATTCGGCAACTGCACGATGAGCGTGCCGCCGCCGAGTTTGAAAGTGAGCCACAGCAGATTGCCGACAGCCAGCCCGGACAAGACGGCGCCGATCACGCGCCCCCAGTCGCCGCGCGTGACCCCGTCGAACACGGTGCTCTCGTGCCACAACAATTGCAGCGCAACGAGCAATATCAGCGGCGCCAGCCATAGCAGCCAGAATCCGTATTCAGGCCAGACGCTACCAAGGGTCAGACCCAACAGCGCCAGCGGCAGCAGAGCGTGGGCGGCAGTGTGACGCGTAACCCATTGCAGCGTGGTCATGCCGGCCAGGAATTTAAGCAAGCCTGCCTGCGCCGCGAAGGCGGTGCGCAGCAGCAGCACAAGTGGAGCGAGCAGCGCAAATAACATGGTTTGCAGCAGACCGCTGGTGAAATCGTGAGAGCCCGGCAGCAGCCAGCTTTCGGCGAACAGGTTGAGCCAGGCGAGCAACCAGCCCAGCAATGCACTCGCCACCGCGACGGCCAGAAAATAATTGCGTTGCAGGCGCAGCAGACTGTGCCCGCCGTGTCGCCCCTGCCACCAGTCGGCAAGCCACAGCATGATGAACGCGGCAACCAGTGCCAGTGCCAGTGGCGCCAATGGCACGAGGGGGAATGTAGTCCATTCAGGCAGAGCATCGGCCAGCCAACGCGCCAGCAGGGGCAACAAGAGCAGGCTGCAAACAAATAGTGCCAGGCGCATCAACATTCTGTTTCCTCTTTGGTTAAGCGCGCCCACTCGCCGTTGCGCAAACCCTGCAAGGGAGGGAAGTTTATCTTGTATGACATTTTGTGCGAGGCGCGGATCCAGTAGCCCAGATACAGATAAGGCAGTTGTAATTTCCGGCACAGCTCGATCTGCCATAACACGCTGAAGATGCCAAAGCTGGTTTGTGCGATGTCCGGGTCGTAAAAGGTGTAGACCGCAGACAAGCCATCCCCCAGCACATCCACCACGCTTACCATGCGCAATTCGCCGTGCTCCCGAAACTCCACCAGCAGGCTGTCGACATGACTCTGCAGCAGGAAATTGCGGTACTGCTCCGGTGTGTTCTCGGCCATGCTGCCATTACTGTGGCGGGTCCGTTGGTAGCGTTCGTACAGCGCAAAGTACTCTGCCTTGTCCTGCAAAGGAAGAATCTCGACACGCAATGCATGATGCCGTTTCCAGCTGCGGCGCTGCGCGCGCGAGGGGCGGAATTCATCCACCATGACACGCACAGGTACGCACTGTTGGCAACTGCCGCAGCGCGGACGGTAAGTGAAACTGCCGCTGCGGCGGAAGCCGTGGTGCACCAGCTCGGTATATACCTTGGGCGTGATCAGGAAGGCGGGTGTGGCGACCTGCGACCGCGCCTCCTGCTGCGGCAGGTAACTGCACGGGTAGGGTGCAGTCAGGTAAAGCTGGAGCGTGGAGAGCGGGATGTCGTTGAGCAGGCTCATCGGAATAAATTGGAATCGAAGCGAAAGTCGGTTGCGGGTACGCAGTTTATCAATTCCTGTACATGAGCGACGAATTCCGTGCGCGGAATTTCGCGTGCACCGAGCGAGGCCAGGTGCGGGGTGTGCATCTGGCAGTCGATCAGGCCTTGCGCGCCATGCCAGCGCTGCCACTGCGCGGCGAGGTGAGCGAGAGCGATCTTGGATGCATCGCGCCGGTGGCTGAACATCGATTCGCCGTAGAACATCGCGCCGATGGCGACCCCGTACAAACCGCCTGCCAGTTTGCCATCCATCCACACTTCAACCGAATGGGCGTGGCCCAGATGATGCAACGCTGCATAGGCGGCGATCATCTCCTCGACAATCCATGTGCCACCGTGTCCATGGCGTGGTGCGGCACAGGCGCGCATGACTTGTTCGAATGCGCTGTCGGTGCAAATTTCGTAGTGGCCTTTGCGCAGGGTCTTCTTCAGCGAGTGTGAGCAGGCGAACTCCGCCGGGAACAGCACCGTGCGCGGGTCTGGACTCCACCACAGGACGGGGTCGCCGGGGCTGAACCAGGGGAAGATGCCGCGCCGGTAAGCGGCCAGCAGGCGCGCCGGTGACAAATCGCCACCAACAGCGAGCAGGCCGTTGGGATGAAGCAGTGCTTGTTCGACGGGTGGAAAGGGCATGGCGGGTGAGAATACGTTGCATGGCGGCCGGGTTCAATCCTGATCGCGCATCATCCCGGATAGCGGGAGATACGGACGGGGTATTAGGCCCTTTGGCATATAGGCAGCGAAGGCGAACTGTGCTTATATTGCACCTGACAAAAAATATTCGGCTGGGAGGCAATCGTGGTTCTGGGGCTGTTTGGCAAGAAATCGGATCATCCCTTGGCGGAAATGAAATCCGCACAAGCGTTGCTGGATGAAATTCCGAAGGGCGATTCTCTCAAGGCTTTGCAGGAAATCAGTGGCTGGGTAGAGGCGATTCGCGAACAGGCGGGAAATTTTCGCCTCGACCACCAATGGGCGGTGTTGCGCCTGTACGACCAGGCGGCACAGGCGCATGTGCGCAAATTGCTGCACGATTACTTTGCGCCGCAACCGGCCTCTCAATTCCAGGAGAATCGCCTGTGGACGTTGCTGGAAGACTATTACTCGCATAGTGATTTATGCCATTTTGATGTGCTGACGCGTTATCGTGCCGGTGCGAAAGGGGCGGCATCGATCAAGGAAGATATTCCATTGTTGTGCGCGCGCGGCATTCATGCGATCACCGGCCAGTTGAAACTGGCCGCTGCCCGCTACACCATGGTCGACCCGACATTGTGGCGGCGGCTGGCGGATTATTACCTGCTGGCTGAAGAGAATGATTGTTTGAACACTCCGCTCACGTTGTATGTGGGCACTAACACCAGTGTTTCGGAGTCTTTTGCCGTTCTGGTCATCTGGTACGGCAGCAGCGCGGGCAGTTTGAGCCCGCTGCAGGAACACATTGCGGAACGTTTGTTTTCCGCATTGGGTGGTGGCATCGCCGTTTCCAGCACCTATGATGGGGCGGGGTTGTTCGCGTTCGATCTGGCACAGCCGACGCCGCCCATGCGGGCCACGGCGGGGGCGACCATCCATCCCGCGTTGCGTTTTGTGGCGGCGGACAGGTTGCGCCAGCAGTTGGCTGGCCTGGTGAAAACCATGGACAAGGGCATTCTTCCCGAGGGGTTGAATTTTTACGGGGCGAAATATGATGTGGAGCTGGTGCGTGATATTGCACAGCGCTTGTTGCAAAGTCTCACGTTGCCGCCGCCGACGCGGCGCAACCCGCGACGCAAGATCAAGGTCAACCTGAAGGTGGCCAACGGCTTCAGCAAGATGCTGGAACGCTCCGATGTCGGCTTGAGTTTCGGGGCGGAAGAAAGCGAGTTGTGGGAGATCGAAGATATCAGCGCTACCGGTTTTCGCAGCGTAATCCCTGCCGCGCACGTAAATGACGTTCGTGTGGGTTCGCTTCTGGGTAGCCAGCCTGCCGGTGTTTCACATTGGGGCGCGGGAGTGGTGCGGCGTTTGAGCCGCGATCTCGAAGGCAATCTTCATGTTGGAATCGAGCTGTTGAGCCCGCGTATTGTCGGTGTGCCGTTGCTCGACTATGCCAACCCTGACGATGCCTCTGTACAGATTGGCATGTATCTCAACCGCCCGAATGACAGCAGCGGCGAGGCATGGCTGTTGATGAAGCAGGATGCGTTCGTGCTTGCCCGCAGCCTGAAAATGCAACTGGGTGACAAGGAGTATCTGTTGTTGCCGCTGGCGCTGGTCGAGCAGGGCGAAGATTATGACTTGGCGCGCTATCGCATGATGGCGCCGGACACTCAGAGCGAAGATTAAGCTGCAGCCCGCATTTGCTGTGCCAGCCAGCACTCGATATCCCGGATTTCTTCCATGCACACGCTGTGCGGCATCGCGTATTCATGCCAGCTCACCGAGCAACCCAGTTGCTGCAGATATTCGGCGGACTGCCTGCCCAAGGCGTAGGGGACGACCGGATCCTGCAGGCCGTGCGCCATGAATATCGGGGTGTCCAGCGCGTGGCTGATATCGGCGGTGTGTGTGGTGTCCGCCAGTGGCAGATAGGTGGAAAGCGCCATAATTCCGCCAAGCTTCGCGTGCGCATGCAAGCCGGTGTGCAATGCAACGGCGCCGCCCTGTGAGAATCCTGCAACAAATATCCGTGCCGGGGAGATGCCATTCGTGACTTCGTTAGCGATCAGTTTTTCAATTTCATGGCGGGATGCGGCAATGCCGGCGGCATCCTGTGCTGCATCGATCTCGCTGCTGCTGATGTCGTACCAGGCGGCCATCACATAGCCACCGTTGATTGTGACCGGGCGTTGCGGTGCGTGCGGAAAGATGAAGCGTACCGCCTGCGGCAAATGCAACTCCTGTGCGACGGGTACGAAATCTTCGCCGCTGGCACCCAGCCCGTGCAGCCAGATGACGCTGAAGTGCGGCGCATCACCGCAGTCCATGATGATGCGGGGCAGGAGTTCGCTCATGGTGCCGGAATGATCTCGCGCAATAGCTGGAATATCTCGCGATAAGATTTTGGCGGCTTCTCCAGCTCTTTTTCCTTCAGCGCATTGCGGATCAGCGCACGTAGACGTTGCGCGTCGGCTTGCGGATATTGCGCCAGCAAGGTGGTCAGGGCGGTGCTGTCTTCCAGCAGGCGGTCGCGCCACTGTTCGACCTGATGCAGCCAGGCGGTGTGCTCGCGCGAGGTGCCGTTCCAGGCATCAAGCTTGGCCAGGATGGGGTCGATCTCCACCTCGCGCATCAGCTTGCCGATATATTGCATCTGGCGTTTCTGTGCGCCGAATTTGGTGATGCGCTTGTACTCTGCCAGTGCTTCCAGCAGATTTTCCGGCAGATCCAGTGCGCGCCACTTTTCCTTGGATAACTCCGTCAGCTGTTTGCCCAGATCGCGCAGGTCGTGCATCTGTTTTTTGACTTTGGTCTTGCTGGGGGGCAGTTCCTGCTCCAGGTCTTCGGTTGTGTCAGTTCGGTTGATCATGGTTGTCGGTGGCTGTCGCGATGTTGGTATGATAGCGCCCCTGCCGTATCTGCCCGACTGAAAATTTTATGCCTACGCCCGTGAAAAGCAGCACAACCTCGCCGGACTCTTTGCGCCAGATGGCGGCCGACATCATTGCTTATGCGCGCAAACAAGGTGCATCGGCCAGCGTCGCCGAAGTATCAGCCGGGCTGGGGCAGAGCGTCAGCGTGCGCCAGGGTGAGATCGAGACGATCGAGTACAACCGTGACAAGGGCTTGGGGGTCAGCATCTATCTTGGGCAACGCCGTGGTCAGGCCAGCACCTCGGATTTCTCACGCCAGGCGATGCAGGATGCGGTGCAAGCGGCATTGAATATCGCGCGATTCACGGCAGAAGATGATTGCGCCGGCTTGCCGGAAGAGTCATTGCTGGCGCGTGACTGGCCGGACCTGGATCTGCATCACGCGTGGCCGATCGATGTGGCGCAGGCGGTCGAACTGGCGCGGGACTGTGAGCGTGCCGCGTTCGCTACTGATCGGCGCATCGTCAATTCCGAAGGTGCCAGCGTCAATGTCGGCAGCGGCAGTTTCGTGCTGGCGAACAGCCTTGGCTTCAATGGTGGTTATACCTCGTCACGGCACAGCGTTGGTTGTGCCGTGATTGCCGGCAAGGGCGATGCCATGCAGCGCGATTACTGGTACAGCACGGCGCGCCATCCGGCGGATATCCTTAAAGTTGAAGAGATTGGGCGCATCGCCGCCGAGCGCACCGTGCGCCGCCTTAAGGCGCGCAAGTTGCCGACTACGCAGTGCCCGGTGCTATTCGAGGCGCCGGTGGCGACCAGCCTGTTCGGACATTTTGTGGGCGCGGTCAGCGGTGGCAGCCTGTATCGCAAATCTTCATTCCTGCTCGACCGGCTGGATGAGCCGGTGTTCTCTCCCCTCGTGCAAGTGGAGGATGTGCCCGACATTGTGCGCGGTCTCGGCAGCAGTCCATTCGATAACGAAGGCGTGCGCACCCAACATCGCACCATCGTCGAGAACGGTGTGTTGCGCGGTTATTTCCTTGGCACTTACAGCGCGCGCAAACTGGGGCTGCACAGCACCGGCAACGCGGGCGGCACGCACAATCTGCTGATTCGTCCCGGCACCCTGGACTTTGACGGGTTGTTGCGCCAGATGGGACGCGGCCTGCTGGTGACCGAACTGCTCGGGCACGGGGTGAATGCGGTGACTGGTGACTATTCGCGTGGTGCGGCCGGCTTTTGGGTGGAACACGGCGAGATACAGTATCCGGTGGAAGAAATCACCATCGCCGGAAATCTGAAAGAGATGTACATGGATATCGTCGCCCTCGGTAACGACGTGCTGGCGCAAGGTTCGCGCCGCTGCGGCTCGGTGTTGATCGGGCGCATGGCGATTGCGGGATAGGCGTAAAACGGTGAACAGGCAAGGAATACCTTTCCTGCCGCACTGACATCTGTGTGGCGGGTAAACAGTTTGGATTGCCGGCCATGATCGCAAATGCCTTGTTGGTAAGGGCGTGATAAAATGCGCGCCCTTTTCAGTTTCCCTTAATTTGGAAGGCATACCATGTTCCCGCGCAAAAATACCCTCGCCGTTGTCGATCCCGATCTGTGGGATGCGATTCAAAAAGAAAACGCCCGTCAGGAAGATCATATCGAATTGATCGCCTCGGAGAACTATGCCAGCCCGGCAGTGATGGAAGCGCAGGGCAGCCAGCTCACCAACAAATATGCCGAGGGTTATCCGGGCAAGCGTTATTACGGTGGTTGCGAGTTTGTGGATGTCGCGGAACAGCTTGCAATCGATCGCGCCAAGGCGCTGTTTGGCGCGGAATATGTCAATGTGCAACCACACTCAGGTTCGCAGGCAAATCAGGGAGTTTATGTCTCCGTGCTGAAACCCGGCGACACCATCCTCGGCATGAGCCTGGCGCACGGCGGCCATTTGACGCACGGCGCGTCGGTGAATATCAGCGGCAAGTTGTACCACGCCGTGCAGTACGGTCTGAATGACAAGGAAGAGATCGACTACGACCAGGTGCAGGCACTGGCGAACGAACACAAGCCGAAGATGATCGTGGCAGGTGCTTCGGCCTATTCGTTGGTGATCGACTGGAAGCGTTTCCGCGCCATTGCAGACAGCGTCGGTGCCTACCTGTTCGCGGATATGGCGCACTACGCCGGTCTGGTGGCGGCGGGTGTATATCCCAGTCCGGTCGGCATTGCCGACTTTGTCACCACCACCACCCACAAGACGCTGCGCGGCCCGCGCGGCGGCATCATCATGGCCAAGGCGGAACACGAGAAGCTGTTGAACTCGGCAATTTTCCCCGGTATCCAGGGTGGCCCGCTGATGCACGTCATCGCGGCCAAGGCGGTGGCATTCAAGGAGGCGGGAAGCAAGGAGTTCAAGGCCTATCAGAAACAAGTGGTGGACAACGCGCGCGTGATGACGAAAGTGCTGGCTGAACGCGGGTTGCGTATCGTCTCCGGCCGCACCGACAGCCATCTGTTCCTGGTCGATCTGCGAGCCAAGAACATCACCGGCAAGGAAGCCGAGGCGGCACTCGGACGCGCCCACATCACGGTGAACAAGAATGCAATTCCCAATGACCCACAAAAACCGTTCGTGACCAGCGGCATCCGCATCGGCACTCCGGCAATGACCACGCGCGGTTTCACGGAGCTGGAAGCCGAGAAACTGGCGCATCTGGTGGCCGATGTGCTCGATGAACCGACCAGTGACAGCGTGATTGCGCGCGTGGTGGACGAAGTGAAGAAGTTGACCACCGCCTTCCCGGTGTACGGCTAGGATTTTGGAGCTGGGATTTGGTAACCGGGGAAGGCCCTGTCCAAATCCTGAGTCCTGATTCCTGAATCCTATGAAATGTCCGTTCTGCAAAGGTGATAACACCCAGGTGATCGATACGCGCGAGAGCGACGAGGGCGACAGCATTCGCCGCCGCCGCCGCTGTGTATCGTGCGACAAGCGATTCACCACGTACGAGACGGTGGAGTTGCGCATGCCGCAAGTGGTGAAGCAGAACGGGATGCGCAGCGATTTCGATGCGGATAAATTGCGCACCAGTTTCTCGCGCGCCCTGCACAAACGTCCGGTCCCCACCGAGCTGGTCGATGCGGCCATCGATCATGTCACGCAAAAGGTATTTGCGTTCGGCGAGCGCGAGATCGGTTCGCGCCAGATCGGCGAGCTGGTGATGAAAGAATTACTGAAACTGGACAAGGTCGCCTACATCCGCTTTGCCTCGGTGTACAAGAGTTTTCAGGACGTGGATGATTTTACCGATGCGGTGGATGCGGTACGAAAACCCTCCGCGCGCCGGCGTAAAAGCGATTGATCCCGGTGTATGTCGATCCCGACTGACAACGAATGGATGGCGCATGCACTGCAACTGGCGGAGCGGGGGCGTTTGACCGTCGCGCCCAACCCGCTCGTTGGCTGTGTGCTGGTAAAGAACAACGCGCTTATCGGCGAAGGTTGGCATCAGCGCGCCGGTGAGCCGCATGCCGAGGTGTATGCGCTGCGCGCCGCAGGCACAGCGGCCAGGGGGGCGACCGCTTATGTCACCCTTGAACCGTGCAGCCATCACGGCAGAACGCCGCCCTGTGCAGATGCGCTGGTCGGAGCGGGTGTGGCGCGTGTGGTGACGGCGATGCAGGACCCCAACCCGCTGGTCGCCGGTCAGGGTATCGCCCGTCTACAGACGGCAGGCATCGCGGTCGAATTCGGCCTGATGGAAGCGGCGGCGCGTGAACTGAATATCGGTTTCGTGTCGCGCATGACGCGCGGCCTGCCCTTCGTGCGCAGCAAGATCGCGGCCAGTCTGGACGGGCGCACGGCACTGGCGAACGGCACGAGCAAATGGATCACCGGCGCGGCGGCGCGACTCGATGTGCAGCATTGGCGTGCCCGTTCCTGCGCGATACTGACCGGTATCGGGACGGTGCTGGCGGATGATCCGCGGCTCGATGTGCGAATCGAAACTGAACGCCAGCCCTTGCGTGTGGTATTGGATAGTAATCTGCGCATATCGCCTGCCGCCCGCGTGTTGCAGGACGGCGGGACACTGATCTATACCGCCGTGACGGATGAAGGCAAGCGGGCGGCGCTACAGGCCGTGGGAGCGGAAGTCGTTATGCTGCCGGCCGTCGGCGGGCGGGTCGATCTGGCGGCGGTGCTGCGCGATCTGGCACAGCGCGGCATCAACGAAGTACTGGTAGAAGCGGGCAAGACGCTGAATGGCGCGCTGTTGCGGGCGGCGCTGGTGAATGAGTTGGTGTTGTATCTCGCCCCGCAGTTTCTGGGCGATGCGGCACACGGTTTGGCGGATATGGGCGAGCTGACGCAACTGGATCAGCGCGTGGAACTACAATGGCGGGACGTGCGTCATGTGGGCGGTGATCTGCGAATCACAGTGAGGATTGGGCATGTTTAGTGGAATCATAGCGGATACGGGTTTGATCAAATCGGTACAGGCCCGCGAGGGTGGTCTGCGTTTGACGGTGGCGACCGAGTTGCTCGGCATGGATGACGTTGTATTGGGCGACAGTATCGCGGTGAACGGCGTCTGTCTCACCGTGGTGGAGATCGATGGCAACGACTTTACAGTCGATGTTTCGCGCGAGACGCTGGATTGCACCACGGGACTGGAGCATCAAGGCGCGCACATCAATCTGGAAAAGGCGATGCGCCTTTCTGACCGTATCGGCGGTCATCTGGTCAGCGGTCATGTGGACGGCGTGGGTGAGGTGATCGCATTCAACGATATCGGCGAGAGCTGGCGCCTGATTGTGCGTGCACCGCAGGCACTGGCCAAATATATCGCGGTGAAAGGCTCGATCACGATTAACGGCGTCAGCCTGACGGTGAACCGGGTGGCTGGGCATGAGTTCGAAGTGAATCTGATTCCGCATACGCTGCAAATGACTACCTTGAATGAATTGAAAGCGGGCATGGCAGTGAATCTGGAGATTGATCTCATTGCGCGCTATGTGGAACGAATGCTGCAAGCTGAACAGGAATTAAAAACGTGAAAGAGAAAAAGATATGACAGACGTTGCACCGATCACAGAGATCATCGAAGAGATACGTGCCGGGCGCATGGTCGTGCTGGTGGACGAGGAAGATCGCGAGAACGAAGGTGACCTGGTCTTTGCGGCCGAATTCGCCACGCCGGAAATGGTTAACTTCATGGCCAGGCACGGGCGCGGCCTGATCTGCCTGACGCTGACGCAGGCGCATTGCAGACAACTCGACCTGCCGCTGATGGTGCGCGAGAACGGACTGCCGCTGGCGACCAACTTCACCCTCAGCATCGAGGCGGCAAGCGGTGTCACCACCGGCATTTCGGCAACCGACCGTGCCCGCACCATTCTGGCGGCGGCGAACAGGGATGCCCTCCCCGGCGACATTGTGCAGCCGGGACACATCTTCCCGCTGATGGCGCAGAACGGCGGGGTGCTGGTGCGCGCCGGCCATACCGAAGCCGGCTGCGACCTGGCGCAGCTGGCGGGGTTGACCCCGGCGGCTGTTATCTGCGAAATATTAAAGGAAGACGGCGAGATGGCGCGTCTGCCAGACTTGATCCCGTTCGCCAAACAGCATGGACTGAAGATCGGCACCATCGCCGATCTGATCGAATACCGCTCCCACAACGAGACCCTGATCGAGCGCGTTGGCCGACGCACTTTGCAAACGGCTTATGGCGAATTCGAGTTGTTCGTGTATGCCGACAAGAGCACGCAGCGCACCCATCTTGCGCTGGTGCATGGTGATATTCAGCCGCAGTTCGAGACGCTGGTGCGTGTGCACGAGCCGTTGTCGGTGCTGGATTTCATGGAGCAGGCCAGCTTTCAGCAGGGTACCAGCGTGCATGAGGCGATGCAGAAGATCAGCGCGGCATCGAGCGGTGTGCTGGTGCTGATGCATCAGGATGAAACGGCGCAGAGCTTGCGTGCCCGCGCCTTGGATACCCACGCCGACCATCATGCAACCAAATGGGATCCCAAGAGTTACGGTATCGGCGCGCAGATCCTGCGCGATGTCGGCGTGGGCAAGATGTGTTTGATCGCCACCCCGCGCAAGATGCCCAGTATGACCGGCTTCGGGCTGGAGATCACCGGATATTGTTCGGCCAAATATAAGGGTTCTGACAAGGATAAAAAATGAGAGAAATAGCAAAGAATCTGAACGGCAGTGGCATGCGCATCGGTATCGTGCAGAGCCGTTTCAACCCGATTGTGTGCGAAGGATTGCTCGCAGCCTGCCGCGCACAACTGCTGCAAAGCGGGGTGGCGGATGACGACATCGTACTGGCCACCGTGCCCGGTGCGCTGGAGATTCCACTGGTGCTGTGGGAAATGGCGGAGAGCCACGATTACGATGCGCTGATCGCGCTCGGTGCGGTGATCCGTGGCGATACCTATCATTTCGAAATCGTCTCCAACGAGTCGGCACGCGGTGTGGGTGAAGTGCAGCTCGCGGTCGGTATCCCCATCGCTAATGCGATCCTGACCACCGACACCGACGAACAGGCGGAAGCACGCATGAATGTGAAGGGCGCCGAAGCGGCACTGGTTGCGATCGAGATGGTCAATCTGGCGCGTGACTTGGCATGATCGCAACAAAGAAACCCGCGGTCAGCCCGCGCCACCGTGCGCGCGAACTGGCTTTGCAGGGTATTTACGAGTGGCGCTTGTCGGGCAGCAGCGCGACCGAGATCGGGCGCAGCACCGGTGATGACAAGAGTCTGGGGCGCTACGACGCCGAGTTGTACCAGCAATTGTTGCGCGGCACGATTGCGCAACAAGAGGCGCTGGGTGCGCAGATCACGCCGTACCTCGATCGACCCCTGGATGAATTGAGTCCGATCGAGTTCTCGGTGCTGCTGCTGGGCACATACGAGCTGACGCACCAGCCGGAAGTGCCGTATCGCGTGGTCATCAACGAAGCGGTGGAACTGGCCAAGACCTTCGGCGGTAGCGACGGCCACAAATTCGTCAACGGCGTGCTGGACAAACTGGCGGCGCAAGTGCGCGCGGCTGAAGTGAAGGCGAAGTGATTTCGTAAACCTTGCCACAGAGATCACGGAAAAAGTTGCGGCGCGCGGAAGCTCTGCGCAGTCTCTGTGTTCTCTGTAGCTGATTCTTTGGGGTTCGGTTTGTCGGAATTCGATCTTATCCAGCGCTATTTCACCCGTCCTGCACCGAGTGCGACCTTGGGCGTGGGCGACGATGCGGCGCTGCTGTGCACGGGCGACGGCATGGAGCTGGCAGTGTCCTCAGACATGCTGGTCAGTGGCACGCACTTTTTGGCGGATACCGACCCTTTCCGATTGGGACACAAGGCGCTGGCGGTCAACCTGTCCGATATGGCGTCGATGGGTGCTGTCCCGCGCTGGGCGACACTGGCGCTTGCCCTGCCGCGAGCAGAAGAAGATTGGTTGCAGCGTTTCAGTGCGGGTTTCTTCGCACTGGCCGACGCGCATGGGGTGGAACTGGTGGGCGGTGACACCACGCGCGGGCCGCTCAATATTTGCGTCACCATCATGGGTGAAGTACCGCGCGGTCAGGCTTTGCGGCGCGATGGCGCAAAAGTGGGTGACGACATCTGGGTCTCGGGTGTATTGGGCATGGCAGCGCTTGGATTGGCCCATACCAAAGGCGAATTCGTTCTTGATGGGGTGACACGCGACATGTGCCTGGCGGCATTGCAACAGCCACAACCGCGCGTGGCGCTGGGTCTGGCTTTGCGGGGCATTGCTCGTAGCGCAATCGACATCTCTGATGGCCTGCTGGCCGATCTCGGGCACATTCTGGAACGTTCTGCAGTCGGCGCCGAAGTGAATCTCGAATCTCTGCCCGTCATGCAGCAAGGTGTGGCGCAGCCGGATGCACAACGCTGCGCACTGACCGGTGGTGACGATTACGAACTTTGCTTCACCGCACCTGTTGCTGCGCGCGGCACATTGGCTGCATTGGCTGCGCAACTTGCTTTGCCGCTCACGCACATCGGGCAGATCCGGGCCGGATACGACTGTGTGCTGCATGACGCGGCGGGCAAACAAATAAAAATTGAAAAGACAGGTTATGACCACTTCGCATGACGAGCTGAGAGTCCAACCCGGCTGGCGTTTTCTGTTCAGCCATCCCGCTCATCTGCTGGCGTTTGGCTTTGGCAGCGGGCTGGCGCGCAAAGCGCCCGGTACCTTCGGCACGCTGGTCGCTTTCCCGTTCTATTGGTATCTGGCGCCGCGCCTGTCGGATATGGCGTTTATCCTGATACTGGTCCTGGCGTTCGTCATCGGTGTGAGGGTGTGTGACATCACCGGCAAGGCGCTGGGTGTGGCGGATCATGGTGGTATCGTGTGGGACGAAGTGGTCGCCTTTCTGCTGGTGCTGTTCTTCACCCCGGATGAACCGGCATGGCAACTACTGGCGTTCTTGCTGTTTCGCTTCTTCGATATTCTGAAACCCCAGCCTATTCGTCATTTTGACAAGAACTGGCATGGCGGCCTCGGCGTGATGTTCGACGACATTCTGGCGGCGGGCTATGCTCTGCTTTGCTTGGCCATCATCAAAACTGGACTGACATGAAGTGGTGGTTCGGTCTGCTTTGCGGCTTGGCGTTCAATGTTCAGGCGGAAACCTTCGATGCCAAAGTGATCGCGGTGCTGGATGGCGATACCGTGCTGGTGCTGCGTGGTACACATAAACTCAAGGTGCGGCCACGAGACGGTGGGGCGGAGCCCTCTGGTGCGGGAGAGGCTGCATCGCACCTTCTCCCGCAATCGGCTGGCTCCGCCAGTAAAGTGTTGAAGGTGCGCCTGGCCGACATCGATGCGCCGGAAAAGGCGCAGCCTTACGGCAAGCAGTCGCGCCGCTCTTTGTGCGAACTGGCGTGCAAGCGCGAGGTGCAGATTGAGCAGCGTGCCGTCGATCAATATAAGCGCATCATCGGCACACTGTATGTGGCGGGACTGAATGTGAATCAGGAACAGGTACGGCGCGGCATGGCGTGGGAATACTCGTACTATCACCGCGACCGCACTTATCTCGATCTGCAAAGCGAAGCACGGACGGCGCAACGCGGCCTGTGGCAGCAGAATGCACCGGAACCGCCGTGGCAATGGCGAAAGGAGCACCCCCGACACGTTCCTGGCGAAGCCAGCCGATTGCGGGAGGGAGTGCCAGACGGTCGCTCCCGCACCAGCGGGCTCCGCCCCACCGTGTCGCGACCGCACCCCCGACACGTTCCTGGCGAAGCCAGCCGATTGCGGGAGGGGGTGCCAGACGGTCGCTCCCGCACCAGCGGGCTTCGCCCCACCGCGTCGCGACCGCATCCGTGGCAACCGAAAACGGAGCCGACTGCGCAATGAAGTTGTCCGCCCTGGCCGAGCGCCGCCTGGCACGTATTGCGGCGGCACAACCCATCGAATATCCCGCCGAGCTGCCTGTTGTTGCGCGCCGCGACGAACTGGCGCGGGCCATTGAACGACATCAGGTGGTGATCGTCTGCGGCGAGACCGGCTCTGGCAAGACCACGCAACTGCCCAAGATATGTCTGAGTCTGGGGCGCGGTGTGTCGGGTGTCATCGGTCACACCCAGCCGCGCCGGGTGGCCGCGCGTTCGGTGGCTGCACGTATCGCGCATGAGCTGAAATCCGAACTGGGCGGATTGGTCGGCTACAAGGTGCGCTTCAACGACAAGGTGGCACCAGACAGCGCGGTCAAACTGATGACCGACGGCATACTGCTGGCGGAGATCCATCGCGATCCGCTGCTCAAGCATTACGACACCCTCATCATCGACGAAGCACACGAGCGCTCGCTCAACATCGATTTCCTGCTGGGCTATTTGAAGCAACTGTTGCCGCGCCGTCCTGATCTGAAACTCATCATCACTTCGGCGACACTGGATGCGGAGCGATTTTCCAAACATTTTTCCGGTGCGCCCGTGCTGCAAGTTTCCGGCCGTACCTGGCCGGTCGAAGTGCGTTATCGCCAGCCGCAACAGAACGAGGAAGGCGACACGCAGGATATCCCGCAGGCGATCTGCAGCGCACTGGATGAATTGTCTATCGGTGGATTGCGCGGCGATGTGCTGGTGTTCCTGCCGGGCGAGCGCGAGATCCGCGACACCGCCGAGGCACTGCGCAAGCATCAGCACAAAGGTATCGAGATATTACCCCTGTTCTCGCGCCTGTCAGTGAGCGAGCAGGACCGCGTGTTCAAGCCCACCTCCGGGGTGCGCCGCGTGGTGCTGGCGACCAACGTGGCGGAGACCTCGCTTACTGTGCCCAACATCGGTTATGTCATAGACAGCGGGCTGGCGCGCATCAACCGCTACAGCGTGCGGCAGAAGGTGGAGCAGTTGCACGTCGAGAACATTGCACAGGCCGCCGCCAACCAGCGCGCGGGACGCTGCGGACGGGTGATGAACGGGGTGTGTATCCGCCTGTATGACGAGGCGGATTTCCTGCAACGGCCGGCATACACCGATGCCGAGATATTCCGGGTGTCGCTGGCGACCGTCATCCTGCGCATGAGCGCGCTGGGCTTGGGCGAGGTTGAAGCTTTTCCATTCATCGAACCACCGGGTTCGCGCGCCATCACTGACGGTTACCAGTTGCTGCAGGAGCTGAATGCCATTGATGACGTGCGCCAATTGACTCCGCTCGGCAAAGAGTTGGCCAAGCTGCCGCTCGATCCCAAGGTGGCGCGGCTGTTGCTGGCGGGGCGGCAATATCACTGCCTGAACGAGATTCTCGTCATTGCCAGTGCGCTGGCGCTGCAAGACCCGCGTGACCGGCCGAGCGAGCGACGTGATGCGGCGGATGCCGCACACCAGCGTTTCAACGATGAGCGTTCCGATTTCCTTGCTTATTTAAAGCTGTGGGTGTGGTTCCAGGAGGCGGTGAAGCACAAGAAAAGCAACAGGCTGTGGGCGATTGAGTGCCGCGAGAAATTCCTGTCGCCAATCCGGCTGCGCGAGTGGCACGAACTGCACCAGCAGTTGCATGCGCAGATGGCAGAGATGGGGATGCGCTGCAACGAGCAACCCGCCAGTTACGAACAAATTCACAAAGCCCTGCTCACCGGACTGCTCGGCAATATCGGCACCAAGGGGGTGGATCGCGAACCGTATTACCTTGGTGCGCGCGGCATCAAGTTCTTCATCGCCCCCAACTCCGTGCTGGCGAAGAAAGGCGCGCGCTGGGTGATGGCGGCCGAGATCGTGGAGACGACCCGGCTCTATGCACGCTGCGTGGCACGGGTTGAACCGGAGTGGCTGGAAGAGGTCGGCACGCACCTGATCCGGCGCAGCTACTACGAGCCGCACTGGGAGAAGAAATCGGCACAGGTGGCGGCGTGGGAACGCAGCACCTTGCACGGCCTGCTCATCAATCCGAAGAAGCGCGTGCATTACGGGCCGATGAACCCGGAGGAGGCGCGCGAAGTATTCATTCGTGAGGCACTGGTGAACGGCGAGTTCAACACGCAAGCCCAGTTCTTTGCGCATAACCAGAAGCTCATCGCCGACATCGAAGTGCTGGAACATAAATCGCGCCGTCCCGATGTGCTGGTGGATGATGAACTGATCTTCGCTTTCTACGATGCGCGCATCCCGGCGGGCATGCATAACGGTGCGGCGTTCGAGCATTGGCGCAAAGATGCCGAACGTGAAAATCCAAAATTGCTGTACCTGAAAAAAGATGACCTGATGCGGCACGAAGCGGCCGGCATCACTACCGAACATTTCCCGCCGCAACTCGTCATGAACAACGTGAGCTATGCGCTGGCCTACAACTTCGCACCGGGCAAGAGCGACGACGGCGTGACGCTGACTGTGCCGCAGGCGCTGGTCAATCAGGTACAACCTGCGCGCTGCGAATGGCTGGTGCCTGGCATTCTGGCGGAGAAGGTGGCGCAACTGCTGAAATCATTGCCGCAGAAACTGCGTCGTCATTGTGTACCGGTGCCGGAGTTCGCTGCTGCCTTCTGTGCCGAAGTGAAGGCATCCGACGTCTCACTGTTGCAAGCCATCGCGCGCTACATGCGTGAGCAGAAACAAGTCGACGTGCCGCCGGATGCTTTCCGTCTGGAACAACTGCCGCCGCACCTGCTGATGAACTTTCGCGTGATCGATGAACATGGGCGCCAGCTTGGAATGGGACGCAACTTCCTGCAATTGCGCGGTGAGTGGGCACCCAAAGTATCGTTGGCTGCCAGTGCGCCGGTGAAGCAGGCGCAGGCCGCAGTCACGAGCAACAAAGAACGCTACACATCATGGACCTTCGGCGACTTCGCCGAGACCACACAAGTGCCGCGCGCCGGACAGCAAGTGACGGTGTTCAACGCGCTGCATGACGAAGGCGATGCGGTGACCTTACAAGCTTTCGATACCGCCGACGAAGCGCAGGTTGTGCATCATGCCGGTCTGCGTCGCTTGTTTATGCTGGCGCTGAAAGAGCAGATAAAGTTTCTGGAGAAGAACCTGCCCGACTTGCAAAAGATGGCCATGTTATTCCTGCCCTTCGGCAGCCAGCAGGACTTGCAGCAGCAGATACTCACCGTGACCTTCGACCGTTGCTGCCTGAACGACCCGCTGCCGGATGACGAGAAGTCTTTCAATGCGCGCTGCAAAGACGCCAAATCGCGCCTCAATCTGGTGGGGCAGGAGATCGCGCGCTTGGTCGGTACGGTGCTGACCGAACATCAGGCACTGCAGAAAACATTGCCCGCATTCAAATCGCACGGACTGGTCACGCAAGACATCCGCCAGCAACTGGAATCACTGCTCGGCAAAGGCTGGATCGCCCGCACGCCCTACGAGCGCATGCAGCATATGCCGCGCTATCTGAAGGGGATCAATGTGCGGCTGGAAAAGCTGCGCAGCAACCCCGCGCGCGACGCGACGAACATGTCCCAGTTGCAGCCGCTGCAGCAGCAATGGCAGCGCAGGCTGCAAGCACAGCAGGGCGTACGCGACGAACGGCTGGATGACTTCGGCTGGATGTTGCAGGAACTGCGCGTATCGCTGTTCGCACAGGAACTGAAGACACCTGTGATCGTGTCGGTGAAGCGGCTGGAAAAGATACTGGCGGGGATGAGCAGGTAGAATGGCGTGCAGGTCGGACTTCAGTCCGACAGATTACGGAAGAATGAGATGTCGAACCAGAAAGTGGATGTGTTATTGGTCGGGGCGGGCGTGATGAGTGCGACGCTGGGCAAGTTGCTGGCGCAGCTCGATCCGTCGCTGAAGATATTGATGGTCGAACGGCAGGCCAGAGTGGCGAACGAAAGCTCGCACGGTTTGAACAATGCCGGTACCGGGCACGCGGGGTATTGTGAACTTAACTACACCCCCGAAATGCCCGATGGCAGCATCAATATTGACCGTGCGCTGGAAATAAATGCGGCGTTTGAGATGTCTCTGCAATTCTGGTCGTATCTGGTTGAGCAGGGTTTGTTGCCGACGCCGGAGAAATTTATCAATCCGGTTTATCACCAGAGCTTCGTACGCGGGGCGGAGGATGTTGCCTTCCTGCGCAAACGTTATCAGGCACTGCATAAACACCATCTGTTCGAGGAGATGGAGTACAGCGAGGAGCATGCCGTGTTGCGACAGTGGATGCCGCTGGTGATGCACCGGCGCGACCCGCAAGAGAAAGTTGCCGCGACGCAGGTGAAGCACGGTACGGATATCGATTTCGGTTTCCTGACGCGCAAGCTGGTGAGGGCGTTGTTGAAGCTGGATAACTTTGAATTGAAACTGAGCCATACCATCACGAGCATGAAGCAACATGATGACGGAAGCTGGCATGTGCGGGTGAAAGACAACCACAGCGACAAGACCAGGACGATCGAAGCCGGATTCGTATTTCTGGGTGCGGGTGGTGGCGCGCTGCCGCTGCTGCAAAAATCCGGTATCCCTGAAGCGAAGGGTTACGGCGGCTTTCCCATTAGTGGACAGTGGCTGATCTGCCATGACCCCAAGATCGTGTGCCAGCACACGACCAAAGTGTATGGGCGTGCCGCAGTCGGTGCGCCGCCGATGTCGGTGCCACATCTGGATGCACGCATCATTGGCGGCGAGTCGGTCTTGCTGTTCGGTCCGTTCGCCAGCATCACCACCAAGTTTCTCAAGGAAGGGTCGGTGCTTGATCTGTTCTCTTCACTGAAATCGGCAAATCTGAAACCGATGTTGTCGGTGGCGCGGGACAATATGAATCTCACGCGTTATCTGGTGGGCGAAGCCTTCAAGTCGCACAAAGAGCGGGTTGCCTCCCTGCGCGAGTTCTACGCCGATGCGACCGAGCATCAATGGCAATTGGCAGCAGCCGGCCAGCGCGTGCAAATCATCAAAGGCTGCGATACCAATGGTGGCAAGCTGGAATTCGGCACCGAGATCGTTACTTCCCGGGATTGCACGCTGGCCACGCTGTTGGGTGCATCACCCGGCGCCTCGACTTCGGTGCAGGCGATGATCGAAGTGATCGAACGTTGTTTCAAACCGCGTATGAGATCCGCCGAGTGGCAACGCAAGCTGAAGGAGATGGTCCCATCCTACGGTGAATCGCTGGATGAAAACGTGTCATTGCTGCACGAGCTGCGCCAGCACACCTTGCGTACGTTGGGGCTGAATCATCAGCCGCGCGAGGCGTGAAGGCGATCCCCTCGGCTCGGTTCGAAGACTATAATCCTCGGGCATTACGCTCTTAACAACAGACGAGACCACCATGGACAGGCAAATGCGCGAAGCCGCACTGCAATATCATCGCCAATCCCCGGCGGGCAAGATCACGGTCAATGCGAGCAAGCCGCTGCACACGGCACGCGATCTGGCACTGGCGTATTCGCCCGGGGTGGCGGCGGCCTGCGAGCTGATCGTGGCGGACCCGTCCGAGGTGCGCAACATGACGGCGCGCGGCAATCTGGTGGCGGTCATCAGCAACGGCACAGCAGTGCTGGGTCTGGGCAATATCGGCCCGCTGGCGGCGAAGCCGGTGATGGAAGGCAAGGCGGTCTTGTTCAAGAAGTTTGCCGGGATCGACGTGTTCGATATCGAGATTGCGGAGAACGACCCTGAAAAACTGGTAGATATCATCGCTTCGCTGGAGCCGACTTTTGGCGGCATCAATCTGGAAGATATCAAGGCGCCCGAATGTTTCTATGTCGAGCGCAAACTGCGCGAGCGCATGCATATCCCGGTGTTCCACGATGACCAGCATGGCACGGCCATCATCGTTGGCGCGGCGTTGTTGAACGGCCTCAAAGTAGTCGGCAAGAAGATCGAAGATGTGAAGCTGGTGGCGAGTGGCGCGGGTGCGGCGGCACTGGCTTGCCTGGATATGCTGGTCAGTCTCGGTGTGCGCATGGAGAACGTCATCGTCACTGATATCAAAGGCGTGGTGTACAAGGGTCGAGCGGAGGAGATGGACGACAACAAGGCGCGCTATGCACGCGACATTCCCCAGCGCAAACTGGCCGAGGTCATTGAGGGTGCAGATGTGTTTTTGGGGCTGTCGGCAGGCGACGTACTGAAGCCGGAGATGGTGCAGCAGATGGCGGCGAGGCCTCTGATCTTTGCCTTGGCCAACCCCACACCTGAAATATTGCCGACGGAAGCGCTGGAGGTGCGTCCGGATGCGATCCTGGCGACGGGCCGCTCCGACTATCCGAACCAGGTGAACAACGTTCTGTGTTTTCCCTACATCTTCCGTGGTGCGCTGGATGTGGGTGCGACCGCCATCAACGAGGCGATGAAGAAAGCGGCGGTGTACGCCATCGCCGAGTTGGCCGAAGCGGAGCAGTCGGAAGAGGTGGCGGCAGTATATAGCGAAGAAAGCTTGAGTTTTGGGCCGCAATACCTAATCCCGAAACCGTTTGATCCGCGCCTGATCTCCAAGGTCGCACCGGCGGTGGCGCAGGCGGCAATGGACAGCGGTGTGGCAACACGCCCGATCGCCGATATGCGCGCTTACATTGAACATCTGTCCGGTTTTATCTATCACTCCAACCTGCTGATGAGGCCGGTGTTCGAGATGGCAAAGAAATCACCACGCCGGCTGGCTTATGCCGAGGGTGAAGATGAGCGCGTGCTGCATGCGGTGCAGACCGTGGTGGACGAAGGGATTGCAAAACCGATTCTGGTTGGTCGCCCGGATGTGATTGCGACACGCATCGAGCGACTGGGTTTGCGCATCCGTCCCGGCCAGGACTTTGAACTGGTCGACCCGAACAATGACGCGCGTTTCCGTGAATACTGGATGGAATACCATCGCCTGCGCGCACGTGGCGGGGTGACCCCCGATGTTGCCAAGCGTGAGATGCACCGGCGCAGCACGTTGATCGCCGCCATGCTGGTACACATGGGTGCGGCTGAGGCCATGTTGTGCGGCACGGTGGATCAGCCTCTCTACCACTTGCGCTACATCGACGAGGTGATCGGCCATCGCCCCGGCGGCAGCGTATACGGTGCGATGAACATCCTGCTGTTGCCGAAGCACACCCTGTTCATCTGCGATACGCATGTTAATCTCGACCCGAGCGCCGAGCAGTTGGCCGAGCTGACGATGCTGGCGGCAGAAGAGGTGCGCTACTTCGGTATCGTGCCCAAGGTCGCGCTGCTGTCACATTCCAACTTCGGTAGCCATGATGATGCCTCGGCGCGCAAGATGGCGCGCGCGCGCGAATTGCTGGAGCTGCAAGCGCCGGAGCTGGAAGTGGAGGGTGAGATCCATGGTGATGCGGCACTGTCGGAAACCATGCGCAACCAGATATTCCCGGCGGCACGTCTGAAGGGGCAAGCGAATCTGCTGGTGATGCCCAATCTGGATGCGGCCAATATCGCCTACAATCTGCTCAAGATGACGGCGGGTGATGGCATCACCATCGGCAGCATTCTGCTGGGAGCGAACAAGTCAGCGCATATTCTGACCGCGACCGCAACCGCGCGCCGCATCGTGAACATGAGTGCGCTGGCGGTCGCCAGCGTCAAAACAAGGAGCGAGTGATGAACAAACAGGAAGTCGAGTTGTTGAGCAAGGAAATCGAGATGTTGATGGCGGAGCGCACGCGCCTGCTCAGAGTGGTCGGGGCAGCCGCGGTGCTGGTGGATAACGTTGAGGTTGCCTTGCTGCAACCAAAGGCAGTAGAGCCCGCGGAGAAGATAGCCGAATATCTCAATGAACTGCCCGAAGAGACCTTGCGGGATGCACTCGAGTCAGTAAGAACGCGCGCGTAAACAAGACCTGCAGACGATGTCGAAACAGAAGATCGGACTCATCCTTACCGGTGGCGGTGCGCGTGTCGCCTATCAGGTTGGTGTGCTGAAGGCGCTGGCTGAGTTCACGCCTTATCGTGCAAAACTTCCGTTCAGTGTGGTATGCGGCACTTCTGCGGGTGCGCTGAATGCGGTAACACTGGCGGTTAACGCGCGACATTTTCGCAAGGGTGTGCGCTACCTGCTCAATGTCTGGAACAACGCGAATATTACCGATATTTACCGCGCCGATGTCCTGGGTGTGTTGAGCAATAGCGGGCGCTGGCTGTTGGGGCTGATGTTGAGCATGCTGGGCAGCAATCGCTACAACCAGGTGTCGTTGCTGGACAATTCTCCCTTGCGCACCTTTCTGGAACGCATTCTGCCGTGCGAGCTGATCCAGCGCCAGATTGATGACGGCATAGTGCATGCGCTTGGTATTACTGCATCCGGTTATGGCTCCGGTCATTCTGTGACTTTTTATCAGGGCGCGGCTGAAATCAAGCCATGGAGGCGTGCGCGCCGGGTCGGTGTTCCGACCTTGATTGACATTCAGCATCTGCTGGCCTCCTCGGCATTGCCTTTCATGTTTCCGGCAGTGCACGTCAATCGCGAATTCTTCGGTGATGGCTCGATGCGGCAGATCGCTCCCATCAGCTCTGCCCTGCATCTGGGGGCGGAACGGGTGCTGGTGGTTGGGGTCGGCCAACAGGCGGAAGATGAAACGGACAAGCGCGCCAAGATCGAGCGCTACCCATCGTTGGCGGAGATTGCGGGACATGCGCTGGACAGTATTTTCCTCGACGGTCTGGAAGTGGATCTGGAGAGCCTGCAACGTATCAATCGTACCGTGAGCATGATTCCCGAGGCGCTACGCTCACAGCTCACGCTGCGCAAAATAGACGCACTGGTGATCACGCCCAGTCAACCGCTGGAGAAGATCGCCGAGCGCTATATAAAGCATCTGCCGTGGACGATCCGTGTGTCGTTGCGCTTGCTTGGGGTAAGACGGGGGAATGGTGCCAATCTGGTCAGTTATCTGCTGTTCGAAAAATCTTATTGCCGCGCGCTGATTGATCTCGGTTATCAGGACACCTTGAAACGCCGCGAAGAAATCGTACAGTTCCTGGAGCAGGGTGGAGTGCCGCTGTGTACTGATCTGGCACAATGAATCCCGCTGTGAAAGATACTCCGCGCCCGCTGACATTCGCTTTGCTGCACTTGCTGGCAGATGGCGAATTCCACTCCGGTGAAGCAATGGCTGCGCAGCTTGGCTTTTCGCGGGCGAGTGTGCATAACGCCCTGCACGATACCGGTGGGTGTGGTCTGGTTTTGCACCGTGTGCGCGGACGCGGCTATCGGCTGGCGCAGCCCCTGTATTGGCTAAATACCGCAATGATCGAGAGCCAACTGGCCGATGTGGGCAGAAAGGTGCATCTGGAAATCGCCGATCACGCGACTTCCACCAATGCCGTGTTGTTGCAGCGCGCGGCACTCGGCGCACCGTCCGGCAGCGTGCTGGCGGCGGAGTGGCAAAGTGCCGGGCGCGGGCGTCTGGGCAGATCGTGGCATGCGGGACTGGGTGATGCGCTGACGTTCTCCCTGCTCTGGCGCTTCGGTTGCGGGGTGGGGGCGCTGTCCGGCTTGAGCCTGGCAGTCGGTGTTGCCGTTCTGCGTGCCATGGATGAACTGGGTGTGCAGGGTGTCGGTCTGAAATGGCCAAACGATATCCTGTTGGGCGAGGGTAAATTGGCGGGCATTTTGCTGGAGGCACAGGGCGATATGCTGGGGCCGAGCGCGGTGGTAATCGGTATCGGCCTGAATCTGGCGGTGAGTGAAACCACGCGTGCCGCGATCGGCCAGCCGGTGGGTGATCTTGCCGCAGCTGGCGTGCCGCTGGCCGAACGCAATCGGGTGTTTGGAATGTTGTTGAAGCATCTGTTGCGTATATTGGATGAGTTCGCAGCACACGGATTTGGCGTGTTGCGTGCCGAGTGGGAGCGCAACCATGTATTCCAGCAGCGCACCGTCACCTTGGTCTTGCCGGACGGGGTGCAGGTTACCGGGCAAGTGCGTGGTGTGACCGATGAAGGCGCATTGCGTGTGACAACGGCGGCAGGTGAACAGGTATTCCATGCAGGTGAGATCAGTTTGAGGGGGTGTTGAGTGTTGTTGCTGGACATCGGGAATAGTCGCTGCAAATGGGTGCGGGTCGAAGCCGGGTGCTGGGTGGAGCGCGGCGTGCTCGACAATGCACAGATCGACACGCTGGCAAGTGTGTTCGCACAGTTGCCAGCGCCGTCTCGCATTCTGGTTTCCAATGTGGCGGGAGCAGACATGGCGGCTCGGCTGCGCACGCTTCTTTCAGTGTGGTCGTGTGCACCGACCTTCGTTACGGCTTGCGCGGAGCAATGCGGGGTGCGCAACGGTTATCAACTGCCGCAACAGCTCGGCAGCGACCGCTGGGCTGCACTCATTGGTGCGTGGCACCAAGTGCGTGGAACATGTCTGGTGATTAATTGTGGCACCGCCACCACACTGGATGCCTTATCCGCCGATGGGGAGTTCATTGGTGGCCTGATTTTGCCCGGCCTGACTTTGCTGCGGCGCAGCTTGAACGCCAACACTGCACAAGTGCAAGCGGAGAAGGGTGCTCTCTGCGATTTCCCCTTGAATACCGCAGATGCGATGACGACTGGTGCGCTGCGCGCAACACAGGGCGCAATCACACAGCAGTACGCATTGTTGCAGCAGCGTTGCGGTGTTGCGCGCTGCATCATAGCGGGCGGGGCGGCCGAATCCGTCATGGCACAACTGGCTGTACCCTGTGAGCGGGTGGATGAATTGGTGCTACACGGTTTGCAAGTGATCGGAGAAAATAAGGTATGAGCAGGGTCTGGTTGATACTGTTGTTGCTGGTCAATGTATTGTTCTTTGTCCTGATACGCTGGGGTGCGGCACTAACCGACACGCCGGAAGCACTATTGACGCAAGCAGAGTTCAATGCGAACAAAATCCGGTTGCGGGATGCGGCAGCCCCGCGTTTACTCGCCGATCCTGTCCCCGTCAGTGCACCACAGGCCGCTGCCGTGCCACCTGCCTCGCAATTGAGCCCGGAACTGACCGTGATACCTCCCGCCCCGCGCTGTCTGGTATGGGGAGAGTTCTCCGGCGAGAATCTGGTGCAGGCGGACGCGGCGCTGGCAACACTGCAACTTGGAGATAGATTGCAACGGCGCAGCGTCGAACATGTAGGCGGTTACTGGGTGTATATGCCGCCGCAAAAGAATATCAACCAGGTAAATCGAAAAATTGATCAGCTTAAGAAACTTGGTGTGAATGACTACTTTGTGGTGCAGGAAAAAGGTGAATGGTTGCATGCCATCTCGCTCGGTGTATTTCGCACCGAACAGGCGGCCGGCAACTTCCTGGAAGTATTGAAAACCAAAGGGGTGCGCACGGCGAAAGTGGGCGAGCGGCAGAGCAGGCTTAAATTCACCATATTTGAATTGACCGGAATCGATGCGGGAATCGAAGATAAATTGAACCAGATGCAGCAGGATTTCCCGGATAGTGAGCTGAAATCCACAGACTGCAATTGACAGGGAGCGCCTAAATCAGCAAAATGCCGCCCTCTTTTTGGCCGGATATCCTTCTGCTCGAAGAATTCTGGTGATATAGCTCAGTTGGTTAGAGCACAGCACTCATAATGCTGGGGTCGGTGGTTCAAATCCACCTATCACCACCAAATCATGAAAAGTCAGCCCCCGTAGGCTGGCTTTATTTATTGTCAAAAAATCACAAAATGTCTCATAAATACGAACAACTAAAAATTTTTTAGTTGTTCGTATTTGTTCAGGACAGTTCTCAATTGTTCGCCTGCGTCCAATCCGGCTGTGAGTATCGGGGTGAGTAATCTCGCCGGTTATTTTAGTCTGTGAGTACTGGTATATGGATTGGAGACAAAATGGGAAAGTTGAACGATAAGGCGGTACAAGCAACACGGCCACGTGACAAACAATATGGGCTTAGCGACGGTGATGGTCTGACTTTGATTGTCAATTGACACCCCTCCCCAAATGCGGCGCAAATTACCTGAATAAATTACTTCGGCTTGCTGAAAAAAGACTCGTTAACTATCGATTATTTAATGCGTTTTGCTGCCGTCAGATATGCGGCGTTGTTTTCGCGCTTGCCTACGGACAACACCAGCACAACCAGCTCGTTGTTCTCAATCACGTAAACCAAGCGGTATCCCTGCTTGAGCAACTTTATTTTGTAGCAACCAGCTAATTCCCTGTGCAGGAGTGCGCCGGGTACATGCGGGTTTTGCAGGCGTTTTGCCAACAGAGGTTTGAGTGCCTGTTTGATTGAGCCGTCCAGCGCCTGCCATTCTCGCCATGCATCAGGCACGAATTTGAGGCGGTATTTGGTGGCGGGTTTGTGTTCGGCCTGCCTAGAGGTCATCCAGCTTTACCTCGATGGCGCGATCTTTTTGTTTTAGGCGTTCTTTGGCTACGCGCACAAGATGCAGGTCGTCGATTTCTTCTAGCATGGCTTCGTAACGGTCCGGCGGCACCATATAAAAGGCGGGCTTATTGTGGCTGAGCACGGCTACAGCGCGTCCGCCCGACTCTCTGAGAGCCTCATTGGGGTTCTTCTTAAATTCAGTCATGCTGACTGACAAGTCGGACAGTATCGTTTCCATTGCCATTTTATAGCTCCTTAATCGGCTCATATTATGGAGTCGATTAGGCCATTTGGTATTTCTTTAGTCAAGCGCCAATGCAGGCAAATGAAAATGGTGTTGCCAAAAGAATTTGAAAAATGGAATGTTAATTCGTAGTGATACTTGAGGTTGTTGCGGTAGTCCGGCGCCCATTACGTGTTAGAGAGTGTCTCGATCATGGGTCGATTTTGCTTCCTGAAAATTGTATAATTCCCACGCTGTACGAGTTGGCGGTTTATGGTTCAAGTGCGTGTTCGTTTGAATTGCGATTTGGGGGCAACTGGTGACTTTACGATAGATTTAATTTAATCAAATCAAGCTGCTCGGAAAATTATTCAAGGTCACCTATCCACCAAATAAAAAAACTCCAGCCGAGGCTGGAGTTTTGTTTTGGAGCAGCGGTTGTTGGCCGATCTTAATCAGCGAACAACTGTTTAATCATCCATACCGCAAAAACGACGGATGCGATAGCGGTTCCGATGGAAGCCACGTCAGTAATAAAGGCCATAATGCTTCTCCTCCAGAGACTTAGGTTGAACAAACGACTATCAAAAGAATCGGGTGCAATCCTAGCACAAACAATCGGGCAGGCAAATTCTTTGTGCCTGGATTTGTATTCAAAGCAGGATCTGTCCCGGCAGTAAAACCAAAGGCTTACTTGGGATTTCTTTGAGCGGACACTTTTTTATGTAATATGCCCTGCGCCGGACCACCTCGGGCGGGCATGGCTATAGGTGTGAGGAAGCTTGAAATATTCAGTTTTTCAGGGTTTTCCCCACCCAAACAGAATTAACCAGAACGGAAGACAGCATGACTAGCAAGCTTTACATCAAGACCTACGGCTGCCAGATGAACGAGTACGACTCGGACAAGATGGCCGATGTGCTCCATGCCTGTGAGGATATGACGCAAACCGACCGTCCGGAAGAGGCGGATATCATCCTGTTCAACACCTGTTCGATCCGTGAGAAGGCGGAAGAAAAGGTTTTTTCTGACCTAGGGCGTGTGCGCGCGTTGAAGCAACACAACCCGAACCTGCTGATCGGTGTCGGCGGTTGTGTGGCCAGCCAGGAGGGCGAGGCGATCATCAAGCGCGCGCCCTACGTGGATATGGTGTTTGGCCCGCAGACGCTGCATCGCTTGCCGCAACTGATTGCAGCACGGCGTGCAAGCGGTAGGTCGCAGGTCGATATCAGTTTCCCCGAGATCGAGAAATTCGACCACTTGCCTGCCGCGCAGACCACGCATGGCACGGCGTTTGTCTCCATCATGGAAGGGTGCAGCAAGTACTGCACTTTCTGCGTGGTGCCATATACGCGTGGCGAGGAGGTTTCGCGTCCATTTGCCGATGTGATGCGTGAAGTGGACGGGTTGGCGGCGCAGGGTGTGAGCGAGATCACTCTGCTCGGGCAGAATGTGAATGCCTATCAGGGCGAGACCGAAGATGGCGATACCGTCGATTTCGCCTTCCTTTTGCAGGCCGTCGCTGCAAAGCCTCTGGTGCAACGTTTGCGCTATACCACTTCGCATCCGCGCGAGATGTCGCAGCGCTTGATCGATCTGTATGCCGCCACGCCCAAGTTGGCCGGCCATCTGCATTTGCCGGTGCAATCGGGTTCTGATCGTATTCTGGCGGCGATGAAGCGCGGCTACACCGCGCTGGAATACAAATCCATCGTGCGCAAGTTGCGCGCCGCAAGGCCGGATATCTCGATCACTTCAGATTTCATCATCGGCTTTCCCGGTGAGACAGATGCTGATTTCGAGGCGACGATGAAGCTCATCGACGAAGTTGGATTCGATGCCAGTTTCAGCTTCCTCTTCAGTCCGCGCCCCGGTACACCGGCTGCCGAGATGGCAGACGAAACACCTCACGAAACCAAACTGGCGCGTTTGCATCGGGTGCAAGCGCGTATCGCCGAGCTGGAGCAGCAAGTCAGCAATGCGATGGCAGGGACAGTGCAGCGTGTGCTGGTGGAGAATATTTCGCGCAAGAGCGAACAGGAGATGGCGGGACGCACTGAAAACAATCGGGTGGTGAATTTTGCAGGATCCCCGGGCATGTTGGGGCGCTATGTGGATGTACGAATTCTGTCCGGGACCATGCATACCCTGCGCGGCGAAGTGGAGGCGTAACGATGAGTGGCAGTGAGCATCTTTCTTTCGAACCGGTGGACAATGAACGCATGGCCAATCTGTGCGGCGCATTTGATGAGAACCTGCGTCAGATTGAAACCGCGCTGGAGGTGAACATCTCCCATCGCGGCGAACATTTCACCATTTCTGGCGAGCAGGCCGGGCTGGCACGTGCCGTGCTGGAGCGATTCTATCTGGAAGCGAAACACGACATCACGCTGGAGCGTTTGCAACTCGGTCTGATCGAATCGATGAAGCGCGACCTGCATGATGCGGGCAGTGAATCTGTGCCGCTACTGATGACGCGCAAAGCCGAGGTGCGCGGAAGGACGGTGCGCCAGAATGAATATCTGCAAGCCATCCAGCAACACGATATCACCTTCGGTATCGGTCCGGCCGGAACCGGCAAAACCTATCTTGCGGTTGCCTCGGCGGTCGATGCACTGCAACGCGAGAACGTGAAGCGCCTGGTGCTGGTACGTCCGGCAGTGGAGGCGGGCGAGCGTCTCGGATTTCTGCCCGGTGATCTGGCGCAAAAGGTCGACCCCTATCTGCGTCCCTTGTACGATGCGCTTTACGATCTGATGGGGCTGGAAAAAGTGGCCAAGGCATTCGAGCGCGGCGCGATCGAGATTGCGCCACTGGCGTATATGCGCGGGCGCACGCTGAACCACGCTTTCATCATCCTGGACGAGGCGCAGAACACCACGCCGGAACAGATGAAAATGTTTCTCACTCGCATCGGTTTCGGCAGCAAGGCGGTCATCACCGGCGATGTAACCCAGATCGACCTGGCGCGCGGGCAGAAGAGTGGACTCAACGATGCGCGTGTCGTGCTCAAGGATGTACGCGGCATCGCCTTCCAGCAATTTATGGCAGAGGACGTGGTGCGCCATCCGCTGGTGCAGAAGATTGTTTCCGCCTACGAGAAGGTCGACCATAAAAATGATGACTGACGCGCATAAACTTTCGCTGTCGGTGCAATACGCCAGCACCGCGAAAGAAATGCCGACGCGGCAACAATTTCGGCGCTGGGTAAAGATCGCACTGGAGCGTGACGTGCAGATGGTCTTGCGCATCGTGGATGAGATCGAGGGGCACGCGCTGAACCTGGCCTATCGCGGCAAGGATTACTCAACCAATGTGCTGACTTTCGTTTATGACGATATGCCGGACTGCACACTGTACGGAGACGTGGTGATCTGTGCGCCGGTGGTGGCGCGCGAGGCGAAGGAGCATGGCAAGGATTTGCTCGCGCATTATGCGCATCTCACCCTGCACGCAACGCTGCATCTGCAGGGCTATGACCACCAGAAGCAGCGCGAGGCAGGGCGGATGGAAGCGCGCGAGACTGCGTTGCTTCTAAAATTACGGTATCCTGCGCCTTATCTTGTTAGTTGATGTTAGGTAATGGACGGTTCAGACAGTAGCAGTAACGGCAATAAACCCACCTTGTTGGAACGGCTTTCCACGATGTTGTTGCGGGAGCCGGAGGATCGCGAACAGCTCATCGCGCTGCTGTACAACGCCTATCAGCGCAATCTGCTCGATGCTGATGCGCTTTCCATGATGGAAGGTGTGATCTCGGTTTCCGAGACCAAAGTGCGCGATATCATGATTCCGCGCGCGCAGATGGATGTCATCGACATCAGTCAGCCACTGGAGCAATTCGTTCCGTTCGTTATCGAGACCGCACACTCGCGTTTCCCTGTCGCCGATGGCGACAAGGACAACATCATTGGCATCCTGCTGGCGAAAGACCTGTTGCGCCACTACGCGGGTGAAGAATTCGATGTGCGCGATATGCTGCGTCCAGCTGTGTTTGTTCCAGAATCAAAACGACTCAATGTGCTGCTGCGCGATTTTCGCAGTAACCACAATCATCTCGCGCTGGTGGTGGATGAATACGGCGGTGTTTGCGGCATGGTGACGATCGAGGATGTGCTGGAACAGATCGTTGGCGATATCGCCGATGAATTCGATTTTGACGAGGACGAAGACAACATCATCCGCCAGGACGATACGCACTGGCGCGTCAAGGCCGATACCGAGATTGTTGACTTCAATACGATTCTGGGCACGGCGTTCAGCGACGATGACTACGATACTGTCGGCGGCCTCGTGCTCAAGGCAGCTGGTCAGCTCCCCAAGCGCGGCGAGCATTTCCAACTAGGCGAATGTAAATTCACAGTAATGCGTGCCGATAGCCGCAGGCTGTATTCGCTGTTGGTGGAGCACGCGCCGGTGCCCGGCGGAGAAGCGGAACATTGAAGCGACAGTCCGGCCAAGACAAGGCGGCAGGTGAGGAAGCTGGTGTTTGACTATAAAGGTTTCACGGATTCCATGACTTCAGTCGTGGCAACGATGACGCGATTCCTGCCTTGTTCTTTTGCCTGATACAGTGCGCGGTCTGCGGCTTGAATCAGTTTTTCTTTGCTGTCGATACTTGCACTCAATCCTGCCACGCCAATGCTGATGTTGACCTGAATGGTTCGAATTGCGCCTGAGGTATCCGCAATCTCGATCGGGTGTGACTCAATCAGATGGCGCAGATTCTCTGCCACCAGGGCAGCGCCATCGATGGCGGTATTGGTACAAATCACCAGAAATTCTTCTCCGCCATAGCGCGCGACAACATCCAGATTACGCAGCGAGGACTTTATCAGACCACCCAATGCACTCAAGGTGGCGTCGCCGGTCTGGTGACCATAAGTGTCATTGACCTGCTTGAAATGATCGATGTCGAGCAGCAGAACGGAAAGGTCGAGCGCATATCTGGATGATCGTGCGACTTCTTCTTCAAGGCGGCGATCCAGATAGCGGCGGTTATATACCTGTGTCAGCTGATCGGTGATGTTCTCGGATTCAAGTAAATCGATGCGCCGCAGATCAATAGCGGTTTGCAGCGAGAGCCCAATCGTCAGCCGCACAAATATTGCGCCAAGAAGAAATATGCCGGGAATGGGGAGTTCGTGCCATCCGGTCTGTTTGCCCCAAAGCACCACGATGTAGCCGAGGTAACCCGCGATGAAGATAAAAATCAGACCGCTCATGGCAAACCATTTGGTGCGCAGTGTTCCGGCGGGGAGCAGCGCGATCAGTCTGCGCAGCGGGGCGAGCGTTGCCATATGAATGATCAGGCCGATTAGAACCAGCAAGGCGGACAGGTGGGAGATCATGATCGGCTCATGGTGCTTGTATCCCCCGCCTAAAATGTTTCATCCTCGCGCAGATAGCGCCACTGCCCCTGCGGCAACTCGCCCAGCCTGACTTTCCCGATGCGCACGCGTTTCAATGCGCTGACTCTCAACCCCACCATCTCGCACATGCGGCGGATCTGGCGTTTCTTCCCTTCCTGCAGGATGAAGCGCAGCTGGTCATCATTTTGCCAGCTCACTTTGGCCGGTTTGAGTTTCTTTCCGTCCAGCGTCAGGCCGTGATTGAGCAGCGCCATGCCATTGCCGACTAACGTGCCCTGTACGCGCACCAGATATTCTTTTTCAATCGGCGAATCCTCACCGACAAGCTGTTTGGCGATGCGCCCGTCCTGGGTCAGCACCAGCAGTCCGGTCGAGTCGATGTCGAGGCGTCCGGCGGGAGCGAGGTTGAGGAACTGGCTGCGATGGAAGCGCAGTGGCGTGGCATCCTGCTCCCAACGCGTGGATCCATCGATCAGCAGAATAGCGGGTTTGTAACCCTGCTCCGCCTGCCCCGACACATAGCCCACCGGCTTGTGCAGCAGGATGGTGACGCGCCCTGCCTGTTTGGCCTGTGCGGCTCGCTCCAGCGTGATCTTCTGCGTCGGCAATATCTTGCTGCCGAGTTCGCTGACGGTCACGCCGTCCACTTTCACCCAGCCTTTGGCGATGTAATCATCCGCTTCGCGGCGCGAGCAGAGTCCCTGTGCGGACATGAGTTTGGAGAGACGTATTTGTTCTAATGGCATTTCGGGAGTGCAATCTTCGTGTCACAATTATTCGGCAGACTTGCAATAAACAATCACAGGTCACATGCCCCATTATGAAGCCAAGCCGCGAAAGAATCTCCCGTTATCTCATCCCGGCATTGGATAAGCTGCGTCAGGATGTGTTCGCGTTCGCCGCGCAGCATGAAGAATTGGTTTCATCCAGTGTGCACACCTATCAGGAAAGCGCCTGTAATCTGCTGCATTATCTGGCTTTGCGCCAACACGACATTCGCGAGCTGCAACTGGAATTGGCCGAACTTGGCTTGAGCCGGCTCGGGCGTGCCGAAGCCCATACCCTCGGCAGTCTCAATGCAGTGGCGAACGCCCTGCATGCGCTTGCCGGCCTGCCTTATCCGGAAGACGAGCCCGCACATTCTGTTCTGGCACAAGGCTGTACCCTGCTGGGGGAACACACTCAGGCATTATTTGGCGCGACCGCCGATCCATTCCCGACCCGCATCATGGTGACTATGCCGGGTGAGGCGGCGAATGATCCGCAATTGGTGTATGGCCTGCTGGCGGCGGGCATGAAGGTGATGCGTATCAACTGCGCGCATGATGATGCCGCCGCCTGGCTGGCGATGATCGCCCATCTGCACAGTGCCGGAAAGGTGCTCGGCAAGTCATGCAAGGTGTATGCGGATCTGGCGGGGCCGAAATTACGCACGGGGGAAATCAGTGCGTCCGGCCGTTTGCTTGAGTTCAAGGTCAGACGGGATGCCTGGGGGCGTGAGGCTGCGCCAGCACTGGTCTGGTTGACCCCGGCCGGGAGGCCGGAGACGCCGACACTGGCGGTCGATGCCGTGCTGCCCATCGCAGATGAGCTGCTGGCACAGGTGCACGCGCGCGACACGCTGGATGTGGACGACACGCGCGGCTCGCGCCGGCATCTCATCGTGCATGAACGATATGGGGATTCCTGGCTCGCCAAGTGCCATCAGCATGCCTTCATCGATCAGAACGCGCGCTGCAAACTCTATCGTCAGGAGAATCTGATCGCCGAAGGCGCGCCGGGCGAACTGCCGGAAATCCGTCTGCCAATCCTGCTTCATCAGGGGGACCTGCTGCATCTCGTGCGCAGTGACCAGACGGGCGAACTGGCTGTCTGTGACGATGAAGGGCGCTGTCTACAGCCGGCGCGCATTCCCTGTTCACTGGATGCCGTGTTCGATGCGGTCAAAGTGGAGCATGCGATCTGGTTCGACGATGGCAAGATCGGCGGCATTGTCAGGTCGGTCGAGCCGGCATGCATCGGGGTTGAGATCACGCATGCTGCGCCACGCGGCAGCAAGCTGTGGCCGGAGAAGGGCATCAATCTGCCGGATACCGATCTTAAGGTGCCGGCATTGACCGTGGACGATATCGCCAATCTGAACGCACTGGCAGCTCATATCGATATTGTCGGTCTCTCCTTTGTGCGTCAGGCTGAAGATGTGCGCGCGCTGCACCGGCAATTGCAGGCTGCAAAGGCCGCGCACCTTGGATGTGTGCTGAAAATCGAGACGCGTCGGGGATTCGAAAATCTGCCACACATCCTGCTGGCTGGAATGCAGTACACCGGACTGGGCATCATGCTGGCGCGCGGTGATCTCGCGGTTGAAATCGGATTTGAACGCCTGTCTGAAGTGCAGGAGGAGATACTCTGCCTGTGCGAGGCGGCGCATGTCCCGGTTATCTGGGCAACACAAGTGCTGGAAACTATGGCCAAGCGCGGCATCCCTTCGCGCGCTGAAGTATCCGATGCGGCGCTGTCGATCCGCGCAGAATGCGTGATGCTGAACAAAGGGCCGTATATCGTCGAAACTGTGGGTTTTCTGCGCGGTGTGCTGCAACGCATGAGCGGCCACCACGACAAGCAGCGTCCAACCATGCGCCGGCTGGCGGTCTCGGACATTGATGAAGCAAATTGAATGAGAGGCAGCCTTCCGGTCGCTGCTGCCGGCGTCCGGCCGCCTACCGTGGCCGTCTTCAGCCCCAGGCCGGAAACAGCCCGCGCAACCCGCCTGCAATAAACTCCACCGCAATGGCAGCGAGGAGCAGGCCCATCAGGCGGGTGACGATGGTGCTGCCGATGCTGCCCAGGCGGCGTGAGACCCAGGGCGCGATGAGAAACGTCAGCCACACGGTCAGGCTCAAGGCGACGAGTACCAGCGCCATCATGCCGTAGTGCCC